>NZ_JBSFDD010000003.1:225828-536599 GCF_053593715.1 Streptomyces sp. NPDC002125 | reverse complement strand
GGCCGGCCCTGTGGCCGGCCGCACGCCCCGTCGGTGTTCACCGCAGTGGTCGGACGTGATGTCAGACCTCTTCGGTGCCACCGCTCTCCTCGTCGTCTGCCTTCTCTTCCTTCGCGGCCGAGGGCGTGGCGCCCGGCTGCGGTTCGGCCACGGCCACCCGCGCGGGGCGGATGGTGCGCTCCCCGATGCGGTACCCGGGCTGCAGGATCGCCACGCAGGTCGTCTCGGTGACGTCCGGCGCGTACGAGTGCATCAGGGCCTCGTGGATCGTCGGGTCGAAGGGCTCGCCCTCCTTGCCGAACTGCTGGAGCCCGAGCTTCGCGACGACCGTCTCCAGGGATTCGGCCACCGACTTGAAGCCACCGACGAGCTCACCGTGCTCGCGGGCCCTGCCGACGTCGTCGAGCACCGGGAGGAGCTCGGTCAGGAGACCCGCGACCGCGATCTCCTTGACCGTCACCCGGTCGCGCTCGACGCGGCGGCGGTAGTTCTGGTACTCGGCCTGGAGCCGCTGGAGGTCGCCCGTACGCTCGTTGAGCGCGGTGCGGACCTGGTCCAGCTGAGCCGTCAGAGCCGCTGTCTGCTGTACGTCCCCGGCCGGGGCCGCCGCCTCCTCCTCGGAGGGGGTGGCGGCCTTCGGGTCGGCGTCGTCGGAGTTGGCGCCGGAGGGGACGTCAGGCTTCTCGTCGAAGCCCGGAGTCTCCTCGGTCACGCCGCACCGCCCTTCTGGTCCTTCTCGTCGTCCACGATCTCGGCGTCGACGACGTCGTCGTCGGCGGCCTTGGCCTGGCCGTCGCCCGGCGCCTCGGCACCCGGAGCCGCACCCTCGGCCTGGGTGTTGGCGTACATCGCCTGGCCCAGCTTCTGGGAGACGGCCGCGACCTTCTCGGTGGCGGTACGGATCTCGGCGGTGTCCTCGCCCTTGAGCTTCTCCTTCAGCTCGGTGAGCGCGGTCTCCACCTCCGTCTTCACGTCACCGGGGACCTTGTCCTCGTTGTCCTTGAGGAACTTCTCCGTCTGGTAGACGAGCTGCTCGCCCTGGTTGCGGGACTCGGCGGCCTCGCGACGGCGGTGGTCCTCGTCGGCGTACTGCTCGGCCTCTTCGCGCATCCGGTTGACCTCGTCCTTCGGCAGCGAGGAGCCACCGGTGACGGTCATCTTCTGCTCCTTGCCGGTGCCGAGGTCCTTGGCGGCGACGTGCATGATGCCGTTGGCGTCGATGTCGAAGGCGACCTCGATCTGCGGCACACCGCGCGGGGCCGGCGGCAGACCGGTCAGCTCGAACATCCCGAGCTTCTTGTTGTACGCCGCGATCTCGCGCTCGCCCTGGTAGACCTGGATCTGCACGGACGGCTGGTTGTCCTCGGCCGTCGTGAAGATCTCGGAACGCTTGGTCGGGATCGTGGTGTTGCGCTCGATGAGCTTGGTCATGATCCCTCCCTTGGTCTCGATGCCGAGGGACAGCGGGGTCACGTCGAGGAGCAGGACGTCCTTGACCTCGCCCTTGAGGACACCGGCCTGGAGCGAGGCGCCGATGGCGACGACCTCGTCCGGGTTCACACCCTTGTTGGCGTCCTGGCCGCCCGTGAGCTCCTTGACGAGCTCGGCGACGGCCGGCATACGGGTCGAGCCACCGACGAGAACGACGTGGTCGATCTCGGAGAGCTGGATGCCCGCGTCCTTGATGACGTTGTGGAACGGGTTCTTGCAGCGGTCCAGGAGGTCCGCGGTCAGCTGCTGGAACTGCGAGCGCGTGAGCTTCTCGTCCAGGTGCAGCGGGCCCTCGGCGGACGCGGTGATGTAGGGCAGGTTGATCGTGGTCTCGGTCGAGGACGAGAGCTCGATCTTCGCCTTCTCCGCGGCCTCGCGGAGACGCTGGAGAGCCATCTTGTCCTTGGACAGGTCCACGCCGTGCCCGTTGGCGAACTGCTTCACCAGGTAGTCGACGACGCGCTGGTCCCAGTCGTCACCACCGAGGTGGTTGTCACCGTTGGTGGCCTTCACCTCGACGACGCCGTCGCCGATCTCCAGGAGGGACACGTCGAAGGTGCCGCCACCGAGGTCGAAGACGAGGATCGTCTGGTCGTCCTTGTCGAGGCCGTACGCCAGCGCGGCGGCGGTCGGCTCGTTGACGATGCGCAGGACGTTCAGGCCCGCGATCTCGCCGGCCTCCTTGGTCGCCTGGCGCTCCGAGTCGTTGAAGTACGCCGGGACGGTGATCACCGCGTCGGTGACCTTCTCGCCCAGGTACGCCTCGGCGTCGCGCTTCAGCTTCTGCAGGATGAAGGCGCTCATCTGCTGCGGGTTGAAGTTCTTGCCGTCGAGCTCGATCTTCCAGTCAGTGCCCATGTGGCGCTTGACCGAACGGATCGTCCTGTCGACGTTGGTGACCGCCTGGCGCTTGGCGACCTCGCCGACGAGCACCTCGCCGTTCTTCGCGAAGGCGACGACGGACGGCGTGGTCCTGGCGCCTTCGGCGTTGGTGATGACGGTGGGCTCGCCGCCTTCGAGAACGCTCACGACGGAGTTAGTCGTGCCCAGGTCGATGCCGACCGCACGTGCCATTTCAATTCCTCCAACTGACTACTTGAGTGGATCTGACTCAAGGATGCATGACACCCACCCCGGAGTCAAAGGACCTGAGCCACTTACGCTCAACTTATGTGCTCGCAAGCCACTTCACCAGGCATTTCGTGGAAATCGCAGCTCCCGGGCGACCCCCGGCCACTGCCCCCGCAAGGGCCCGGCCCGCTCCGGCCCGCGACACCTGGCGCGCGGGGCGCGACACACACCCCACCCACCTTCGCACCATGGGATCGTTCTGTCACAAAATGCAGCGAGACGGTCAAACCGTCACCTCACCGACCCGGGCAGGCGCCATGCGGAACGCGAAGCAGACTGCGGCACGAAGGACACGGCACCCCGCCGCGTCCGCGGCGGCCGGTGCGGTCGGCCGGGCCGGCGGGCGGGCCACCGCGGCACTGGCGGGCGTGACCGCGAAGCGGTGCCTGGACCTGACACTCGGCTCGGCGCTCCTGCTCCTGGCGGCCCCCGCGCTGCTCCTCGCGGCCCTGGCGCTCGCCGTCAGGGCCCGGGGCCTGTCGGGGGTGCTCAGATGTGAGGCCCGCGTCGGCATCGGCGGCCACCCCTTCGAGCTGCGCTCGCTGCGCACCCGGCGGCTCAGGCTCGACCTGCTGTCCCGGCTGCCCCATGTCGTACGAGGAGAGCTCTCCCTGGTCGGACCGGCCCCGCTCACCCCGGACGAGGCCGCCCTCCTGGGGCCCTCGGCGGGGTACTGGCGGCACGGCCTGCGGCCCGGCCTGACCGGCCTGGCACAGGTCCGCGCCCGCTCCGGAATGCCCTGGGACGAACCCGCCCTCCTGGATGCGCACTACGCAGAGCATCATGGAACAGGGCTCGACCTGGCGATCCTGGCGCGGTCCGCGGCGATCCCGCTCCGTGCGGCACTGCACCGGCTGCGCCACCCGGGGAAGGCTCACCTGAGCGACACAGATCACCGCCTGCCCGGCTACAGCGTGGCGGAATAAGTGGATAGTGTCAGCACAGACTGATTAAGTTACTGCTTAGTAATCTCTTGTACGCGCTGGATCCCACCCTCGCAGGCCCGAGGAGCCCCCAAATGCAACTCGCCGCGATCATCGTGTCGCTGGTGCTGACTGTCGTCGGCGTTGCGCTCATCGCCCGAGCCGTCGCGCAGATCTACCGGTTCGTCCGTATCGGACAGCCGGTGCCGGCAGGCAGCCGCACCGACAACCCCAAGCAGCGCACGATCACCCTGGTCAAGGAATTCCTCGGCCACACCCGGATGAACCGGTGGGGGATCGTGGGCTTCGCCCACTGGTTCGTCGCGATCGGCTTCCTGACCCTGCCGCCGACGCTGCTCCAGGCGTACGGACAGCTCTTCCAGGCCGACTGGGTGCTGCCGATCGTCGGCGGCTGGCTGCCGTTCGAGATGTACATCGAGTTCATCGGCATCATGACCGTGCTCGGCATCGTCACGCTGATGGCCATCCGCCTGCTGAACCTGCCCTCGCGGGCCGGCCGCAAGTCGCGCTTCGCGGGCTCCAAGGCCTGGCAGGCGTACTTCGTCGAGTACGTCATCCTCGTCATCGGCCTGGCGATCCTGGCCCTGCGCGGCCTCGAAGGCGCCATCCACCACGTCGAGGGCTACGAGGCCGCCTACTTCGTCTCGTACCCCCTGGTGCTCGCGTTCAAGGGCCTCTCGCTCAGCGCCCTCCAGAACCTCATCTACTTCACCGCGATGATCAAGATCGGCACCTCGCTGATCTGGATGATCACGGTCTCGCTCAACACCAACATGGGTGTCGCCTGGCACCGCTTCCTCGGCTTCCCGAACATCTGGTTCAAGCGGAACGCCGACGGCGACGTCGCGCTCGGCGCCCTGCAGCCGATGACCACCGGCGGCAAGGAGATCGACTGGGAGGACCCGGGCGAGGACGACGTCTTCGGCGTCTCCCAGGTCGAGCAGTTCTCCTGGAAGGGCATCCTCGACTTCTCGACCTGCACCGAGTGCGGCCGCTGCCAGTCGCAGTGCCCCGCCTGGAACACCGGGAAGCCGCTCTCCCCCAAGCTCCTGATCATGTCCCTGCGCGACCACGCGCACGCCAAGGCGCCGTATCTGCTGGCCGGCGGCGGCAAGGACATGGAGGGCAACGAGAAGGCCTCCGAGGAGCAGCTCAAGGACGTCCCCGCGGCGGCGCTGGCGGAGGCCGAGCGTCCGCTGATCGGCACCGTCGAGGAGAACGGCGTCATCGACCCGGACGTGCTGTGGTCCTGCACCACCTGCGGTGCGTGCGTGGAGCAGTGCCCGGTCGACATCGAGCACATCGACCACATCGTCGACATGCGCCGCTACCAGGTGATGATCGAGTCCGCGTTCCCGTCCGAGGCGGGCACGATGCTCAAGAACCTGGAGAAGAAGGGCAACCCCTGGGGCCTCGCCAAGAAGCAGCGCCTGGAGTGGCTCAAGGAGCTCGACTTCGAGGTACCGGTCGTCGGCAAGGACATCGAGGACCTCACCGAGGTCGAGTACCTCTACTGGGTCGGCTGCGCCGGCGCCCTGGAGGACCGCGCCAAGAAGACCACCAAGGCCTTCGCGGAGCTCCTCAACATCGCGGGCGTCAAGTTCGCGATCATGGGCGGCGACGAGAAGTGCACCGGTGACTCCGCCCGCCGCCTCGGCAACGAGCCGCTGTTCCAGCAGCTCGGCCAGGAGAACGTCATGGCGCTGAACATGGCGTTCGGCGAGGAGTACGACGACGACGGCAAGGTCACCGACGAGTCGAAGAAGCCGCGGACGGCCAAGAAGATCGTCGCGACCTGCCCGCACTGCCTCAACACGATCGGCAACGAGTACCCGCAGATCGGCGGCGACTACGAGGTCATCCACCACACCCAGCTGCTCCAGCACCTGGTGGACGAGGGCAAGCTGGTCCCGGTGACCCCGGTCGAGGGCATCATCACGTACCACGACCCGTGCTACCTGGGCCGCCACAACAAGATCTACACGCCCCCGCGCGAGATCATCGCGAGCGTCCCGGGTCTGCGGAACGAGGAGATGCACCGCCACAAGGAGCGCGGCTTCTGCTGCGGCGCCGGTGGTGCCCGGATGTGGATGGAGGAGCGGATCGGCAAGCGCATCAACAACGAGCGTGTCGACGAAGCCCTCTCGCTCAACCCGGACATCGTCTCCACCGCCTGCCCGTTCTGCCTCGTCATGCTGACCGACTCGGTCAACGGCAAGAAGAACGACGGCAAGGCCAAGGAGTCGATCCAGGTGGTCGACGTCTCGCAGCTCCTCCTGGACTCGGTGAAGACCCCCGTCGACCCCGCGGGCGACGCGGAGACCGCGGGCCAGCCGGAGCCCGAGCCGGTCAAGTAGTCCACTCCCGCCGCACGGAAGCGGCCGGACCTGCCTCGGGGGCAGGACCGGCCGCTTCGGTGCGTACGGGGACGTTCCCGGACCGCTCCGGGAGTGCCCCCGGGGGCTCCGGAGGGCTCCCCGGGGGTGGGGCTGTCCCCCCAGGGTCCCCCTAGGGGATGTCACAGCTAGGCCGCAATGGCACCCCTGTTCCCCCGGCTCCCGCCCCATCCCCCTGCGGACCAGGTACGTTCGATGGGTGGCTGGATTCAGGATCGGACGCGGCCGGGACAACCGCACACCGCAACAACACCCGCAGCAGCAACAGCCGTACGGCGCGCAGGCACCATCGCAGCCGTACGGCGGGCAGTCGTGGCCCCCGGCAGGGGGCAACGGCGGCGCACCGTACGGCGGCCCCCAGGGCGCCCCGTACGGCGGCGGGCACGGCGGCAACGGACACGGGGGTGGGCACGGCGAGCCGGAGTACTTCGGCGACCCGCACCACCAGCCCCCGCAGCACGACCCGTACGCCAACGCCCCGGGGCACACCCAGGCGTTCAGCATCAACGAGGACCCGTACGGCGACGGCAGCACCTACCAGGCCGGCCAGGCCCCCGCGCAGCCCTCCGGACCCCGGCTGCACTGGAAGCAGCTGCTGAGCGGCATCGTGATGCGGCCGGGCCCGACGTTCTGGCAGATGCGCGACTACCCCGTGTGGGGCACCGCGATCGTCGTCACGTTCGTCTACGGCCTGCTCGCGCTCTTCGGCTTCGACCAGGCGCGCGACGAGGCGATCCACGCGGAGGTCTCCACGGCCGCCCCGTACGTGATCTTCACCGGCATCGGCTTCGTCATCGGCGGCCTGGTCCTCGGCGCGGTCACCCACACCCTGGCCCGCCAGCTCGGCGGCACGGGCTCGTGGCAGCCGACCGTGGGCCTGTCGATGCTGATCATGTCCATCACGGACGCGCCCCGCCTGGTCTTCGCCCTGTTCCTGGGCGGCGAGAACTCCCTGGTCCAGATCCTGGGCTGGATCACCTGGCTGGCCGCCGGAGCGCTGTTCACGTCCATGGTGAGCAAGTCGCACGACCTGCCGTGGCCCAAGGCCCTGGGCGCCTCGGCGATCCAGCTGATCGCCCTGCTCTCGATCATCAAGCTCGGCACGATCTGACCCGACGCGACGCGCAGGAGGGGCCCCGGTGCACGGCACCGGGGCCCCTCCGTTGTCTCTCACAGGCGTGCTAGGAGTCGAGAATCTGCCCCTCACGGCGCACGACGGGCTTTTCGACGCTCCACGGGAAGTTGATCCATTGATCGGTCTTCTTCCACACGTACTCGCACTTCACGAGCGACTGCGGCTTCTCGTAGATGACCGCGCTGCGCACCTCGGCCACATGCTCGATGCAGAAGTCCCGGACGAGCTTCAGCGTCTTGCCCGTGTCGGCGACGTCGTCGGCGATGAGGACTTTCTTCCGCGTGAAGTCGATGGCGTTCGGAACGGGCGCCAGCATGACCGGCATCTCCAGGGTGGTGCCCACCCCGGTGTAGAACTCGACGTTCACCAGGTGGATGTTCTTGCAGTCCAGGGCGTACGCCAGCCCGCCGGCGACGAAGACCCCGCCCCGCGCGATGCTCAGCACGACGTCCGGCTCGTAGCCGTCGTCGGCGACCGCCTGCGCCAGCTCACGCACGGCATGCCCGAAGGCCTCGTACGTCAGGTTCTCCCGCTCTTCACCAGCCATGCCGCATCACACCTGTGTCCGATGGAAATTCATGTACGAACGCGAGGCGGTCGGCCCTCGCTGCCCCTGATAACGCGATCCGTAGCGCTCGGACCCGTACGGGAACTCCGACGAAGAACTCAGCCGGAACATGCACAGCTGCCCGATCTTCATTCCCGGCCAGAGCTTTATCGGGAGCGTCGCCAGATTCGACAGCTCCAGGGTCACGTGCCCCGAGAAACCGGGGTCGATGAAGCCGGCCGTCGAATGCGTCACCAGCCCGAGCCGCCCCAGCGAGCTCTTCCCCTCCAGCCGCGACGCCAGATCGTCGGGCAGCGAGATGACCTCGTACGTCGACGCCAGGACGAACTCGCCCGGGTGAAGGATGAACGCCTCGTCGCCGTCCGGCTCGACCTGGCGCGTCAGGTCCACCTGCTCGACGGCGGGGTCGATATGCGGATAGCGGTGGTTCTCGAACACCCGGAAGTAGCGGTCGAGCCGCACATCGATGCTCGAGGGCTGCACCATCGAAGCGTCGAACGGGTCAATGCGAACCCGCCCGGCATCGATCTCGGCCCGGAGGTCCTTATCTGAGAGAAGCACGCACCGAGGATACGCAGAACGCGCGAGCCGACCCCAACCGGACCGTCCCGCGCGCCCCTGCCTACAGACCTACAACACCCTCCGACGCCCGCTAACGCTCCCCGAACGCCACGGGAACCGCCTGCCTCAGCCGCGCACAGCGCGGACAGCGAATGAGCCTCCCCGGCCCGATCCGCCCGGTTCCGAGCTGCTGCATCGGAAACGAAGAGGTAGCGAAAACGTGCCCTTCGGCACAGCGGACGACGGTGCGCTCCATCGACTCCATCAAGTCCCTTCCCCAACCAGCCATGGACGAGACCGCCACATTAGGGGATGAACAGGACGCCACTCCAGGCGGCACTCCGACTACGTACGCTACGCCCCCAACTCCCGCCCCCCACAACCGCGTCCACCCCGGCCCACGCGACACGGACCCCACGGCGGGAACACCGGGGGCCTGCGATGGGGTAGAGTGTGCGACGATGCACTGCCGATCATCGGCGCGCTTCGCGGGTGTAGTTTAATGGTAGAACATGAGCTTCCCAAGCTCAGAGCGCGAGTTCGATTCTCGTCACCCGCTCCATGAAAAAGCCCCAGGCCAGCGGCCGGGGGCTTCTTTGTTGTCTGGACCAGTTCAGGTTTCTCGTGCCATATCCGTGCCAGATGCCTGGTCATCCGCCTCTTCACGCCGGGCCCGCACGAGCTGGTCGAGGCCGGCCGCCACCTCACGCTGCCGCTCAAGGTCCGAGTGCTGATAGATCAGGGCGGCCCGCTCGGTCGACTGTCCCGCGCGCACCATCGTGTCCTTCAGCGTGGCCCCGGACCGGGTCGTCAGGGTGTGCCCGGTGTGACGAAGATCGTAGAAGCGGAAGCCGTCGGGGAGACCCACCTTCGAGCGAGCCGCGCGCCACTTCCGCCCGAAGGTGGACCGGCGGAACGGCTTGCCTTTCTCCCCCACGAACAGCAGTCCGTCCGCGCCCTTCTCGGCGTACCAGTCGAGGTGCCGGCGAAGGTCGGTCCGCAGAAAGGCCGGCAGAACGACGAGCCGCTTGCCAGCTTCCGACTTGGTAGGCCCTTCCGCCCGCCTGCCCGTGGTGAGCTCCGGGGCAGCCTGCCTGACGCGGACGGTGAGGTTGTCCAGGTCCATGTCCTTTCGGCGCAGCCCGGCCTGTTCCTCGGGGCGAAGAGGCCCGTACGCGCCGAGGTAGACCATCAGCCGCCAGCGGGGGCCGAGGGCATCGGCAAGCGCGTCGACCTGGTCGACGGTGGCGACGGGACGTTCGGCCGCGGTCTCCTTTCCGGCGCCCCGGATCCGGCACGGGTTGCGCCGGATCAGCTCGTCCTCGACGGCGGTCTCAAGGATGGCCTTGAGGAGCCGATAGCTCTTGGCGACGGTGGTCTCGGCCCCGGTGGCGTCGAGCCGTTCCGAGCGCCAGGACCGCACGCGGGGAGCGGTGATCTGGTCGAGGTCCAGGTCCTCGAAGGCCGGCAGGATGTGCAGCCGCAGGAGTCGCCGGTACAGCTCCTCAGTGGTCTGCGAGAGACGGCGTTCCTTCACCCAGAGGAGGGCGTACTCCCGGAAGTCCACTGCCCCGGCATCGGGGTCCTGCCAGTCACCGCGCCGGATCTCGGTCTGCTTCTCGGCGAGCCAGCCATCAGCATCACGAGCAGTCTCGAACGTCTCGGGAGCGGGTCGCATCACGCCGTCCGGGCCGGGATAGCGAGCCTGAAAGCGGCCCGACGGCAGCTTCCGCACCGCCCCGAACGTCCGGCGCTTGCCCTTCTTGTTGGCCATCAGGCGGCCCTTCCGTAGCGGGAGCGGCGACGGCGGATCGGCTGGACGGTGTTCCCCTCGATGTACGCCTCCAGGACGCTCGCCTTGATGCGCACGTGACTGCCGACCTTGACGAAGGCGATGCGGCGTTCGGCGATGAGGCGGCGCGGGAAGCGTGCGGTGGTGCCGAGGCGTTCGGCGGCTTGGTCGACGGTGAGCAGGGGGTCGGTCACGACCGGTCTCCTTCCAGGGCGAGGGCTTCACGTGCGGTTTCTCGGTTGAGTTGCAGGTCTCTCGCGATCGAGGCGGCGAGGACCGATTCACCAGGGCTGTGGCCCTGTCCGGCGTACTGCCAGCCCGTGAGGACGAGGACGGTCGGGTCCTGGTCGGGGTCGGGCAAGCCGAGTTCCTCGCGCTGTTGGGCGGCGCGGTAGTCGGCTCGGACCTGGCGGAGCGCGCCCAGGGTCGTCGAGTAGCGGCGGGACTTGGAGGAGAAGTGGCCGCGAAAGCCGAGCATGTGAGCCCACGCCCGCAGCCGCCGGTCGGGATAGAGCGGGTCGAGGTCGAAGCAGGCTTCGATGAGTCGACGCGGATGGTCGGGGACGTCGAGGAGGACCAGGGCCTCACGGTTGCCGACGCGGCGGTCTATGGTGCCGGTCGTCTCGGCGGCTTTGGTGGCGTACTTGGCGACGTAGGAGGCGACGGCCTGTTCGGTGATGTCGGTCCCGGCGTCGAAGGCGCGGATGGGACGGATGTCGAGCTGGGTGCCCCAGCGGAGCGGGCGTGCGGGTTGGCCGGCGGCGGCCGGGACGGTGATGGTCGTGTACGAGTGCGCGACGGCCGCACGGATGGAGTCGTCAAGCAGCTGCACCGAGGCCCAGGAGGGCGGCGGACTGTCGGCTCCGTCCGGGCCGTCGAGGCGTATGACGGCGTGGAAGTGGACGGCGCCGCGCTTCTGGAACTCGGCGACCTTGCCATACGAGACCCGTGCGGTTTCTTTGAGTTCGCGTTGGGTGCGGCCGGCGCGGGCGGCGATCTCGCGGCGGAGGCGGTTGGTGAAGCGCTGCCAGAGGTTCCCGGCGTGGTTGTTGAAGAGGACCGCTCCCGCGTAGTCGTAGGAGTCCGGGTCGAGCGGCGTGCCGAGGGTGTCGTCCTCCTGGGCGTGGGCCGTGCCGCAGCGACACCGGCCCGTGTCGGGACGGTTGTGGACCGGGCCGAAGGAGGGGGCGGTGAGCGTGGCGAAGACGCGCGGGTGGTCGCGGACAGTGGCGGGGACGTCCTTGTCCTGGTCGCCCGCGAGTCCGGCGCGGATCAGGTGGTAGGTGTCGGCGGAGTAGGTCCAGGCGCAGGCCGGGCAGCGGGAGGCGCGGCGGTTGCCGCAGGCGACGCGGAGGTGTCCGCCGGGCTCGGTTTCGGTGGAGTAGTGGTGCAGGGGCTGGCCGGTGGCGCGGTCCTTGGTGAGGGTCCAGCCGGAGAGGTGGATGGGGTTGGAGCAGCCGCCGGTGCGGCGGATCTGGTCCTGCCAGCGGTCGAAGCCGGTGGACCCGGCCACCCGCAGCAGGTCGCCGAGGGTGGCCGGGTCCAGACCCGTAAGGATCGTGTCCGTCACGCGTGCTCCCGCTGGACGACCGGGGCCGAAGCTGTGGTGGTGCGGGTGGTGCCGGTGCCGTGGCATGGGCGGCAGGTGACGGTGAGGGTGGCGCGGGTGCCGTCGTCGAGGAGGGTGCCGGTGTCGATGGCGACGGCGGGGAAGCCGTCGCAGTCCGGGCAGATGCGCGTCGGGGCAGGGGTGTGCTGGGCCATGATGGTGGTCCTTTCGATTGCGGTTGGAAGGGGCCGGACCGTCCGGGCGGCGGCGATGCTTGGCGGCTTGTGCGCCGTCCGGAGGCCGGTCAAGATCAGCGGTTGAGCGTGCGGGTGCCGCGTCGGCCGGCCGTTCCCTTGGCCGCGTACATCGCGCTGTCGGCGGTGGCGAGCGCGTCGGAGAGGCTGCGGACCGGCAGGTCCTTCACGTGGCAGGAGCCGACCGATACGGAGACCGGGAGCCGACGCCCGGCGTAGGCCACGGGCTGGTTCAGGGCGCGGTGGAGGCTCTCGAGGTCTGGGGCCTGACGGGCGATGGCGACGAATTCGTCTCCGCCGAGGCGTCCCGCGATGCCGTGGCGTCCGCACCAGGCGGCGAGGCGTTCGGCCGTGACGACCAGGGCGACGTCCCCGGCGGCGTGGCTGTGGGTGTCGTTGAGGTTCTTGAAGTCGTCGAGGTCGAGCAGGAGGACGGTGGCGTTCGGGTGCCGGCGGATGACGCGTTCGGCGAGGGCGGTCCATCGGCGCGGGTGCGCAGGCCGGTGAGGGGGTCCCGGCGGGCGGTGGCGAGCCGGTGGGTGAGCAGGGCGGTGTGGGAGGCCCAGCCGATGAGCGGTAAGGCGAGGGCGAGCGCTTGGGTGTCCACGGTTCTCCTTCGATCGCGGTTGGAAGGGAGTGCGTGGGCCGTCCGGGCGGCGGCGATGCTTGGCGGCTTGTGGCACCGCCCGGAGGCCGGTCAGCGGTGCTGGTCTGCCATGAGCGAGCGGATGACCAGGGCACAGATGGCGACGGATGCGCCGGTGATCGCGACCGCGAGGAGCATCGAGACCAAGACAGCGCCGACGACCAGGACGACGGCCGCCCCACCACCCACGAGCGCGAGGACGGAGCCGGACGTGAGCTGGACGGTCGGCCGGGCCGCAGGAGTCGAGGCGACCAGCGGTGTGGGGCTCTGCTGGACCACGCTGGTCGGCTCGACGACGGCCGGCGGGGTGATGAAGCCAGTGGGCTGCGGCATGGTGGGGACCTTGGGCTTGAACATGGTGGATCTCCCTTCGGGGGCGGTTACTTGGTGACGGTGTCGATGGCGGGGGCGAGGAAGCTGTCGGCGAGGAGGTAGCCGCCCAGGAGCAGGACGGCGACCAGCCACAGCGGCGGGCGGATGAGCTTGATGCCGAGAGCGCCGACGACGATCAGGGCGAGCCAGAGCGGGACATCCACGGGTCGGTCTCCTATCGGGCGGTGCAGCGGTGGGTGCGGGCGGCGAGCTGGGCGGCGCTCTGGCTGGAGTAGTCGGCGGACCAGCCGCAGCGGTCAGCGCTGCAGACGGCGGCGTGTTTGGTGTGGCCGTGGCGGTCGCGGTGGGTGCCGATCTGTACGGGGCCGATCCGCATCACGGAGTGGAAGTGGTCACGAGCGGGCATGGCGGTGGTTCTCCCTTCTGGTCAGGCGAGTTGGGCGGCGATGGTCTCGGCGAGCTGTGGCGGGACGCCGAGGCGGGCGCGCAGGGTCTCGGTGTCGATCCGGGCACCAGTGCGGGCGTGGTGGTCGTCGGCGAGCTTGCGGGCGTGGTCGACCAGCGCGGCCGGGACCGACGGACCAACCGGGGCAGTGGGAGCGGGGGCGAGCGCCGGGATGTCCTCGGCAGCCGCGGCGAGGGGCTCGGGCTCCGGTCGATCGGGGGCGGCCTCCAGCCCGACTTCCGGAGTGGGCTCCGCAGCTGCGGGCGCCGACGGAACCGACTCCGGGTCTTCGGAGGTGTGGGAGTGGGCGAGGAGGGTGCCGCCGAGGAAAGCAAGGGCGGGCCATCCCGCGATGCCGAACCGCAGCCAGGCCGGCGGGTGGGCGAGGTCGAGGAACCCGGCGGTCGCGACGTTGGCACCCAGCGAGGCGAACAGTGCGATGAGGAACCAGCACCAGGCCAGCCGGGACGGGCCCTCACTGCGCAGGCGACGCCAGGCAGCGACCAGGAGCAGGTCAACCGAGATCGGGTAGGCCCAGGCCTTCCAGCCGTCCTGTCCGGCGGCGGCGGCGAGGTCGTGGAGGTGGGCGAAGGACAGGGCACCGGCGATGACGGCCTGGACCAGGACGGCATCCACGCGGAACGCGGGCCGGGCCATCAGACGCCGCCGATGGTGTCGTAGCCGGGCGGGAACATGCCCGGCGGCGGCTCGGGGAGGGATACGGCTAGGGACGGGCCGATGGTGTCGATGAAGTCGTCATCGGCGCCGGGGATCTCGGCGTACAGGGCCAGGGCGCCGAGCATCAGGACGGTGCGGTGGAAGTCCTCGATGTGCTCACACATGGGAGTCGGTCTCCCTTCCTTGAGGCATGGAGCGGGTAGGGACCTGGCGCAATGCGGTCACGCCGACCGGAATGCGGGACGGAGTCAGGCCGTCGCGGGGGCAGCCTTGGTGAGCGGCTCGGAGGCCGGAGCCAGGGAACCGACGGCAGGACGGAAGGCTGCCAGGACGGGCAGGTCCGGGGTGCGGTCGGCGTGCCGGTTGCAGATGTTCACGGCCGCTCGGAGCGAGGTGTGCGGGGCGCGGATGCGGGCCCAGCCTCCGGAGGAATCACCGGTGACGGCGATGCCGGGCGTCTCGGTGGGGATCTGGATAGCGGCGAGGACGGCGTCGGGTGCGATGTCGCCGAAGGCCATGTTGGCGGAGGACTCGTCATTGACCCGGTGTGCGGTGCGGCCGGTGAGCTGGGCGCGGAGCATGGTGATGCCCTTGCCGAGTTCGGAGCCGAAGCGCTGCCCACAGATCTCCAGGTAGATCCCCGCAGCCCGGCCGAGCTGGGCGAGCCGCACGAGCGCGGTGATGATCCGGTCGCGGCGCTTCTCCTCGTCCTTCGTGGCGAAGAGGGCGAGTTCGGCGACCTCGTCCACCAGGACCACGACCGGGACCGGTCGCAAGTGGTCGGGCAGGTCCCAGATGTCAGCGGCGATCTCCGCATCCGGCACGTTCACCGTGATCCGCTGTTCGGCCCGGATCAGTTGGTAGACGTCCTCCATGTGCGAGACGAGCGCATCGAGGAGGTCCAAGGCGGTGTCGGGGTTGTCGGCGAGTGCGGAGAACCGGCGGGCCAGCGGGAAGAGCTCGACGCCCTGCTTGCAGTCGATACCGACCAGTGCGACGTCCATCGGTGCGAGGCCGGCCACCAGGTTGCGCTGATAGACGGACTTCCCCGACTCGGTGGCACCGAGGGTGAGCCCGTGCGGCACGGCACGGTAGTCGCGGTAGTGGACAGCACCGTCCTCCCGCAGGGCGACCGGGACCCGCATCGGTGCCGGGTCGGTCTTGGCGGGCATCTGCACCCGCTTGAGGACGTCGTAGCCGGTCATACGTACTTCGACGACGCCGGAGCGCAGTTCGCGGGAGGTCACGCCGTACATACCGAAGGAGTGACGCAGCCGGTCCGAGGCGGCGGAGACGTCGAAGGCGTCCTGGCCGGGGCGCAACTTGAGACGGAGCACCAGGCCGGTGCGGGTGGGGTGGACGCGCAGGATGCGCGGGGCGCGGGACTCCGGCACGGGCCGGTTGGTCATCCGGGCTAAGGCCAGGCGCCAGCGGGAGGGCGGGACGGTCAGCCCGCACGCGTCCATCACGGAGATGTAGCGGACCAAGACCCGCACGGCGGCGAGGACCGCGCCGAAGGCCAGCCAGTACCAGGCGGGGCGCCGCCACCGCAGGATGACTGCGGTAGCGACAACTAGCGCCAGGGCGACCGTGAAGCCGGTCATGATCAGGCCGCCTTCGAGGCCGATGACGCGGCGGCGAGCGAGGTGACCGCGACCGCGCGGAACGCGATCCCGTGCCGCTTCTGCCCGTTGAACTCGTTCTCCCATGCCGAGGCGACCAGCCCTGTCAGCGCGACCGGGGTGCCCATGGCCAGGTCCTCGGAGACGCCCGGCTGGGGAACGGTGAGCTTGAGGATCTCTACCTCGTCCGGCGTGGAGAACATGACCTCCACCGTCATCAGCGTCACGCCGTCCTTGTCGAGCGCGATCTCACCGGTACGGCGGTCCTTGACCTTCGGCTGGGGAGCCTTGGCGACCATCACGGTCGCGTTCGTGGTGTCGACGGGAATCTGACGCACAGCAGATCACTCCTCTGTAGGTGCTCAACTCCGTCACTCATGTATATGAGTGACATGAAGAAGAGTGCAGCACTCCTGTACATGAGTCAACCCGCTACGACGAAGAAATCGCGGCGGGTTGAGGTGAGTTGAGTGCGCGTCAGTCGGTGGCAGGGATCCTGTAGCTGAAGACGAACTGGTCAGCGGCCATGAGGGTGTCGCAGACCTCGACCACACGACCCTCTTCGGTCACGGCATCCCGGATGAGGTGAACGACCGGGGAGCCGGGGCTCAGCGCGAGTTCGGAGGACTCCGCCTTAGAGGCCGGCCGCGCCTGAAGGGTCTCGACGAACTCCGCGAAGACATGGCCGTCGTCTTCAAGTCGGGCGTAGATCCCACCAGGGCCCGGGTTCTCGGAGAACAGCTCCGGGATGTCCTTCACGACGTCCCACGGCAGGTAAGACGTAGCGGTCTCGACCGGGGTGCCGTTGCGGAAGTAGAGGCGCCGGCGGGCCAACACCTTGGCTCCGGGGTCCACGCCCAGGCGCTCCGCGACGTCATCCGGCGCGTCAGCCGGGCCAATGAACAGGACACTGACCTTGGCGGTCGCGCCAGCCTGCTCCGACTCCGCGAGGTACGCGGCCTTGCCACCCTTGCGATGCGAGCGCCGGAACCGGTCCGAAGACCGATGACGTACCGGGGGCCGAGCCTTTACCAAGGACCCCTTGCCGTGCCGGGTCTCGACCAAGCCGCTCGCGCGTACCTCCACCATGGCCTTGCGGATCGTGCCGCCGGACACGCCGTAGCGGTCGACCAACTCGGACTCACTCGGCACCATGTCACCAGGCTTGAGGACACCTGCCCGGATCTGCTGAACGATCTCATCGGCGATCTGAACGTACCGGGGTACGGCCCTGCCACCTCCTACTGCTGTTCCCATCGACCTACTCACTCTCCTATGCTCCTGTACATGAGTAACAGCGCCCAAGAAGCCCCGTCAACGCCGAAGCACAGTGTGTCCGTGGCGGGGGCTGTCGTGCGCGATGACGGCCGGCTCCTGGCGATCCGCCGTGCGGACAACGGGACATGGGAGCTGCCGGGCGGAGTGCTGGAACTGGAGGAGTCCCCGGAGCAGGGCGTGAGCCGCGAGGTCTGGGAAGAGACCGGCATTCACGTCGAGGTCGACGAGCTCACCGGGGTCTACAAGAACACCACCAGGGGCGTGGTCGCCATGGTCTTCCGTTGCAAGCCCTCCGGGGGCACCGAGCGCACGTCGTCCGAGTCCACCGCGGTTGACTGGCTCACGCCGGAGCAGATCACCGAGCGCATGTCCGAGGTCTACGCGATCCGCCTGCTCGATGCGCTGGACGGGGCGGGCCCTCACGTACGAAGCCACGACGGTCAACGTTTTCTGGAGACATCGGCGTGACCAGCAGTGCCAAGATTCCCAAGCCAAGGTCTTTGTCCGAGTTGAAGGACCTGCACGACTACCTTGACGACGTGCGTCTCCGGCCAGGCATGTACGTGCGGGGCCAGTCCATCACTCACCTCGCTTCGATCCTGTACGGGTACCGCGTCGCATGCGAGATCCACGGGCTTCCGTCGACGGCAGACTTCGAACCCGGCGGGCCGTTCAACGAGTGGCTCTGGCCGCGACTACGTCTCGGCTACGAAAGCTCCCTGGGCTGGGCAACCGAGATCGAACGGTCAGCCGAAGCGGCGGGGATTGCGCCCCTGGACATGTTCTTCAGCCTCCTGGACCAGTTCCGCGCCGAACGCGACGATGCGCCCCAGGACGCTGCGCGGTAAGACTTTCTCTACTTCATCAAGGTGGCTCGCTCCGCTCGCCGCGCGCTCCCCGGCTCACCGCCGGGGCCTGACGCTCCTGCCTTCGGCCCGCTCTGGCCCCGGCTACGCCGGTCACGCGGCTAGAGCGAGCACCATGGTGGGGAAGAAACCCGCTGTGGCTGGGGCGGTCGGCTCCACGGCTTTAGCCACCTCCCCGGTTCGGGTCCCGCGTCGAGCAAGACCAGGGGGCCACTCGTTCAAATTCCGGGCAGGATCACAGCCTGCCCGAGTTGCCGGCCAGCGTACGGCCCCCTGATCATGCTCGACCCCAAACCGGGCAGGACACCGGCCAAACCCGCTCCGCCGACCTACTCGTCGAAGATACTGCCCTGCCCATCCCCCATACGGACAAAGCGAAATTCGGTCGACCTCTCCCGCCCAAGCTTGTCTTTTTTCTTAATAACTTGAACCACGAAGGAAACCATCATCCCGAGTTCAAGATGCATATCTATTAGATTATCCCGCTCGACACGGACCTCATACGCAGTAGACCGCCTACTCAGGCCGGTCTTAACTTTTACCAGGCCCGCTTCCCGAAGCTCGGTAATCCGCCCAGTGATCACAGATTGCGACTTGTACAGATCAACGTTGCGGAGATTCCGAACATAACCCTTGCCCCGACCGGACAAGCAGGA
This sequence comes from Streptomyces sp. NPDC002125, assembly GCF_053593715.1. Taxonomy (NCBI): domain Bacteria; kingdom Bacillati; phylum Actinomycetota; class Actinomycetes; order Kitasatosporales; family Streptomycetaceae; genus Streptomyces; species Streptomyces sp. NPDC002125. The sequence continues at coordinate 518,254 of NZ_JBSFDD010000003.1, read as the reverse complement.
AGACCGCACTGCCCCATCCAAGCTACGCCAACGCATCTCCATCGAGAGATCAAATTTATCGAGGGCTTCAACGACACCGTCCAGGCCGGGAACCATGCGCTCCCACTGGCGAACGTCGCGCTCATTCTCCGCCGCGTCAACCAACTTAAGAAGGTCGCGAATCGCCGGATCTGCAACGGAGGAATCTACGCTGGCTAGATCCTCTTGCCCTTGCAGCTCCATCGATTCTGCAATCTTGGGGCGCACGTGTAGGACCGTACTCCCCTGAGAAAGCCCCGTGAGTTCGAGCTCAACGTCCTTTCGAGCAGCCGCACTAACACCGTCCCGCAAGGGCTTTAGCAGCGCATCGCCGATCCTGAAGTCGAGCGCCCCTCGGTCTGCGGCATCCCCCTTGAGCCGGACCGTCAGCTCCTCATCGAGAGTCGCAGTGGAGTCGTAGTGGCGCGCAGCCTCCAGCCAGAAGCGCCGTAGCTCTTCCTCATGGCTGTCAGGGTCCTGGTGATCTTCCTCAAGCTCTGCGAAGAACTGCCGGTTCGCTTCCCGGTTACGCTCAAGGGCACGCTGGCGCCAGCTTGTGCTCATAGCGTCACCTCCAGGTAGCCACGCTGCGGTGCGACGGTCTCAAGGGTTGGCTCGGACTTGTCTACCCCATGGGGCCGACAGCGCTGCCACCAGTCGTCCCATGCCCCTCGCTCCCGAAGGTACGCCTGATCCTCCGGGTCCAGCAGCTCGGCGCGAAAGACTGAGACAACAGGCCTATACCCAACCCTCAGGGGAGAGACCCCGAACTCTGCCAGCCTGGCCTTACGGTTGAACGCTGAGCTGAGCCACCGGCTGCCCTCCAAGCCTCTGATGGCGGAAGCTGCTCGCTCATCGATCAACACAGTTAGATCTATGTTCTGCGGATTAATCTTGGAGCTGACGTAGCTGCCACCAAGCCAGAGGGCATGGATGAGCTGGGATCCATCAAGTACATCCTGATGACGGTCTTCAAGATCAAAGAACCGGCTCAGGTAGGTGTCGAGGCCAGACCACAGTTGGGCCCTGGTCGCGGAAACCTGAAACCTCTCGTCTGCAACAAGGAGCTGTTCAGCTTCATCAGGATCGATCCTGTACCTCCCGGGCGGCAGAAAACCGCCCTCCCCCCATTCGGGAACCATGTACCCCCCTTGGTGCATAGCCGTCTAGCTGTGGACATGATCCCTTCGGCGGATACGATCCGGCAAGGCCTAGTCACGATCTGTAGCTCCGGCAACCAGTGTCTGGCGAGGACCGTGCCACACGCATGCCAGACGGCGCGGTAAGCAACGGACAACAGGAGCGCTCGGCAGGGGGCGAGACGCCCACCTCCAGCAGCATCGACGCAGGTCATCGACTCAGACGGGTGACGAAACGTCGTGATTCCCAAGCTCAGAGCGCGAGTTCGATTCTCGTCACCCGCTTCATGATGAAGGCCCTGGCCAATGACTGGGACCGCTCTTATTGCAGTCCAACGGTGCGGCCCCCACGCCTTCACCCGGAGCGCGCGACAGCGGGCGTCAAGACTAGGGGCCAGAGACCCGAGCAAGCGTGTGCATACTCCAGTATGCTTGATATATGTCCTCAACGACTCGCATCACCGTCACGCTCCCCAGCGATCAGGTGGCGGAGCTCCGGAAGCTCACGGACAACGTCTCCGGCTACGTGGCCGAAGCCGTAGCCCGCCAGATCCGGCACCAACTCCTGGGCGACGACCTACGCCGGCATGAAGAGGAGCACGGAGGCTTCAGCGACGAGGAGCTCGCCGAGGCCCGCTCGAAGATCTTCGGCGGCGACGGCTCCGCCAAGGGCGCGGACGCCGCGTGAGCGAGCGCATCGAGACCGTTGTCCTGGACTCGGAAGGGCTCTCCGCCTGGATCGCGCAGGACCGCAAGCTCCTCGCGATGCTTCAGGTCTTCCACGACATGGGAGCCGACCTGGTGATCGGGGCGAACACCATCGTGGAAGTAACCCACTCCCGTACCAACATGCCCCGCCTGAACTGGGCCCTGTCCCGCATCAAGGTGGAGCCGGTCACCGAGCACGCGGCGAAAGCGGCGGCTGAGCTCCTCAAAGGCGCCGGACTGCACGGGCACAAGTACGCCATCGACGCCACGGTCGCCGAGGTCGCACTCCGCCAGCCGAAACCTGTCGCCCTGCTGACCTCCGACAGCGACGACATGACCAAGCTCTGCGGCAGCCAGGTTCGCATCATCCCTCTCTGACCAGCCGGCCCGCCCGGAGCACGCGTCGCGCTGCCGGCTCTCGTGCCCCATCCGTGCCCAGCAGAGCGGACAACAGCGGTCAGATACGGCTCCCAGAGGCCGGGAGTCATCCACCTGGCCGATCCGAAATCGCAGGTCAGGTCCCCTGCAACAATCCAGGAACCGTTGATTCCCAAGCTCAGAGCGCGAGTTGGATTCTCGTCACCCGCTCCATGAAAAAGCCCCAGGCCAGCGGCCGGGGGCTTTCTTGTTGGCCCGGAGCGGAACGCGGATGTCGCCCACCGGTACCTGCGCAGCAGGGAACCCCACTGGCCGAGTAGGCCGTCGTGTCGCAGCAGTGACAGTCACCAAGGGCTGAGGTGCGGCGGGACGTCAGGCGGCGATGAGGTCCTGGTCACGGTCCGGCGTTCCGACCTTGGGCGGCTTGTTCGGCAGTGCGAGCCGGAAGACCTTGTGCCACGCGGAGAACACCTGCTTGGGCAGCGGGCCGGTGACGTACTCCAGCTCGTACTTCTCGAACAGCGCGCGCACCTTCACCGCGACCTCGGCATACCGGTTGCTCGGCAGGTCCGGGAACAGGTGGTGCTCGATCTGGTGCGACAGGTTCCCGGTCATGAAGTGCATGGCCTTGCTGCCGCTGATGTTCGCCGAGCCCATCATCTGGCGCAGATACCACTGGCCGCGTGTCTCGCCCGTGATCGACCGGCGTTCGAAGACCTGTACGCCCTCGGGGAAGTGCCCGCACATGATCACCGAGTGGGTCCAGAGGTTGCGGACCAGGTTCGCGGTGAACGTGGCGCCGAGTGTGGTGAGGAACGAGGGGCCCGACAGCAGCGGGTGGATCACGTAGTCCTTGAGCACCTGCTTACGGATCTTGCGGACCACGGCCCTGGCTCGAGCGCGGAACTCCGGGTCCTTGCGGCGGCGCTTGGTGAGGTTCTTGCCGAGCTCCAGGTCGTACGCCGCGATGCCGTACTCGAAGAAGCAGGCGTTGAGGAAGTTCCACAGCGGCTGGCCGAGGTGGAAGGGGTGCCACCGCTGGTCCTCGTCGACGCGCATGATGCCGTAGCCGAGGTCGTTGTCCTTGCCGATCACGTTGGTGTACGCGTGGTGCAGCTCGTTGTGCGAGTGCTTCCACTGGTCGGACGGCGAGACGTGATCCCACTCCCAGGTGGTGGAGTGGATCTTCGGGTCGCGCATCCAGTCCCACTGGCCGTGCAGGACGTTGTGGCCGATCTCCATGTTGTCCATGATCTTCGCCACGGACAGCCCGGCGGTGCCGATCAGCCACGCGGGCGGGAAGATCGAGAACAGCAGCACACCCCTGCTGACCAGCTCCAGCTTGCGCTGCGCCGAGATGACCCGCCGGATGTAGGCGGCGTCCTTCTCGCCGCGGTCGGCGATCACCTCGTCGCGGATGGCGTCCAGCTCGCGGCCCAGTTCGTCGATCTGCTCCGCGGTCAGGTGGGCAGTGGGGTCGATGGCGGTCAAGGTGCTCCTACCGTTCGATGTCGCAGGGGCCCGCCGCGGCGGACACACAGGTCTGGATGAGGACGCCCGGCTCGGCCTCGGTGATCTCGCCGGTACGCAGGTCGCGGACAGCGCCGGCCTTGAGCGGCGTGACGCAGCCGAAGCAGATGCCCATACGGCACCCGGAGGGCATGAGCACGCCGCCCTCCTCGCCGATGTCGAGCAGCGGCGTGACGCCGTCCGCGTCGATGGTCTTGCCGGTCGCGCTGAACGTGACCTCGCCGCCCTCGCCGGCGACGACGATGCCGGCGCGGAACCGTTCGGTGTGCAGGCGTTCTTGGACACCCTGTTCGGTCCAGTGCTCTTCGGCGGCGTGGAGCAGACCTGCGGGCCCGCAGGCCCAGGTCTCGCGCTCGGCCCAGTCGGGCACGAGTTCCTGGAGACGGGCGATGTCGAGCTTGCCGTCGGTGTCGGTGTGCACCTCGGTGAGCCGAAGCTTCTTGTCCACGACCAGGCGGTGCAGTTCCTTGCGGAAGATCACGTCCTGAGGCTGTGGCGCACAGTGGACCATGACGACGTCGTCGAGCTCGGTGTCGCGCAGCATGCCCATCACGGGCGTGATGCCGCTGCCGGCCGTCAGGTAGAGCACCTTGGCGGGCTTGGCCCGCGGCAGGACGAAGTCACCGGTCGCCTGGTCGAGCTGGATCAGCGTGCCCGGTTTCGCTCTGCGGACCAGGTGATTGCTGACCTTGCCTTCCGGGATCGCCTTCACGGTGATCGTGATACGGCCGTCCCGGCGGTTCGTCGGCGAGGTGATGGAGTAGGCACGCCACAGGCGCACCCCGTCGACGTCGACCCCGATCCGCACGTACTGACCGGCTGTGTGGCCGCGCCACGCCCGTCCCGGCCTGATCACCACAGTCGCGGCGCCACTCGTCTCGGGGCGCACGGCCTCGATGCGCCCCCGTAGGTCGGCGCCCGTACGGAGCGGGCTGACCAGGTCGAGGTAGTCCGACGGCAGCAGCGGCGTCGTGACCATCTCCAGCAGTTTCCACGCCCTGCCGCGGAGGGCTGTACTCGTCATGACTCCAGCTTGCTGTGCCTCCAGGCGTAAGGTCCTGACCACAGGACGTAAATCTGGTCGGCTGAATTGTTCGCAGGGAACAAAAAATGAGCTATGCAATCCGGAGGGCCAGCGAACTGACCCTGGATGAGACGACGGTCACCGCCCTTCGAGCCGCACTGAAGGCCACCGCCGACGAAGTCGTCCAGGCGATCATCGACGAGGTTCCTCCGTACGCCCGTGCCTTGTCGGGCCGCATGGGCGCCACCATCCGCCGAGCCGTCCGCACCGCCCTGGGGCACTACCTGGACCTTGCGAGCGGGAACGCCACGGGCGGCGACGCCGGGGACGCCGCCTACGAGCTGGGCCGCGGCGAGGTGCGCGACGGCCGTTCGATGGACGCCCTGCTCAGCGCCTACCGCGTCGGCGCCCGGGTCGCCTGGCGATGTCTGGCAGCGGGTGCCGTCCCCGCGGGTCTGCCCGCCGCCGAGGTCGCGAAGTTCGCCGAGCTGACCTTCGCCTACATCGACGAGCTCTCCGCCGCGAGCGCCGCGGGCCACGCCGACGAACTGGCCGCCCGGGGCAGAGCCCACGAGCGCCACCTGGAACACCTGGCCCGCGATCTCCTCGCCGGTGCGAGCCCGGACGCGCTGCTGGCCTCCGGCCGACGGGCCAGGTGGCAGCCTCCCGCTTCGCTGACCGCCGTTCTCCTGCCCGCCGCCCAGGCCCGGCCTGCCTACCGGACACTCGACCCGAACACCCTCGTCCTCGACGATCTACCGGATGACACCGGTGTGCTCCTCGTCCCCGACGCCGACCGATCACGTCTCCTACGGCAGCTGACCGACCGCGCCGCCGTGGTCGGCCCGGCCCGGCCATGGACCCACGCGTCCGCCTCGTACGCACGAGCCCTGCGCGCGCGCTCCCTTTCCTCCGACATTCGCGACACCGAGGACCACCTGCCCGACCTGGTGCTCAGCGCCGACGCGGAGGCGTTCGCAGACCTGCGCGTCCGAGCCCTCGCACCGTTGCAGACCCTGCCTGACGCGACCGCTCGACGGCTGGAGGAGACGTTGCGGGCGTGGCTGCTGCACCAGGGCAGACGGGACGAGGTCGCGGCGGCGTTGTTCGTCCACCCCCAGACGGTCCGGTACCGGATGTCGCAGCTCAGGGAGCTGTTTCCCGATCTCGCATCACCACACCGGGTCCTTGAACTGACGCTGGCGGTCGGTCTCCGGGGTCGCTGACGCTTCACCTGTCCACCGCCGCGTCCGCGAGCGTCCGGAGATCGTGCTCGTTCCCGGTGCCCAGCCGCTCGGCACGACGACCTGGTTCAGTACCTCGACCGGGTCCTTCTCGTCGATCTGTGGCCCACACTGCGCACACTGGTCAGCCGAGATGTCCGTGAAGTCTGAAGGAAGCGCTCTGGCGGCCGCCCGTACACACCGAGCACGGCTTGGTGTTGTCCGGTAGAGGGCCTCGGCGAGGCGCTCCGCGAAACCGATGACATCGGGGACAGGACGGCGGCTCAGCTCCTTGGCGAGGCGGTGGCAGCTCTCTTCGGTCACTGCGGCGTTCAGGGTGGCTGTCAGCGCCCAGTACTCGACCCATGTGATTCTCAGGGGCGCAGAATGCCAAGGCCGGTCCGCCATCGACGACGACGGACGGATGTGGTCGCACCCGGCCGTCCGCAGCAGCCGTCAGCAGCACCCCGCCCACGGCCAGGACGCCGCAACCGGACTCCTAGAGCGGGCTTCACGGCAGCCGGCGGCCGCGTCCAGCTGACGCAGGCCACGAGTGCGCTGCGGTCCTCGGTGAGGAACAGCAGGGTGAACCGTGTCCGATCGTCAGGATCGATCAGCGCTGTGCGCACAGGCCGGTCATGTTCCCTGATGAGTCGCACTGCTCGTTCCAGCCCAGGAGGTTCGATTCCGCGCATCCGCATGCGCTGAAGTCGGCGGCTGAAGACTCCGGCACGCGCACCGGTGGGTTGTACCCGCTCCTCCACCGAGTACGGGGCGCCGCTGCGGAGGGCGGCCAGAGCGGTCACGGTCGCCTCGTCGTCACCGACCAGCAGCGATTCCAGCTCATGCCGTTCCATGGTCCCCCCGTCCGGATCGTGCGGTGGTGGAGCCTGTCATCACCAAGCAGGCGGCGAAAGCGGCAGCGGAGCTGCTCAACGGTGCCGGACTGCACGGGCACAAGTACGCCATCGACGCCACGGTCGCCGAGGTCGCGCTCCGCCGGCCGAAGCCGGTCGCCCTGCTGACCTCCGACGGACCGGCTCAGGTCCTCATGCCGAATCCGTGCCGGATGCCTGGTCATCCGCCGCTTCACGGCGAGTGTCCTACGAGCTGTTCGAGGCCGGCCGCCACCTCACCCCTGCCACTCCCGGTCGAAGGGCTAGTAGAACACCGCGGCCGGCCCGGGTCGCTCGCCTCACCCCCGCCGGTGGCACGGGCAGAGTCGTCGGTGCGCGTCGGCCAGCGTGAAACCTTCTTCGTTCCACGAGCAGACCTCGAACCATGCCAGATACCCGTCCTCGGTGAACACCTGCACCTGGCCGACGGTCTCCTGCTTCGCGCCAAACACCTCCATGTCGCCAACCACCTGCGTACCCGTGAGGGCAGGTGCAGGGGCAACGGTCTCAGCGTCGAGGCTGAAGTACGTCGATCCGCAGCCGCACGCACAGCGCTTTTGTGCTCGCAGATGCCGAATCTGCATGCCGAGCTGGATGCCCGATGGAGCCGCTACAAAGCACATAGCGAGGTCCAGCACATGCGCAACGTCATCAGGCAAGGCTTCGATCACGGCCGCAACTTATCCGGACGCGTACAGTTCCCGGAAGCTCCAGGTGTGCAACGACCGTCACCTGCCTTGATCCTTGCCGGGCCTGGTTCGACCCGGTTCTTCACTTCCGCCACATCCCCCGGGGCCCGCACGGCTGGCCCGTACCCGCGCCGCTGGGAGCGCGAGGCATCATGCACGCATGATCACCATTCACCTGAAGTACGAGATCGACGCTGACAAGCTTGAGGATTTCGAGGAGTACGGGCGCCGCTGGGTCCGGCTCGTCAACCGGTTCGGCGGGACGCACCACGGCTACTTCCTGCCGAGTGAGGGCGACAGCGACATTGCCTACGCCCTGTTCTCCTTCCCCGGTCTGGCCGCGTACGAGCAGTACCGCACGGACAGCGTGTCCGACCCGGAGTGCCAGGAGGCCATCGAACTGGCTCGTGAGAGCCGCTGCATCAAGCGCTACGAGCGCCGGTTCCTCAGGCCGCTCGACGACCTGGCCTAGCCGACGGGGGCATGCGGCGCGATCCCGCCGAGCAGCCCCGAGCCTCCGCTCTTCCGCGAAGCCCCGGGTCGGGGACCCGGGGCTCTGTTCCTGTTCGCTCAGCGCTCGCCGGCGCGCGAGGCCCTGACGAGACCGTGCTCGTAGGCGGTGATGACCAGTTGCACGCGGTCACGCAGGCCCAGCTTGGTGATGGCCCGGGAGATGTGGGTCTTCGCTGTCAGCGGGCTGATCACGAGTGCGGCGGCGATCTCGTCGTTGGAGAGTCCTTCCGCCACCAGCCTGACCACCTCGTTCTCGCGCGCCGTCAGTGCGTCCAGGGCGGCGGTGGGCCGGGGGCGGTGGGCGAAGCGTTCGATGACGCGGCGGGTGACGCCCGGTGACAGCAGGGAGTCGCCCGCCGCGACGACCTCGACCGCCCGGCGCAGTTCGGGCGGTTCGACCTCCTTGGTGAGGAAGCCGCTCGCGCCTGCCCGTAGCGCCTCGAAGACGTGCTCGTCGGTGTCGAACGTGGTCAGGATGATCACCCTGGTCGTCGGCAGCTCGGCCAGGATGCGGCGGGTGGCCTCGATGCCGTCCATGCCCGGCATCCTGATGTCCATCAGCACGACGTCCGGCCCCAGCAGGGCGGCCTGCCGTACCGCCTCCTCCCCGGAGGCGGCCTCGCCTACGACGGCCAGGGCCTTGGCCCGGGCGAGCAGGCTGCGGAACCCCGCCCGCACGAGCGCCTGGTCGTCGGCGAGCAGCACACTGATGGTCATGGCGCCAAGCCTGTCACGTGGTCCGTCAGAGGCAGGACGGCCTGTACCGCGAAGCCACTGCCGGCTTCGACACGCAGGGTGCCCCCGAGGGCCGTGACGCGCTCGCGCATCCCGGTCAGGCCATGCCCCTCCGTGACGCCCGCTGTTGGGCGCCCGTCGTCGGTGACCTGCACCGCCAGGGTTCGCGGCCGGGCCTCTATCCGGATGGTGAGGCGCCCCGCGTCGGAGTGGCGCAGGGTGTTGACCACGGCCTCCTGGACGACCCGGTAGGCGGTGAGCGCCTGGGCCGCCGGAACGGCCTCGGGGTTGCCCTCCGAGACGTAGCGCACCTCCAGCCCGGCGGCCTCGGCCTGCGCGACCAGGCCGGCAACGGACTCCAGGCCGTGTTGCGGCACGTCGCGGAGCTCACCCACGAACGTCTTCAGGTCGGTCATGGCCTGCTTGCGCACGGCGATCGCGGTGCGCAGGGCGGCGCGCGCTTCCTCGGGCGAATCGTCCAGGGCCTCGACGGCGACGTTCAGGTGGACACCGACGACGGCCAGCGTATGGGCTACCACGTCGTGAACCTCCCGGGAGATGGTCAGGCGCTGCTCGACGAGCCGGGTCTGTTCCAGTTGCAGGAGACGGGCCTGGTGTTCGGCCCGCCAACGGCCGTACTGGTGCCAGGAACTCGCCGCAGCCGACACCAGGGCCAGCCAGAGCAGCTCGACGCCCCCTCGGGCGAGGACTTCGGAGGCGTCCAGCCCTTGCAGGGCCAGGCCGCATGCCAAGGTGAGGGCGCCGATGGCGGCGGCCCGGACCGGGCGGCTGAGCGCGGTGGTGAACAGGGCGAAGGTCAGAGGCCAGACGGCGCCGCCCTCGAACAGACCGGCACCTTGGTAGCCGACCAGCGCGGCGGCCGACAGGACGAGCACGAGCACGGGCCGGCGTCTGCGGACCAGCAGCAGGCCGCCCAGGATCACACCGAGGCCGAACGTGCCGTGCCACGACGGCGGTGCGCCCATCGCGGCGGGACCCGCACCGATGCCCACGGCGGTCAGCAGCGCCAGGGCCAGGTCCACCAGCCGGGGGTGCCACCCGGTCTGCGGACGGGGGCTCACTTGACGATGCCTGACGTCATGCGGCCCATCGTGCCCGACGCCGAGGGCCGGGACTCCGCCGATGTGGCGGCCAGTGCCAGCCAGGCGAGATTGAGGACGAGGAGGATTCGTTCGGCCAGACCCAGAGGAGCCGTGTGGGTGAGGGCCGCCCTGTCCACCATCGCCACGGCGAACAGCACGAAGGCCACCGACGACGCCCACGCGAGGACGGTCAGGCCGCGCGCCTTCGAGGCCCACGCCGGATCGCGCCGCCATACGACGGTCAGCCGGACGACAGCGGCCGCCAACGCGAGGAATCCCGCCCAGGCCGCCGCTCCGTGCACCCCGTCGGAGACCGAGGGGCTGCTCCAGTTGCCCGGCGGGTCCGCCGGAAAGACAGCGGCGACGAGTACGCATCCCGCCCAGCAGCGCAGCAGCCACCCACCCCATCGATCGCCGGTGACGCGGGCGGCAAGGGCCGCCGACCCGGCCGCGACCGCCAGGAGGCCGACGGTCACCAGCCAGCCGTGCGGCAGGTTGACGTACCTGCTGATCGTCTCGGCCAACGGGTCGTACCCCCTGTTGACCGCATCGGACACCGTGAAGGCGAGGACGGCGAGGGCGAAGCCCGCCAGAGAGAATGTCTTGGTCATGGGGCCAGACGGTAGGTCCGGCCTGCCCCCGGGAACATCGTCCCGGGCGCGTCATTCGAGCCTGCGCCAGCGGAGTACACGACTACTTCGATCGATGTACGCGAGGCGACGCCCGGCCGGTGGTCCGCTGTTCCACATCACCCCGGTGGGCAGCCCCTCCGCGGCGCCACCCCGTGCGGTAGGCGCACCGGTGTGCGCCTACCGCGCGGCGGCGGGTCCGGCCGCTTTCAGCTCTTGCAGACGGCCACGTTGTCGCTGGTGCCGGGCACGGCGGCGGACCGCGTGGTCTGGAAGTTGGCCTCGAACGCGTCGAAGACGGCCGGCGTGGTGATGCGCAGCAGGGCCTCGTCGTTGTTGCGCAGGGCCGGGCCGCTCCAGTTGTGGCTGCCGGTGAACAGCACCTTCTGGGCGGTGCCCGCGTACATGCCGTCGACCATCCAGTTCTTCGAGTGCACGATCAGGTTGGGCGTCGTGGAGTCGTCGTCGGCGTCGTGCTGGTAGCAGCGGTTGGTGATGCCGGAGACGCCGTGCAGGGCGCTCCAGGTGCCGGAGTCGGTCTCGCTGTAGACCAGGTCGACCAGGCAGCCCTGGCCCGCCAGGGTGCGCAGCTTGTCCGCGACGCCCTGGCGGGTGATCTTCAGCATCGCGGCATGGACGGTGGTGCGGCGCGCGGTGCCCGCGGAGTCGGTCCAGCGGCAGGTGATGTTGTCCATCGCGTTGACCACGGTGTCCGTTGTGTCGTCGCTGCCCGCGCGGGGGAAGAAGTAGTACTTGTAGTCGCCCGCGTTGCCGTACGTGTAGGACCAGGCGGTGCGGTTCTGGGCCGGGAGACGGGTGAAGTAGTCCACGTAGCCGTCGTACAGGGTGGCGTTGCCGACGGCGGTCACCGAACTGTTCCAGTATCGCTTGTAGTTGGACGGCGTCAGGTTCGAGGTCAGCTGGACGACGACGTTCTTCTGGGCGCCACCGCCGACGCTGCTCGCGAGCAGGAACTTGTTGTGGTTGATGCCCGTCGTCGCCGTACCGAGGCACGAGCGGCCCGTGGCGCACAGGGCCACCCAGGAGGCGGCGGAGGTGCTGGTGCCGAGGCTGCTCCTGAGGAGGTCGTAGGAGGCGCGGTACTCAAGGGTGGTCTCGTCGAGGACGACCTTGACGCTGACGCCGCGGGCCTTCGCGGCGCCGAGGTCCGCGGCGATCGTCTCGTCCCACAGGTGGTACATCGCGAGCCGCAGGACCGAGCCGCTGTCCGCGTTCGCGATCACGGAGCGGACGTGGGTGCGAATGGCCTCCTGTTCGGCGGTGCTGCCGGTCGGCTTGTTGAAGACCGGGCCGGCGGGGACGGTCGCCGCTGCGGCCGTTTGGGCGGGCGCGAGCAGCGCGGCCACGCAGGCGGTGACGGCGAGCAGCCCGCCGGCCGCACGCTTGCCCGGAGCGGAGGCGGACAACCGGGACAGGGGCCATGAACGGGTTCTGGCGAGCGTCGGTAACATCTTCGTTCTTCCTCATTCCTCGTACGTCCGCGCTGTGCGCCGCGGGGATCTTTTGGTTCGTCAAACCGGCTCAGACAACCATGACTTCAGCGCCATGGCACGTGCATGAAGGACTCCAAGGGGCGTTGTCGCGGTCGGTCACCCCGGCCCCGGGTCCTGCCGCCCTGTCGTTCCAGGACGAGCCGGCCCTTGAGGGTGTCGGCGTCGGCGGGGTGGGGAGAGCCGGACAGCTTGTAATGCTCAAGTAATGGCGGCTGTCTAGCGTCCGGGCTCCCCCCGTTCCGTTCCTGGAGGAGTGCAACGATGAGCGTGCCCCGACCACCCCGGCGCAGAGCCGCCATATGGGCGGCGGCCTCGCTGTCCGCAGCGGTCGCCCTGCTGGCCAGTCCCCTGACCGCCTCCGCCGACACCGCCACGCAGGCCGGCACCGGCGCCACGGTGGACAGCGCGCTGACGAGCGCGGTGAAGGGCGGCAAGGAGGCCACGTTCTTCGTCGTCCTCAAGGACAAGGCCGACCTGACGGCCGCCAGGAAGCAGAAGACGCACGCCAAGGCCGCCACGGCCGCGTACAAGGCGCTGCGGACGGCCGCCGAGGACAGCCAGAAGTCGCTCACCTCCTTCCTCGACAGGAAGAAGGTCGGTCACCAGGGCTACTGGATCGCCAACACGGTCCAGGTCACCGGTGACCAGGCCCTCGTCGACGAGCTCGCGAAGCGCTCGGACGTGGAATCGATCGTCAAGCGGAACGCGTTCAGGCTCGACGACATCGAGACCGACGGCAGCGGCGTCACGGCGTCGCGCACCACCTCGTCCGCGGACGGCGACGACACCCCCACGTGGGGCGTCTCCGACGTGAAGGCCGACCAGGTCTGGGACCAGTACGACGACCGCGGCGAGGGCATCGTCATCGCCAACGTCGACTCGGGCGTCCAGTACGACCACCCCGACCTGGTCGCGAACTACCGCGGCAACAACGGCGACGGCACCTTCAGCCACGACTACAACTTCTACGACCCGACCGGCGAGTGCGGCACCAGCGGCACCCCGTGCGACAACGCCGGCCACGGCACCCACACCATGGGCACGATGGTCGCCAAGAACGGCATCGGGGTCGCGCCGAACGCGAAGTGGATCGCCGCCAAGGGCTGCGCCTCGGACGTCTGTTACGACGACGACCTGCTGGCCGCCGGTCAGTGGATCCTCGCGCCGACCGACCGCAACGGCCAGAACCCGCGCCCGGACCTCGCCCCGAACATCGTCAACAACTCCTGGGGCTCCGACGACCCCGACACCCCCATGTACCAGGACATCCTCGACGCCTGGAACGCGGCGGGCATCTTCGAGGCGTTCGCGGCAGGCAACGACGGCAACGGCGTGACCTGCTCGACGACCCACCCGCCGGGTTCGATGAACTCGTCCTACGGTGTCGGCGCCTACGACGCGAGCGGCAAGATCGCCGGCTTCTCCGGATTCGGTCCCTCGCCGGTCGACGGCACGGCCAAGCCGAACATCTCCGCGCCGGGCGTGAACATCACTTCGACCTGGCCCGGTTCCTCGCACAACTCCATCCAGGGCACGTCGATGGCCACCCCGCACGTCGCCGGTTCGGTGGCGCTGCTGTGGTCGGCGGCCCCCTCGCTGATCGGCAGGATCGACGAGACCCGCGCGCTCCTGAACGAGGGCGCCCGTGACGTCGAGGACACGCGCTGCGGCGGCACCGCCGGCATGAACAACGTCTGGGGTGAGGGCAAGCTCGACATCCTCGCCTCCGTCGACAAGGCCCCGCACACGGCGGTGACGGTCTCCGGCAAGGTCACCGACAGGGCCACGGGCGCCGCGCTGCGGGGCTTCACCTTCCAGGCCACCGGTGGCCGCCAGGTCACCACCGGCGCGGACGGCGCGTACCGGCTGACGCTGCCCGCGGGCACGTACGACTTCACCGTCAGCGGCTACGGCTACACCGGCAGGACGGTCTCCGGCGTCACGCTGACGACCGGCACGCCGCTCACCCAGGACGTCGCGCTCGACGCCGTCCCGCGCCACGCCGTCACCGGCACCGTCCTCGACGTCACCGGCAAGCCGCTCGCCAAGGCGACCGTCTCCCTGACGGGCGTCCCCGTCGACTCCGTCACGACCGGCGCCGACGGCACGTACACGCTGCCCGAGGTCGCCGAGGGCGCGTACAACCTGAGCGTCACGCCCGCTGCCCCGGTCGTCTGCAACGGCGCCTACGCCGGCCGGCTCACGGTCGACGGCGCCGAGAGCGCCGACGTGAAGCTGCCGAACCGGACCGACGAGGGCGGCACCTACTCCTGCGCCCCCGTCGCCTCCTCCTGGATCAAGGGCTCGACCACCACCGGGCTCACCGGTGACGAGGACGCCAGGACGATCGGCCTGCCGTTCCCCGTGACGTACTACGGCGTGAAGTACACCAGCGCCTCCGTCACCACCAACGGCCTGGTCAACTTCCTCCAGCCGCGCCTGGGCGACTACGCCAACACCGCGTTGCCCACGGCCGCCAGGCCCAACGGCGTCGTCGCCGCCTTCTGGGACGACCTGGTCCTCGACAAGAAGTCGAGCGTGCAGACCGCCACCACCGGCAGGAGCGGCGCGCGGAAGTTCGCCGTCGTCTGGAACAACGCCTCCATCGCCGCGGACAGCTCGGTGCGCATCTCCTTCGAGGCCGTCTTCGACGAGGCCACCGGCGCCGTCACCCTGCAGTACAAGGGCATCGGCACCAGCGCCCTGCAGCGCGGCAGTTCGGCGACCACCGGCATCGAGAACCAGGCCGGCACCGACGCACTCGGCACCTCCTTCAAGCAGACCGTCCTCAGCGACGCCACCGCCATCCGCTTCACCCCGAAGGGCGTCTGATGAGAAACATCAACCGGCGGGGCCTGCGCCTGGCCTCCGTACTGATCGCATCCGGGCTCGCGCTGACCGTCGCCCCGGCCGTCCACGCCGACGACAACGGTCTCCTGACGCTCACCGAGAGCCAGGCCGCACAGCTGGCGCAGCATTCCATGCCCGACGTCTACGGGGACGGCGGCACGAGCCTGGAGCAGGCCACCGAGGACGCCGGCACGAGTGACAGCGACAGCTCCACCGCCGGCAGCGGGACCGACGCCGCCTCGCCCTGGAAGCTGACCAGGAAGTCCGCCGTCGAGGGCGCTCAGGGCATGGCGCAGACCTTCCCGGTCGGCGGCTCGAAGGGCGACTACTTCACCGTCAACAGCCTCACCCCGATCCAGCGCGTCGGCGCCGACGGCAAGCGGCTGTGGTCACGCGACTCGACGTCCCTGGACTCGGACTGGCAGGTCACCCCGACCCCCCGCGCCGTGAAGGAGCCCTACCCGGCCGCCGTGGTCATGGGCTTCAACGCCGTCGACCCGTTCTCCCCGACCTCGGACAACGGCGTCACCACGGGCGACCTGACCGGTGACGGCGTCGACGACATCGTCTTCACCGCGAAGTCCGGCGTGAACCCGTACCGGCCCTTCACCTCGCCGGGCTCCACGCTGCCCAACGGCACCTTCGTCACGATCCTCGACGGCGCCACCGGCAAGACGCTCTGGTCGAAGCTGTTCGCCGCCGCGTACAACATCAAGCTGGTCGGCAGGACTCTGGTCGTCGCGGATTCCGCGTACGACAACATGAACTCGCCGGCCGATGCGAAGACCACGCTGAACGGCTTCCGGTTCGACCACGCCGACGGCAAGCTCACCCCGTCGCAGATGTGGACGTATGACGCCGGCACCTACACCGGTGTCCAGTGGGGCGCGCTGGAGCCGGTCGGCGGCGGCCTGCTCGCCGCCTCCTGGAACCAGGCCAAGCGCTACGCGCCCGACAACGCCGCCGGCGGCCACGCCCTGGTGATCGACACCGAGGACGGCAGCGTCAAGTGGGCCAAGGGCGGCAGCCTCTACGTGCGTCAGCTGCACCTGGACGCCGCGCGCGGCCGGATCGTGGCCCTGGAGCAGTCGGACTACGCCGACGGCGTGAAGTACGAGCTCAGCACGTACGCACCCGGTGACGGCACCCGTACCTCCCTCAGCGAGCGGATCAACGCGTTCCCGCTCGACCTCGAGGTCGGCGACATCCAGGGCCGCTCCAAGCCGGAGTACACGGTCAGCGAGTCGACCATCGACGACAGCCTGTCGATGAACACCAACAGCGTCCGCGCGCTGAAGGGCGACGACGCGAGCCTGCTGTGGGCCCGCACCCTCAAGCGGCCCGAGGACCAGGTCGACGGGGACCTGGCCTCCGTCTGGGGCCTCCAGGCCGTCGACGGCAAGCTCATCGCCTCGGCCATGGACGACAGGGACAGCACGACCGCCGAGAACCGCTACTCCAACCACTACGCCCGGATCACGGCGTTCGACGGCGCCGACGGCGACGTGAAGTGGGAGAAACGCGGCACCGTCGGCTCGATGCTGGGCGGCCAGCTGTTCGAGAAGAACGGCGACTGGCGGCTGCGCACCACGGACACCGACCAGAACGTCCGGACGTACAGGGTCGGCAACGGCAAGCAGGAGAGCGTCCAGCCGGTCGAGGGCATCCCCTACACCGCCGTCGCGACGGACATCAACGGCGACAAGAAGCAGGATGTCGTCGTCGGCGGCTCCTCCGCGGGCCTGTACGCCTACGACGGCCCGTCCCTGGTCTCCGGCACGCCCGAGCGGCTGTGGGCGGCGACGATGCCCGGCCGGGTCGTGCAGGTCGTCAAGGCCGACACCACCGGTGACGGCCGTGACGAGATCGTCGTCGCCGCCAGTGAGGGCGTCGCGATCGTCGACGCCCGTACCGGAAAGGTACTCACCACCATCCAGGCCGCGGCCGGCGAATACGTGCGCAACGTCGTCGCGTCGGACCTCGACGGTGACCGTGCCGCGGAGATCGCCGTCGCGACCGACAAGGTGCGCGCCTACGAGGGCAACGGCTCCCTGAAGTGGGAGTACGCGGTCCCGTCGGAGATCGGCACCCCGGCCTTCGCGGACCTGTCCGCGAACGACGGCAAGGTCTACGCGCAGTACCAGACCCGCGGCAAGAGCCCGACCGCTCCGGTCTCCGTCGGCGGCGTCGCCCTGAACGGCAGGAACGGCACCGCTGTCTGGAACTTCACCCCGGAGGCGCCTGCGACCAGCACCGGCTCCGTGCTCGGCATCCCGCTGCGGGCCGGCACCTTCGCCTCGAAGGACATCCCGTACGCCGACGGACACGCCGTGGTCTTCACGTACGTCGTCCGCGGGAACTCCGAGCAGTCCCCGCCGAACCAGCTGACCAACATGGTCCAGATCCGCGACGGCCGTACCGGCGACCTGCTGCACGAGCGCAAGGCGGGTGGGTACGCCACGCTCGCCAACTGGCTCACCGGTCCCGACGGACTGACCGAGGCCAGCCTGGTCTCGCTGCGCACCGACGGGCCGAACGGCAAGGAGTACAAGCTGAACACGCTGGCCGAGGTCCGCAGCTCGTCCTTCGCCACCGGTCCGGACGGCGCCCGCATCGTGGTGTCGAGCGGCACCCAGGTGCTGAACCTGTACCCCGCCTCCGTCCTGACGTCCGGCGTGAACTACCCGGCGGCCACCGTCTCCACCGGCATGACCGGCTCCCGGGAGCACTTCGTGGCCGACCTCGACGGTGACGGGAAGGACGAGGTCGTCCTGCTCGCCTTCGACGACTACGGTGTCGACCGCACTGCCGGACTGACCGGCGGCGAGGTCTCCGGCCGGTACACGGCGATCCGCTCGGCGGCCACCTGGACCATCGACAAGGCCTGACGGCCCGATGTGCCGGCGGGTCCGTGCCGGCACGGGCCCGTCGTACCGGCCCCCTGGGCCTTGCCCAGGGGGCCGGCGGGCTGCCGGGCTACAGTGGCTGCCCAATGAACGCGCAGCCCACTCCGCCCGGCGCCGGACCGGATGCGCCGCTGCTGCGCCTGCACCTGCTCGGCGGTTTCCGTGCCACCCGCGACAGCGGTCCCGCACCCGCCGAACGCTGGCCCCGGCTGACCGGCCGGACCGTCGTCAAGCTGCTCGCCGTCTCCCCGGGCCACCGGCTCCAGCGGGAGCAGGTCATGGACCTGTGCTGGCCGGACGCCGGCCCGCAGACGGCACCCAACAACCTGCGCGTCGCGCTGCACGCCGCGCGGCGGGCCCTGGAACCCGAGCTCGCGCGGCGCGCCACCTCGTCGTACCTCATATCCGACGGGGCGTTGTTGCTCCTCGACCCCGCCACCGTGTGGGTCGACGCGGATCACGTCGAGGAGGCCGCGCTGTCCGCGCTGGCCTCCCGGGACGTGACCGCACTGGAGAACGCGTCGGAGCGGTTCGAGGGCGGGCTCCTGCCCGAGGACCCGTACGCGAGCTGGGCCGATGCGCGGCGCACGCGGCTCACGGCCCTCCAGGTCGAGGTGGGTCTCGCCCTCGCCACCACGCACCTGGCGCACGGGGACCTGCCGCAGGCCGCGGCGGCGGCCGAGCGGGTGCTGAAGGCCAACCCCGCCGAGGAGGGCGCCCACCGGACCCTCATGGACATCGCTCTGCGGCAGGGGATGCGCCGCCAGGCACTGCGCCAGTACCACCTGTGCCGGGACGCCCTCGACGCGGAGCTGGGGGTGCGCCCCGGGCCGGAGACCGAGCGGCTGCACCGGGCCGCGCTCACCACCGCCCCCACGCCGACCGCCACCGGGCCCGCCCTGCCCGCGCCGCTGCGGGGGATCGCCGTGGCACCGCTGCGCGGGCGGGACGACGCACTCCGCAGCCTCCTCGCCGACGGCGGTCCGCCGGTGAGGCTGCTCACCGGCGAACCCGGCATGGGCAAGACCCGGCTGGTGGCCGAGGCGGCACGACGGGCCGCGGGCTCCGGCACCGCCGTGCTGTGGGGGGCCGGGCACGACGCGGAGGGTCACACCCCCTACGGGGCGTTCGCCGAGGCGCTCGACGGCTGGCTCGCCGAGCGGGGGGTGGCCGAGCGCGCCCGGATCGGCGCCGAGTACCCCGACCTGGCCGCGTTCCTGCCGTCCCTGGGTCAGATCAGCGGGTTCGGGGAACGCAGCCCCGAGGAGGAACGCGACCGGCTGTTCCGGGCGGCCACCGGGCTGCTCGGCGAGCTGACCGCCCACCGTCCGGTCCTGGTGGTCCTGGACGATCTGCACGCCGCGGACTCCGGCTCGTACCAGCTGCTGAGCCATCTGGCACGGCGGGCCGCCGGGCCGGGGAGCCGCCTGCGGTTCCTGGTGACGTACCGCGAGGAGGAACTGCCGGACACCGATCCGCGACGCGCGGACCTGACCCTCCTGGTGCGCCAAGGGCTCGCCGTGCCGCACGACTTGGAGAGGCTCGGGAAGGAGGCCTGCCTGGCCGTTGCCCGGGACGCGGTCGGGGCCGCCGCGCCGCTGGACCGCGTCTGGGAGCTGTCCCTCGGCAATCCGCTGTTCGCCGTGGAACTGGCCCGCGCGCTCGCGGACACCCCCGAGGAGGGTGCCGCGCCCGAAGGCGTACGGCAGCTGGTGGCCGAGCGCCTCGCGCGGCTCGACCCGGATGCCCGGCGCCTCGTCGAGGCACTGTCCGTCGCGGGCTCCGAGACGGCGTCGTCCGAACTGCTCGACGTCGCCGCGCAAGGACTGCACCCGCCGGTGACCGGAGCCGCCGCGACCGTCGCCCTGGAACGGGCGATCGGCGCCGCGCTCATCGAGGAGCGGCCCGTCGTGGCGTCCGGGCGGCATGTGCCCGGCCTCGCCTTCCGCCATCCGCTGGTCCGCCTCACCTGCTACGAAGGGCTCACCACCGTACGGCGCATGCAGCTGCACAAGGCGTTCGCGCACGCGGTGCGGCAGCGCAGGCCCGACGCCGTCGACACCCTCGCCTCGCACTTCACGCGGGCCGACGACCCGCTGGCCGCCGAATATCTGCGGCTCGCGGCGGAGCGTGCCTCGGCCCTCTACGCCAACGACACCGCCGACCGCTACTACCAGGACCTCGTGGTCCGCCTCGATGTGGACGCGGCCCGCACCCGGCTCGCGCACGCCCAGGTGCTGCGCCGCATGGGCCGGTTCGACCGGGCGGCCGAGGCGCTGCGGAGCGCGCTCGACGAGTTCGTACGGCGCGGCGACCACGACCGCGCCGTGCTGGCCGCGGGCTATCTGGCCGAGAGCCTGGTCAGGGCGAAGGACTCCGCCGCCGGGCGGCAGATCCTGCACGGCCACCGGGCGACCGCGGACACCGCGCCCGAACCGGCGGCCGTCCACCACCTGGCCCTCTCCCTGGTCTGCTGCTACGAAGGAAGCTACGACGACGGGTACGCCGCCGCCCGCCTGGCCCTCCCCGCCGCCGAGCAGGTGCCCGGCGCGGCGGGGCAGGGGCTGCTCGCCCGCGCCTACACCCTGCTGGCCAGCAATCTGGGCCTGGCCGGCCACTTCGAACGGGCCCGCGAGGCCGGCGACCGGGCGCTGGAGCCCGCCGAGGCGTACGGCGACCCGCAACTGCTCGGCACGGTGCTGTCGACACTGCGGGAGAACGCCCGGCGCGCCGGGCGGCTGCACGAGGCCGTCGGACTCGGCAGGCGCGCCCTCGACCTCGCCGAGCACTCCGGGGATCCGGCGGCCATCGCGTTCGAGCGGGCGAACCTGGCGGAACTCCATCTGCTCCTGGAGGAGACGCCCCCGGCCGCGGCCCTCGCGGACGCCGCGGTGACCGGAGCCGAGGCGGACGGCAGCTGGTGTCTCCCCTACGCCCTGACCGCACAGGCCCGCGTACTGCTGCGCACCGGCGACCTGGCGGGCGCCGTGGCTGTCCTGGACCGCGCCGAGCGGATCGCCACCACCCTGGAGGACCGCCAGGCCGCGTACGAGGTGAGCACGGCACGCGCCGAACTCGCCCTGCTCGCACACCGCCCGGACGAGGCACTGGCCGCACTCGACGGCCATGCCACCGCCGCGCCGGCCCTGACCGCCTGGGCCCATCTCCTCGCCGGTCAGGCCGAGTCGGCGCTCCGCATCGCCCGCGCCGAGACGGAACGTGCCACCCGCTCCGGAGAGCGCCTCGCCGAGGTGGAGGCCCGCACGGCACTCGGCGCCTGCCTGTCCCGCCTGTCCCGTACGCAGGAGGGCGAGGAGGAGCTGGCGCACGCCTCGTCGCTCGCCACCGCACTGCCCTACCCGGCCTGGGCCGGCCGTCTGGGACGGGCCCGGAAGCTGCTGGGCGAGACCGAGGCGCCGGCGCGGCCGTAGCGCCTGCCCCACGGCTGCCGGACCCGGGAGCAGGGTGTGGACGGCCGGGCTCCACGAATGTGCCCCACGTGCCCCTGTGCGATTCAGCCGCCCGAGGCCTCGTGGGCGTACGGCCATTCCCGCAGTGACCGCCCTGCCACCAGCCAGGCGTGCACACACGACGGCAGCAGCGACTGCTCCGAGGAGTCCTGGCACCGCCGGTAGGGGCGGTGCGGTACGAGGAACGGGGACCGGTCGGATCCGCCTGCCAGGATCCAGCCGTCCGCGCCCCCGGCCTCCGACAGAGGCACCGCGGCGATACCGCAGGACGGATGGGCCGACGTGAGACCGGCCAGTCGGCGCAGCGCACCAGCGACCGAGTGAGCCCGGCTTCCCTGGAGCACGTCCGCACAGTCGAGCAGGGAGGGGTCCCGGCAGCTGTCCACGTCCACGACGAGGTGCTCGTCGATGACCGACGCGCGGTAAAGACGGTGCACCGACCTCAGCCGAACGCTGAAGGACGCGTTGTCGCACCGGGCCAGCAGGACGTCCGGAAACGGGCTCGCCTCGACCACGACGAAGCGCTTCACGCCGATTCCTCCCCACGGCCGGCTGCCCACGCCGCCGGCGGCAGCGGCGTCGGCAGCGGGACGGTCAGCGGTTCGTGAGCGGGCTGTCCCATCCTCAGGAGTTCGTACATCAGCTTGCGTGTGTTCCGGTTGAAACGGCCGGGCTCCGAGGTGATGCGGGCCCGGATCGGGGCGTACTCCTCGTGCCGGTACACCCGCGCCGCATAGTCGAGCTGGTCCACCAGCGGGTGAGTGGGAGAGAGCGTCGGTGCGTGGGCCGCGAGAGCAGCGGCCGGCGACGAGGGATTGATCTCCCGTTCCGGAGAGGTGGTCAGCAGAATCGGCGCCCCGGTGAGCGTCCCGTAGAGAGTCACCGATCCGTGGTCGCCGATGATCAGGTCCGCAGCGACCAGGATGCTGCGCCAGTCCGCCTCCGGGGGCACGATCGCGATCCCGCGTTGTTCGCACCGAGCCAGCCACGACCTGACCTGGTAGGCGCCGTGTCCCGCCCACACGTTGGGGTGGACGAGCAGCGCCGTACGGTAGCGCCCCGACGGTAGTTCGCCGATCAGCCGAGGCAACAACGTGTCGAACCGGCCGAACGACGAGTGAGCCCCCCACGTTGAGACCGAGACGACGAGTTTCTGTTCTTCGGTGAGCCCGAGCGCCCGGCGGTAGGCGGCGCGCAGCGGCAGACTGGCCACGATCCGGTCGTGCGCGGGATCACCGATGACACGCGCCAGCGGGAGCGCCTCCGGGCAGCTGCGTGCGAGCTCACGCAGTTCGGAGTGGTGGGGCACGCCCACGGCGGCGGGCGGCCGACCACCGGGCATGAGATCCTCTCGGCGCAACCCCGCCACGCCCGCGTGTGCTCCCTCGGCCACCCTCTTCAGGTAGTTGGCTCCGTGCGGCAGCGTGATCAGTGGCGCCTCTATGCGCTCCACGCCGCGCGGTCCCATGGCGAGTGCGAGGTCGAAGGTCATGCGGGTCGCCTGTTCCCACGGCAACACGGCGCTGCCCAGACGTGCCAGGAAGGCGGGCACGTCGTCTCCGAAGGCGTGCGGCGGTGCGGTGAAGACGACCTGGATCCGGAAGTCGGCGTCCAGCAGGGAAAGGACATCGAGCAGCCGCTTCCCGTACGTGACCGTGTGCACCACTGCCAGTACCTTCTTGCGACCCACCAGTGTCAGCCACTGCCGTGATTCAGCAACACCGGCCCCCGCGGTGGGCGTTTCGAATCTGTTCGCCGTGCCCGTCATCGTTCCGAGACCACCTAACGCCGTCATGGCGTCCCCCTGTTGGCTTCTGTCCGGCTGTCACGAACTGCTTCTGTGACCTGGATGCCCGGCGGGTGGGACGGAAGGCTCGACGAAGCCTTGCGAGAACCTTGCAGTGCTCTGCCACCGGCGGCGGCGTCGACGCACGACCGATCGAGTGTGGTCCCGGGGGTAGCGGGACGCACACGCGCCTGCGCGAGCTGTAGCGCGTCCACCGAGTGCCGCCGAATCTCGGCACCTAGGCTGGAGAGGGGCGGGGCAGGGCCTTGCGCGGAAAGAAGGCGCCCTGCCTTCACTCAAGGCCGGCCGAAGGCACGCCAGTGTGCGGCGTCGATGCCCACCGGGACTCCAATGCGTACCTCCGACCGACGGCGGGCTCGCACGCAACCAGGTCGGCGACCACCCGGCATGCGGATGAATCGGCTACTCAGGCCTCGAATCCCCCGTGTCGCGGGTCATGTGGAAGGTGAGGTCGGAGAAGTCGCGGCCCTGGATCACGGGACCGTTCTGCGTGCCTCCCGAGACGCTGTTGTGTGCTTCGCCACCTGCCGCTTGTGCCCTCCGCCACCACTCGTCAAGACGCAAGCGGAATTCCTCGTCCAGGGCCGCCCGTACGTGAAGCGCCGTCGCGAGCGCCTGCGAGCGGTTCGGATCGGTGCTGTCCTCCTGTAGCGCCGCGAGCTCCAACTCGCCGGTGCTGACCCGAGGTTCCCCGGCCTCGTCGGGCTCCGGAACCGGCCCGCGCCGGAACGGGCGCCGCACGAGAGCCGTCAGCCCCACCCATGCCTGGCGGCCGGCCTCACTGCCTGCGCTCCCGGCCAGTGCTGCGAGGGCCGCTGCCGTGATCGAGTCCATGCCGGGCTCCCCGTCGTCGATGTCGTGGCAGTCAAGCCTAGGTCGGGAAAGCGAAGAACTGGGTGGTTCTGGCGGATTCCTCGACCGGCGGGAGTGCGCGACCGTTGGTCGGGTGCGCCGAGTGTCGCCGACACCAGCGGGACGACCGAACGGGTGCTCGGTGAACCCCCTCCGTTCGCATCTGGCGGGCTACGGCTTCCGCCACGTGGCCGGAGACGTTGTCCGTGAGCCTGCGTAGCTCCGCCACCTGGTCGGTGGGGGCGTCCATCTGGCGCCTGAACTGGGGAAACGGCCCTGCGGTGGACCTTCTTCCGGCGCTGTGGAAGCCCTCTCTTGTCCGCTGTCTACCGCCCCGAAGAGCACGGCGGGGGGTCACCGTCGCAGACCGGGACCGGGCAGCCGATGCGGCTCGGTCTCTCCTGCCGGATCACCCGCCCCCGCCGAGCCGGAGCGCGTCGGCGGGGCTCGTGGTCTCGAACAGAGTGAGGGCCCGCCCGAGGAACTCCTCCGCGCCCGTCCGGTCGCCATGCTCCGCGGCGCTCTGCCCCAGCATCTCCAGGGTGCGGGCCTGCCAGAAGACCGCTCCGGATCCGTTGAAGACCTCCAGAGCCTCTTTCATCCTTGCCATACCCTCCTCGTACGCCCCACCCCGGACGCCGGCCCGCCCCAGGAACGCGAGGGCACGCGCGGCGTCGTGGGGATCGTTCACCGCCACCAGCGCGGCATGTGCCCGGGTGAAGGAGCCGACCGCCTCGGCCGGGGCGTCCTTCGCGAGTGCTATCTCACCGAGGGTGGTCCGGGCGAGGGCCGCACCGCGTGGGTACCCGCAGGCCTCCCACACGGAGATCGCCCGGTTCAAGTGGCCGACGGCGTCGTCGAGCCGCCCGGCCTCGCGATGACACGCGCCGAGGCCCAGCAGTGCCTGGCCCTCGTCCCGTGGGTCACCGGCCTCCCGCGCGGCCCGCAGGGAGTCCCGGTACCAAGCCGTCGCCTCGTCGGTGTGGCCGGCGGCCCCCAGCCCGATGGCCCCGGAGTTGAGCATCTGCCGCTCGGCCTCCCTGTTCCCGGCCTGTCGGGCGGCCTCCAGACCGATCTTGTGGGCCTCGATCCACTCGGTGTAGTGGCGCAGACGCAGGAAGAGCGGCCACAGGGCATCCACGAGCATCCAGCTCGTGTCGTACCAGCCCCTGCCCGCCGCGAGCCGTACGGCCTCCAGCAGTTGCGCCCGATGGGAGTCGAGCCAACCGAGCGCCGCGATGTCGTCGCCGAACGGAAGCGGAATCTCCGGCCGGTACGCATAGATCCTGGGAAGGGTGAACTGAACCGGCGTCAGCCGCTCCTGCGCCGCCGTCGCGGTGTACAGGCACCCGTCGCAGAAGCGCCGCAGCGCTTCCTCCTGGGCGGCGCTCGTATCGTCGTCCACGGCGCGCCCGTGCGCGTGGATCCGTAACAGGTCGTGGAGGCGGAAGCTCTCGGGGCCGATGTCCTCCACCAGATTGGCCTCGACCAGCTCGTCCAGCCGGCGCACCGCCCACTCCAGCGACTCACCGCAGGACACTGCCGCGATCACGGCATCGAAGGTATGCACGGGGAGCAGACCGAGCGTCCTGTACAGGCGGGCGGCTTCGCCGCTCAGCACCGCGTAGGACGCGTCCAGGGCCTTGTGCACGGAAGTCTCCCCCTCCACGTCGAGCGCGGCCAGCCGGCCGCCGTCCGTGTTCCGCGCGAGGGCGTCCACAAGCGCGCCGACGGACTGCCTGGGCCGTGTCGCGAGGCGGGCCGAGGCCAGGCAGACCGCGAGCGGCAACCCCGCGCAGAGCGCCACCAGGCGTTGCGCTGCCGGGAGTTCCCCCGCGACGCGGTCCACGCCGATCCCACGGGTGAGCAGTTCGACACCGGCTTCCGTGCCGAGCGCGTCGAGCTGGTGGAAGCCCGCTCCCTGCATGCGCAGGCCGGTCAGCCTTCGGCGGCTGGTGACGACCACGAGGCCGCCCGGCCCGCTGAGCAGCAACGGCCGCACCTGGGCAGCCGTGAAGGAGTTGTCCAGCATGATCACGATCCGCCGTTCGGCGGTGAGGGACCTCCACAGGGCGCCCAGTTCGACCGCGTCGGCGGGCGGAGGTCCGGCACCCAGCGCCCGGAGGAACTGGCCGAGGACCTCGGCAGGCCTCGCCGGGTCACCCGCCGTGTGCCCACGCAGGTCCGCATACAGCTGCCCGTCGGGGAACTCGGCACTCAGCGCCCGCAGCCATTTGGACACCAGAGTGGTCTTGCCGATTCCGGCCGGACCACTGACGACGATCAGCGGCAACCCCGTGGCCCGGAGATCGTCCAGGGCCTCCAGATCGCTCTCCCGGTCGGTGTAGTTCGCGGGAACAGGCAACAGTTGGCGGGGTGGCGCGGGCCGTGCGGGCACCACCGGAGTCTGATGGAAATGAATGCCGCCGCGCACCTCACGGGCCTGGACGGTAGGACCGTACATTCGTGACTCGCCACTGATCTCATTTCTGTGAGGCCCGTGCGAGGCCGTACTCGAATCACTCATCCATCCGCCCCCGGAGATCAATTGCCGAATGTCCGAACTCCTTCGCTTTCTACCCACGCGTGACTTGGAATGACCGTCGGGAATGAGACGGATCAGGCCAGGTATGCCAGCGGTGTATGGCGGAAACCCCCACGTGATGTCATGCTCGTGAGCTATACGACGGACCAGCGGGGGCGCTGGTGGAATTCCAGATTCTCGGACCGGTGGGGCTACGGCTGAACGGGCACTGGCTGGCGCTCGGATCGGACAAGGAAAGGGCGTTGCTGGCCGCGCTCGCTCTCGACGCCGGCCGCCCTGTCGCAATCAGCCAGCTGATCGAACGCCTCTGGGACGGCGACCCTCCCGCACGCGCACGCGAGAACACGCACACCTATGTCTCGCGTATCCGCCGACAACTGCGGGCCGCCGGCTCGGTGCCGGACGCGCCCACCATCATCGGGCGAGCGCACACCTACACCCTTCGCACCGGGCGCGACGCCGTCGACTGGCAGCGCTTCCGGCGGCTCGTCGATGCCGCGTTCACCAGTGACAGTGACACCCGGACAGGTGAGCTGCTGACTCAGGCGGAGGCGTTGTGGCAGGGCGAGGCGCTGTCGGGCCTTCCCGGCTTCTGGGCGGCAACCGTGCGCCGGACACTCTCGGAGGCGCGGCTGAGCGCCGGTGTCTCACGCATCGCGGCCGGACTGCGGCTGGGGCGCTTCGCCGATCAGATCGCCGAACTCTCCGCGCTGGTCGAGCGGCATCCCGGACACGAGACCCTGCTCGGTCAGCTGATGCTCGCCTGCTACGGCAGCGGACGGTACGCGGATGCGCTCAGCATCCACCAGCGCGCCCGGCAGTCGCTGATGGCGGAGTACGGAGCCCTTCCCGGCGCCGAGCTGAACATGATCCACCAGGGCATACTGGCCCGCGTACCGGCACGTGAACTGGTGCACGGCGAACGCCCGGCGCGCGCAGCCGCTCCCGTCGGTTCCGCCGCCGCCACCCCACTGGCACCACGGCCCGAGGCCAGCGAGCCTGCCCGGCTTCCCCCCGGAGCGCCGCCACGCCGCAATCTCCCCCAGCAGCCGTCGCTCGTCGGGCGACGGGCGGAGTTGCGGGCCCTGACCTCGGTGATCGCCGAGGAGGGTGCGCATGGCGGATCGGTCGTCACCGTGGAAGCGGTCAGCGGCATGGCCGGGGTCGGGAAGACGGCCTTGGCCGTCGCGACCGCCCACGTGCTCGCCGAGAGGTACCCGGACGGTCAGCTCTACATCGATCTGCGCGGTCACTCACCCACCCAGGAACCACTCAGCGCCAGGTCTGCGCTAGCGACGCTGCTGAGGTTGCTCGGTGCGCCGGCCCCTTCCATCCCCACGGAGCTGGAGGGGCGTACCGCCCTGTGGCGAACCATGCTGGCCGAGCGCCGTGTGGTCATCGTCCTGGACGACGCGACCGGGCCCGAACAGATCGGCCCGCTGCTGCCCAGCGGTTCGCCGTCCTTGACGATCATCGCCAGCCGTCGGCATCTGACCGGTATCCCGCAAGCGCTGTCCGTCCCGCTCGACGCCCTGCCGGAGGAGGACGCCGTCGCGCTCTTCCGCGACTTCGCGGGGGAGGAACGTACTCATGACCGTGCGGAGACGGCGCGGATCGTCGAATTGTGCGGATACCTGCCCCTTGCGATCGAATTGGTGGCCCATCGCTTCCGGGCACGTCAATCGTGGACGCTGACCGTCCTCGCCGACCGCCTCGCCCGAAGTCCCGGACGTCTGAAGGAAATCCGCAGCGCGGATCAGCAGCAGGAGATGGCGCGGGCGTTCGATCTTTCCTACCGGACTCTCGGCCCGCAGCAGAGGACCGCGTTTCGCCGTCTCGGGCTGCATCCAGGCCCCGATTTCACCGCCGCGGCGGCAGCCACCCTGCTGGGTATGCCGCAGGACACGACGGAGCGCCTGCTGGAAGGGCTACTGGCATGCCACCTGCTCAGGGAGCCCGTGCCGGACCGCTATCGCTACCACGACCTGCTGCGCGAATATGCCCATAATCTTGCCCTTTCGGTGGACAGTGAGCAGGAACGCCGCGAGGCCGTAGCCCGGCTCACGGTTTTCTACCTCACGGCGACCGACCTGGCGGACCGCACGGCATACCCCCACCGACACCGCGTGCGGCTGGACTCATCGACGCCTCCCCCGCCGGCGACTCCGTCGCCCTGGCCGGACTCCGCCGCCGCGCGGTCCTGGCTGGTCGCCGAACGCGGCAACCTGCTGGCTGTCGAGGAGCACGCCCGGCGCAACGGTGCTCCCGGGCAGGCAGCCCGCCTCGCCGGCTGCCTGGCGGGTTTTCTGCTGTCGGAGTGCCACTGGCAGGACGCCAGAGCGCTCCTGCGGCAAGCCGTCGACCACTGGGAACGGACGAACGACAACGCTCCGGCCCTGTGCCAGGTTCTGACCGATCTCTGCGCCACGCACGCCAGTGTCGGGGACTACGCCCAGTCCGCGAGAGCGGGGGAGCGTGCACTGGAACTCGCGCGTGCGCTGGGCGATGAGCCTGCCGAAGCCGAGGCCCTACGGGTTCTCGGCACACTGAACTGGCATCTCGGCGAGAATCGCAAGGCCCTCGCGCTGCTCCAGAAGTGTTTCGCCATAAAGTCACTTTCAGGCAACACCTGGGACAAGGCCCGGAGTCGGAACAATATTGCGGTGACGCTGCTTTTCCTCGGAGAGCGCGAAAGGGCGCTCACACATTTCCGCAGCGCTCTGGAAGGATTCCGCGAAGCCGCCGATGGCACGGCAGCAGCCAAGACGCTGAACAACATCGGGGAATTACAGGTACAGGCGGGGGAGTTCGCAGCCGCACGCCACTCCTTCGAGGAATCTCTCTCTTTCCTGGAAGTGGACGGAAGCCGATACGACCGTGCGACCGTACGGAGAAACCTGGCCGAAGTCCTCACGGAGGCGGGCGAGGCGGCACCAGCACTTGTCATGTTCAGCGAAACCCTCTCGGAATTCCACTCTCTCGGCGACCGGAAGAGCCAGGCCGAGACCCTGGTAGGAATCGGCGAGGCGTACTGGCGACTCGGGGACGTCATGGAATCCGGTCGACGCCTTTTCGAAGCACTGCATATCGCACAGGAAATCGGAGCGACCCACCACGAGGTCCAGGCCCTGCGCCGCCTCGGACGGGCGGACTTCGCCGACGGCCAGCTGGCTGTCGCGACGGACCGACTACGTAAAGCAGTGCTCATCGCCGCCCGCACCCATGATGTCGACGAGGAGACCGCCTCGCGAACCCTCCTGGCGGAGGTCCGGCTCGCGGCGGGAGACATCACTGATGCGCACATGACATTGCGTCAGGCGTTCGAATTAGTGAGGAATCGGGACGGCATTGATGCGCGTAGAATCGCTCGTCGCCTGATTGAAATCGAACGCATATATGAAATCGTGCCAGACTCCCGACCCTCCACCCGGGACGAATAAGGCGGAATATCGCCTTGGCATATGCGAAGTGCAGACCTGGTGATGGTCTGATAATCTCCGCATCCTCTCAAGATCCACAGGAAGGGAGGCCCCGCACGTGCGGAGAATCCTGGCGGCCACCACCCTCGTTTGTCTGGCCGCCTTGGCAGTAGGGACGATGACGAATGTTGCAGCTGCCTCCCCGGTAATCGCTAAGAAAGTCGGCTGCATAATGATATAAAGCGGCTTCACCCATTTTCAAAGGTGATGTAGCTGGCAACGACGGCACGAAAAGGCCCGCCGCCCTCGGCTTTACGCTCCGAATCGATGACCGTCGAAAAATGTCCAGCGGCAGATCAAAAAAAGCCCCAGGCCCTCGGCCGGGGGCTTCTTTGTAGCCCGGGCCGGTCAGTCCCGTCGTCGGAGGATGACGAGGAGCCGGTGACCGCCCCACTGGTGCTTGGCTGGATAGCTCACAGCAGGCGGAACCTGAATCGCCGGGCGGCTTCCGCAGGTGTGGCGCCCTGTCCCCGGCCGGGGACGTCGTACACGGAGGCAGCACCTTCCACGCGCAGCCGGGCACCGTTCGCATCCCGCCTCATGAGGGCGGCGTAAGCGCTGACGTCCGCGGCAGAGACGTCGGTCCTCTCCCGCTCCTGGTTCTGTTTGAGAAGGTCTGCCTCGTCCTGGCAGAAGCGCAGCACGGTCACCGGTGCGCCGAATCGTTCGGCGATGGCCGCCAGGCGTGCGCGTGCCCGGGGTGTGACGTTCGTCGATTCGGCGACCGCGATGCGGCCCGCAGCGAGTCTGTTGCTGAGCCGGCGGTCACGCTCGTCGAAGACCTGCGCGTCGATGATGTCGGACGCGGCGTCCATCGCCTCGCCCTCGCAGAACTCCGCACGGATCTCGTCACTGGAGACAACGGCTTCCGGGTCGAGACTGCCCTGGGCGACCAGCTCACGGACGAAGGTGGTCTTGCCCGAGGCCGGCGGTCCGACGAGGACGACGAGTCCTGTGGGGACCACCGTCGGCCCGGAGCTCATCTCGCCTGCTCCGACGAGGAGGACAGGTCCCTGCGCATCAGCGTGCACACGGTCTCGTACCGGCGCAGCGAGCCGTCCGGTGCCTCCACGTCCCAGGCGTCCGGCCGGCTTCCGTAGGCCGCGTACCCCAGGCGTTCGTACAGCGTCCGGGCGCGTGGGTTGCTCTCCTCCACCCCGAGTTCCGCACGCCGCAGACCGCGTGACCGGATGCGGTCCTCCGCGGCGCGGATGAGCAGGGTGCCCAGACCGCACGACTGGAGGGCCGGGAGCACCCCGAGCTGCCACAGCGTTCCGGCACCGGCCGCGGGCTGGTAGTCGACACCGCCGATCGCCACCGGAAAGCCCGCCGGAGTACAGACCGCCAGGTAGTCCACCTCTCCGGCCGCCGCACGCTCCAGCTCGCGCGCCACCTGCCCCAGATGGGCCGCCGAGCCGGACCATGCGCAGGCGGTCAGATCAGCGGGCGTCAGATCACGGACGTGGACACGGACGACGACCTCGGCCGCCCCGGGCGGCGAAAGACTCATGCCGCCATCCCAGCACTCCGGAGAAGATCCGCACAACGGAATTCGGCGCGGGCACGACCCTCGCACGGGACCGGGTAACGTCTTTGTCATGTGATGTACGAGTGAGAGCGTGACGGGCCCTGCTGGCGTGCCCCTCGATGTCGCCGCACCCGTCCCCCGCAGATGAGTCCGTAGATCACTTCACAGCATTCCGGGAGAACGCATGACCGTGAGCAAGAACATCAACAACCCCGTGGGCATGGGCGGCGGTCAGCGCAAGCGGCTGTCCCGTGCCGAGCGGCAGAACAACGGCCCGCACCGCAACCTGGACCGCAAGGGCGCCGCCGACCTCAAGGCTGAGCTGGTGCGCAAGATGCGCGAGAAGACCGGTGCGGCCGAGGGTGACGGGCAGACCGGTGCGGCCGAGGGTGACGGGCCGACCGGCGGCGAGGAGCCGTCGACGACTACGTGATCCCGCCTCGGCTGTCCCGGACGCGCCGCCGTCGCCGGCGCTCAGCGGGGTGACCGCCCCGTAGGTCCCGCCTGCTCGTCGGTCAGCGTACGGGGAAGCCGAAGGTGTAGCCCTGCTCCTTGAGCCAGGGCAGCACCTCGCGCAGGGCCTCCACGGTCTGGGAGCGTTCGCCTCCGGCGTCGTGGAAGAGGATGGTCGGCCCGTTGGAGATCTCGGTCTTGACGGTCTCGACCATGGTGTCCGCGCCGGGGTGCTCGAAGTCCTTGGTGTCGACGTTCCAGCCCAGCGGACGCATGCCCCGGGACGCGGCGAGCTGCCTGCTGTACGGGGTGAAGGCGCCCCCGGGGGCCCGGTAGTACGCGGGCCGTACGCCGCCCGACGCCTCGGTGATCATGCGCTCGGCGTCCAGGATCTCCTGGGACTGGTACGCCTCGGACTTGGTGTCCATGGTGGTGTCGTGCGAGACCGTGTGGTCGCACAGCCGGTGCCCGTCCGCCACGACCTTCTTGACGAGGTCGGGGTAGGCCTTGGCCTGCGTACCCACCATGCAGAACGTGGCCTTCACGCCGTTGTCCTTGAGCAGTTGCAGCACCTGGGGCGTCCAGGCCGGGTCCGGTCCGTCGTCGATCGTGATGTTGACGCCCCGGTCACCTCGGTCCGACGCGTGCGCGATCTCCGCCGACACCTTGGCCAGGGTCTCCGGCGCCGCGGCCCGCGCCTGCGGCTGCCGGCCTCCGGCGGGGTCGGCCTGCGCGGTCCATACGGAGGTGGCGGCGGCCAGCGCCGTCACCCCGAGTCCCGCCGCGAGAAGCTTGCTGTGCCATCCCCTTCCCTTGTGCTTTGCCATGACCGCCCGCCCCTTTGCTGCCTCCGCCGATGCCGTGCCCTCATCAAGTCACACGAACACCGCTGTGAGCAGCCCCTGTTACGGATCGCGGACGAACCCGGGGGCGGCCGACGACAAACGCGGGAGTTCCGCGACAGAGGGAGGGTGCGACGGGCCGGGGAGATGCGGGCCGGGCGGACGCGGAGGAGCCCGTCAGCGTGCTGACGGGCTCCTGTGAAGGCCGGGCTCAACCTGCGATCAGGTCAGATCGTCGGTGTGTCGTCGACGATCTCCTTGTGCGGTTCGATCACGAACTTCCAGCCGTCGCTGGGCTCCAGGAAGCGCACCCGGGTCGGGTAGATGTCCAGGGCTCGGCGGTCGCGGTTCTGGTTGTTCGTGTTCTTCCGCGCCCGGGCCGGCTCCTCGTAGAGGTCGATCTTGACGTCCGGCACCTCGACGGTCTCCTCGCTCCAGCGCTGGACGATTCCCGCACCGAAGGCATCCCGCGCGGCGGCGTAGAGCGAATCCAGAGATTCCTTGTTGCCGCCGGGAACGAAAAGGGCGAGGTTCAGGAGGACACCGGCACTCTGGAGAACCTCGATCTCTTCGCCCGCCTTGTCGGCGATCCAGATCCCGGGCTCCTCGGAATTGTTCGGAAGGACGTGAATTTCCTTCCCGAAGACCGTCCTCGCGACGAAGGACCCCCCTTCGAAATTCTTACCCGGCTCGGTGAGAAAAGCCGGGGCGTAGCAGTCGAGAGGGAGGCCATCCATCTCCGCCGAGACGAAGATGGCGTCCTGGAGGCCCAATTCAGCAACGTCTTCGGCCGTGAGACGTCGAGCCGTGACCTTCTCGGTATTCACGCCATTCCCCTTTTTTCGTGGCGTCCTGTAAATTCATTAGGACTATATCACGAAGGTGGACAACCCAGCCCCTTTACACGCCTTCGCGCCGACGAAAATACGGTGAATCTTCCAGGCGCTTTCCTGCACAAAAGGCCCAGCGCAAAGCGCCGGGCGCACATCTGTCGCGGTGCGGAAGAAAAGAACCTTTACGGTCCTGGAATTCGAGCAGCAGCACCCCGGCCGGTTCCTGGCCGCTTTCCGCCCCGCCGGTGCAGGGGGACGCGCAGAGTGGATGCCATGACGACGACACCCGCGGAGCTGCTCCGCTCCTTCGCCCGCACCCGTGCCTCCCTCGACGGTGAGGAGGTCACGTACTGGTGGTCGGGGGACGTGTACTCCTGGGCTCCCGACGAGCCCTACCAGCGCGTCTTCGGCTTCGAGGGGCTGAATGTCGCCCGGCTCGTCCAGGACGCCGAGGCCGGTCAGGACGCGTACCAACTGCTCACCCGCGAGGCCGCGTTCTATCTGGACCCCACGAGCCGCGAGATCCTCCAGCCGCCGCGGTAGCCGCACCGGCCCCCACACCGGTGTGCGGCTGCTCGGGCCCGGGTGCGGCGTGTGCGGCACCCGGGCCCGGGTCGCGGACTGTCCGTCGTACGCGGGTCAGTCGCGGCCTGCCCGTCGTACCCGGGCCCGGGTCGCGGACTGTCCGTCGTACGCGGGTCAGTCGCGGCCTGCCCGTCGTACCCGGGCCCGGGTCGCGGCCTGCCCGTCGTACGCGGGTCAGTCGCGGCCGAAGATGCGCTTGCTGGAGCCGAGGCGCAGGAAGACCGTTTCGCCGGTGGCGTCGGAGACTCCGTCGTTGTCCGTCACGGCGTAGACCTGGCCGTCTCCGCCCACGGTCAGGCCCTCCAGCTTCTCCTGGGTCCAGCCGTTCGTCGCCCGCAGGTCGGGCAGCACGTCGTGGGCCAGCGTCTTGGGCAGGACGCGCAGCGGGCCCGAGGGGGCGGCCGACGCGGGGAGGGCGACGGTGTAGATCCGCTTGACCTGTGCCGACGGGCCGTTGAGCTTGTCCCGTTCGATCAGGGCGAGCTTGTCGCCGACCACCGTGATCTCCGAGAGGCCGATCCAGTCGCCCGGCGTGTCGGTGGTGCCGATCCGGTAGCCGTACCAGCTCCAGGTGCCCGCCCGGACGTCGTACCGGCCGAGCCGTACCGTTCCGGCCGGGTCGCCCTTGACCTCGCGCTGAAGCGTGGCCCAGACGACCTCGTGGCCCTTGCGGTCCGTGGTGGCGGTGACTCCCTCGAATCCCTGCTTCGTCAGGCCCGCGGCGACGTCCGCCGGGAGCGTGACGACCTGTCGGGTCACCCCGTCACGGTCGAGCCGGACCAGCCTGTTGCCGTCGCCCGTCGCGCCCTCGACCGCGAGCCAGAACCCGCCCTGGGGTCGGGCGAAGATTCCTTCGGCGTCGTAGCCGACCGGCCGGCCCTCCGCGTCCTTCACCGTGAGCGCGCGGGTGATGACCGCCGGAGTGCGTGACGTGTCCAGGGTCAGGACGCGGGTGTCGTCGTACGCCGCGTCGGTGACCGTGTACAGCTCGTGCGGCCTGCCGGGCACCGCCGACAGGGCGCCGAGGGCACCCCAGCCGATCGGCGCGCCCGTGGAGTCGGGGGCGGACACGATGCCCGGGGCCGCGGCTGCGGGGCCCCGGCCCAGCTGGAACAGGGTCACCGAGGCCCGTACGTTGACCGAGGCGTCGTCCTCCTCGCTGGAGACCGCGAGCAGGTCCCGCGACGGGATCGGCAGGAGGCCCTCGGGGCCGTTGGTGGTGGACAGGACCTGGCGGAAGACGGGGGCGGCCGGCCGGGTCAGGTCGTAGACGGCGACGAAGTTGCTGCGTTCCGATCCGACGAAGGCGTAGCGCACCCCGCGGAAGGTGGCGACCACGACGCCCTCGGGCTCGGTGCCCTTCTTGCCCGCGCGGTCCTCGTTGTGCAGGCCGTGGCGTACGGCGATCCGCTCGAAGCTGCTGCCCGCGTCCCAGGCGACCTTGCCGGTCCGGCTGTCGAAGACGGACCAGCCGCGCGTGCCGCCCTTCCAGTCGCCCTCGTTGGCGGTCGCCAGATAGCGGTCGTCGACCCAGCTGACGGCGTCGGGCTCGCGTGCCACGCCGGTGATCGAGCCGGTCTGGTCGATCACGCCGTCCTTGGCCGTGTCGATGCCCCGCACCGTGGCCGTACCCGCGCCGAAGGCCTTGGTGATCCGGCCCGTCGGCAGGTCCACCAGGGCGATGCCGTTGTTCTCCTGGAGGGTCACGGCGAGCTGGTTCCGGCTGTTGACGGAGACGTACTCCGGTTCCGGGTCGGTGGGTTCGGCGATACCGGCGTCGGCCAGCATGGGGAGCGCCGTGCCGTCGGGGCGGGTCAGCGGGACGGACCGGAGGCTCCAGCCCTGGGGCTTGCCGCCCTTGAGGTCGACGATGCGTACGAAGCCTGCCGGGGCCTGCGGGAGGTCGCCCTCCTCGCCTCCGGGCGGGGTCGCCTCCTCGTCGCGCTCGTTCTCGATCGCGATGGCGGCGTACCGCTTGTCCTTGGTGACGGTGATGGAGTCCGGCTGGCCGCCCAGGTCGAAGCTGGTGACCCGCTTGCGGTCGCGCAGCGAGATGACGTCGAGG
Source organism: Streptomyces sp. NPDC002125 (assembly GCF_053593715.1). Taxonomy (NCBI): domain Bacteria; kingdom Bacillati; phylum Actinomycetota; class Actinomycetes; order Kitasatosporales; family Streptomycetaceae; genus Streptomyces; species Streptomyces sp. NPDC002125. The sequence continues at coordinate 481,940 of NZ_JBSFDD010000003.1, read as the reverse complement.
CGTCCGGACGGGGTGGTGTAGCCGGCGCTGGTGTTGACCACCACCAGGACGTGGTCGCCGACCACGGCGACGGAGGTCGGCTCGTCCTCCGCGTCACCGAGTTCGGCCAGCGACAGCGTGCCGAGCCCGCGCGGCTCTCCGGGCCGGCTGATGTCGAGGAAGCCGATCCGGCGCGCGAGCGCGTCGGTGTAGATCAGGGTCCTGCCGTCCTCGCTCGTCGCGGAGATCTCGGCGACGGTCGCGGCGGACGGGTCCTCGCCGGCCGGCCGGTTCTGGAAGACCGGGTAGGTCGCGGTGCGGTCGAAGGCGAGGGGCCGCCGCGTCTCCTGGTGGGCGCTCGCCGCGCCCGTGACCGCCAGCGTGCCGACGGCGACAGCCACGGCTGTGAGCGCGGCGTAGGTTCTCTTCGGGGGCATCGTTTCTCCGTTGCGCGACAGTGACGGAGCGAGATGGTCCCACCTGCGGGCGAGCGTGGAGCGGCGTCCGGGTGAACAGCGCGTGTGCGGCCGGGTGGCGGTACGGGGAAGCCCCGGGCCGCGTGGTGCGGTCCGGGGCTTCCCCGTCGTTCGCGGCGGGCGTCCAGGGGTGTGCCGGGCCTGCGAAGTGCTCCGGCGGATGCCCGTCCAGGGGGTGGTGCTCGGTGTGTACGGTCCTGCGGTCGGGTCTCCGTGGTCGTTCTCGATGTGCGCGCTGCCCACCGTGCGGGGTGTGTGCGTCCACCCTGCGCGGTGTGGACGACCAGCTTGCGGCGCGGGGATGAGCACCATCTGAAGAACACCTGTGAATGCGCTGTGGGAACCGGCGGACCATGTCCGAAGAGGGCCGGGAACGGCGGGAGCCGGGGCCCGTACGGGGGATCGCCCCGTACGGGCCCCGGCACACGGGTCCCCGGCCGTCGGTGGTGTCACACACACGGGTCCGGGAGAACCCGCCGGACACGCAGGACTTACGGGACGAGCCTGAGGAGCTTGTTCGGGGAGCCGGTCCCGACGCCGGTGAGGACGTTGGCCGTCGCGCCGTTCACGAGTGCCGAGGCCACCGTCGCCGGGCTGGCGCCCGGGTGGCTCGTCAGGTAGACCGCCGCGGCGCCGGAGACGTGCGGGGCGGCGAACGAGGTGCCGTTGCCGGTGTAGGTCGCACTGTCCGAGGTGTTCCAGCCCGCGGTGATGGCGGAGCCCGGCGCGAAGATGTCGACGACGGGGCCGTAGTTCGAGTACGTGGCCCTGGCGTCGGTCCTCGTCGTGGCGCCGACCGTGATCGCGGTGTCGACCCTGGCAGGTGAGTAACCGGAGGCCAGGGCACCCGAGTTGCCCGCCGCGATGGAGTAGGTCACCCCGGACGCGATGGAGCGCCGTACCGCGTTGTCCAGCGTGGTGCTGGCCCCGCCGCCGAGCGAGACGTTGGCGACGGAGTTGGCCACGTGGTTGGCGGTGATCCAGTCGACTCCGGCGATCACTCCGGCGGTGGTGCCGGAGCCGTCGTTGCCGAGGACCCGGACCGCGACGATCTTCGCCTTCTTCGCCACACCGTAGGTGGTGCCGGCGACGGTCGTGGCGACGTGGGTGCCGTGGCCGGCGCCGTCCTGGGCGGTGGCGTCGTTGTCGACAAAGTCGTAGCCGTACGAGGCCCGGCCGCTGATCTCCTGGTGGGTGATGCGCACGCCGGTGTCGAGGACGTAGACGGTCGCGCCGTTGCCGCCCGTGTCCGGGTAGGTGTACGTGCCGCTCAGCGGGAGGCTGGTCTGGTCGATCCGGTCGAGGCCCCAGGGCGCGCTGGTCTGGGTGGCGGTCGAGTGGACCTTCTGGTCCTGCTCGACCGAGGCGACCGCCGGGTCGGCGGCGAGCCGCTTGGCCTCGGTGCTGCTCAGCGTGGCGGCGTAACCGTTCAGCGCCGACGCGTAGGTGCGCTTGATCGTGCCGCCGTGCTCGGCTATCAGCTGCTTGCCCTCGCTCGCGGACGCCTTGAAGCCGGCCGTCTGCTTGAGCGTGACGATGTAGCTTCCCGGCACCGCCCCGGCCGCCCCGGCGTGCAGGACTCTGCCTTCCGGCTGGGCCGCCTGGGCGGGTAAGGCCGCTCCTGCTCCGACTGCGAGTGCCACGGTCGTCGCGGTCGCGATCGCGGCGGCGATCCGCCGCTTGGTGTTGCGCACTGCTGCCATCGAGAGGTCCTCCTCGAACGGTGGCGCGCCACTGGGTCCGGCGCGCCGACGGGTGCGGCGTACGGGGTTCGTGCGCCGCATCCGACGATGGCCGGGGGCGTTCGGGAGGGGCAAGGATTCCCGGGCAGCTGTCATGACCGCGCCATATTGTTGACCGCGCGTCCATCCGGCGCCACACAAGGCAACACAGGCTTCGCACATCGTGCACAGGCCAAGAGCCCTTGAGCGCGGGGGTGCGGGGACACCGGGCGGGGAAGTAGCGGAACCGTTGTGGACGCCCGCCGTCGTTCCCAGGAAGTGCCCTTACCCTTCGCACATGGATCTGGCTGACAGACGCGACACGTCTGCACGCCCCCGTGCCGGGGTGGCTCTCCCGCTGCTCGTCGCGTATCTCGGGGTTCCCGTCGCCCAGGCGGGAGGGAGCACCGACGACGACGTGGCCCAGGTGGTCATCGCCGCGCCCGGGGAGGCGCTCGGCCCCGTTCCCGGCGCGCTCGTGCTGGTCGCGGGGGCCCGGGGAGCCGCGGCGGTGGCGGCCGTGGGCGCCGCCGGTGCGGCGGGGGCGGTGGCCGTCGCGGTGCGGGTCGGGCCCGAAGGGCTGACCGAGGGCGTACGGGCCGCCGCCATGGGGGCCGGGGTCTCCGTGCTCGGTGTACCCGACGGGCTGCGCTGGGACCAGGTCGAGGCCCGGGTGCGCGGACTGCTGGACAGCGGGGCGACGCAGCCGGCGGACCGGTCGGGCGACCTCTTCTCCCTGGCGCAGACGGTCGTCACGCTGACGCACGGCGTCGTGGCCGTCGAGGACAACGCCCACCGGATCGTGGCCTACGCCGGATCGGGCGAGGAGGCCGACGCCTTCCGGCGCGAGTCCATCCTCGGCCGCGCCTGCCCCGAGGAGTTCCTCGCCCTGCTCCGCGAATGGGGCGTCTACCGGCAGGCCCGCGCCGGGGAAGAGGTGATCGAGGTGCCGGACCGCCCCGACCTCGGGGTGCGGCGTCGGCTGGTCATCGGCATCAACGCGGGGAGCAGGCCACTGGGCACCATCTGGGTACAGGAGGGTCGGCGCCCGCTCTCCGACCGCACGGGCGACGTGCTCCGGGGCGCCGCCCGGCTCGCCGTGCCGCAGATGGTCGACCACTACTACAGGGGCGACTCCACCGCCCGGCTCCCCGCACGGGCCGACCTCGCGCACGGCCTGCTCACCGGGCGCTTCAACTCCGTCGCGCTCGGGACACAGTTGGGGATCGCCCCCGCCGCGTCCGCCTCCGTCGTCGCCGTGGACCTCCGCGACCCGGACGACGGGGACACCGCCTGGCACGACGCCCGGCGGGCCGAGGCCGCGCAGATCGTGTCGGTGCACGCCGCCGCCTACCGGACCAACGCCGTCGTCGCCCAGGCCTGCGGGCAGATCTACGCCATCCTGCCCGGCCCCGCCGGGCACACCGACGAGGCGCCGCTGCTCCGCTGGGCCGCCGATCTGGTCGCCACGCTGCGGCGCCATCACAGGACCCCGGTCCAGGCGGCCGTCGCGGGCACCGCGCAGCGGCTCGACGGCATCCCCTCGGTCAAACTCCGCGGCTACCACGCGCTCCAGGTCATGGCCCGCACACCCGACCGTGCCGTCGACAGCCACAGCAGGCTGACCGCGTCGCTCATGGTGCGCGATCTGCTGGAGGTCCTGGAGAGCCACCGCGAGATCCGCCACCCGGGGCTGGAGGCACTGGTCGCCCACGACGCGGAGAACGGTACGGAGCTGGCCAGCTCCCTGCTCGCGTATCTGAACGGCTTCGGCGATGTGACCCGGGTCGCGAAGAGCCTGAACGTCCACCCCAACACCCTGCGGTACAGGGTGCGCAAGGCATCCGAGCGCACGGGACTCGACCTGGACGACCCCGAGGACCGGCTCGCGGCCATGCTCCAGCTGCGGCTGCTCGGCGGTACGGGGGAGACGGGGCCCAGCCCCTTCCCGGCACGCTGACCCGGAACCCTTCCGGGCGGCACGGCCGCCGGCACGCTGACCCGCGGAACCCGTCCGGACGGCACGGCCGGCCCCACCGCGCTGGACGCCTCGACAGTCCCGGGCGGCAGATGTTGTCCGGCAGGACAATCCGGCCGCCCCTCCGCCGCCGCTAGCGTGCCTGCTGACGACGCAGCTGCCGAGCGTGGGGGAGGTCGTGGTGCCCGCCGTCCAGCTGCACCACGTGGTGAGCGCGCTCGGCGGCCCGGGTGTGGACCTGCTGACGGCTCCGCGCGGTCTGGAGGCGCCGTTGCGCGACGTCGTGATCGCCGAGCCGTGCGACACCGAACTCCTGGACTGCCAGGGGGACCTGGTGCTCCTGATCGGCGCCCGGGGCCGGGCCGCGCTGCGCGCGCTCATCGCCGCCGGACGGGCCGGCGCGGTCGCGGTGGCCGTCAAGACCGGCGCCGGCGACGGCGAGGAGCTGCGCAGGGCCGCCGCGGAGTGCGGGACCGCGCTGCTCGCCGTGGACCCGCGGGCCCGCTGGGAGCAGGTGGAGTCGGCGGCCCGCGCGGTCGTGGACTCCGTCGGCGGGGTGCCCGATCCGGCGGAACTCGGCACGGACGGCGACCTGTTCTCGCTCGCCCAGACCGTGGCGACCCTCACCGGCGGCATCGTGAGCATCGAGGACGCGGCCAACCGCGTGATGGCGTACAGCCGCTCGGGCGACCAGGTCGACGAGCTGCGCCGGCTCTCGATCCTCGGGCGGGTCTGCCCCGAGGAGTTCCTCGCCGTCCTGCGCGACTGGGGGGTCTACACCCGGCTGCGGGGCGGCGAGGAGATCGTGGCCGTGCGGGAGAGGCCCGAACTCGGCATCCGCAGCCGCCGGGTCGCAGGGATCAGCGCGGGCAGCAGGCTGCTCGGGACGATCTGGGTGCAGGAGGGCCAGGGCCCGCTGGAGGAGCGCACCGACCGGGTGCTGCGCGGTGCCGCCCGTCTGGCGGCGCTCCTCCTCGTGCGCGGGCACGGCAGGGCGGGACCGGGCTCCGCCCTGCGCGAGGAGCTGGTGGCGGGGCTGCTGGCCGGCCGGCCGGCCGCGGGTTCGGCCGCCGGGCAGCTGGGGGTGGCCGCCGACAGCGGGGCCACGGTCCTGGGAATCGACCTGCGGGAACGCGAGGACGCCGCCGGGCCCGCCGGTCCCGAGCTGGAGCTGCGCAGGACCCGGGCGGCCGGGATCGTCGCCGTGCACGCCGCCGCCTACCGGCGCAGCGCCGTGGCCGCGCGGCTGGACGGCCGGGTCTACGTCCTGCTGCCGGAGGCCCCTCCAGGACCCGGCGTCCAGGAGCCCGCGGCCGGCAACGGGTCCGGGGCCGCCGGTCCGCAGGACAGTGCCGGGACCGCGCCGTCCGATCCGGCGGTGCTGTCCTGGGCCGCCGATCTGGTGTCCACGCTGCGCAGCCATCTCGGGACGCCCGTGCAGGGGGCGCTCGCCCGGCCGGTGGCCCGGCTCGCGGAAGCCCCGACGGCGCGGAGCACCGCCGACACCGTGCTGGACGCCATGGCCGGCACCCCGGGGCGGGCGGTGGCGACGTACGACGACGTGCGCTCCTCCGTCGCGCTCGGCGCGATCCTCGAACTGCTGGACGCCAGGCCCGACGTACGCGATCCCGCGCTCGACGTCCTGATCGAGCGCGACCGCAGACAGCGCACCGAGCTGGCGTCGTCACTGCTCCTGTACCTCGACGCCTTCGGGGACGTCTCCAAGGTCGCGGAGCGGCTGCACATCCACCCGAACACGCTGCGCCACCGCATCCGGCGTGCGGTCTCCCTCAGCGGCCTCGACCTGGACGACCCGGAGCAGCGGCTGATGGCCATGCTCCAGCTCCGTACGGCGGGCAGACCGGCCCTCTGACTGGGCCGCCGGAGACCCGGAATCCCTTGTGCCGCACGGGATGAAGGGTTTCCGTGCGCCCAGGTCTCCGCAATGCGTCCCGCGCGTGTCGCGCATTGTCCGGTCGGACAACGTGCGGGCGTCAACGTCGTCCGCGCAGACAGCCTGGATCAAGCCACCGCCCCCATAACGTTCAGTCACCGCGCAGCCCGGACGACCGTCGGCCGCGGACATGTCTTGGGGAGGAACCATGCGTCACGTTCGCCTGCTCAGAATCGGTGTGCCCGTCATGGCCGGGGCGCTCGCCCTGTCCGCGTGCGGCAGCCGGGACACCGGGGACGGCACCGATGCCGCCGGCGGCTCCACCACCCTCACCATCGGTTTCGACGCCCCGCTCTCGAAGGACCTGGCGGCCGTCGGCCTCGGCATGAAGAACTCCGCCGAGCTGGCCGTGAAGAAGGCCAACAAGGACAAGACCGTTCCGGGGGTCACGTTCGAGCTCGTCGCCAAGGACGACCAGGCGCTGCCGAACATCGGTCAGCAGAACGCCGCCGCGTTCGCCGCCGACGACAGCGTGATCGGTGTCGTCGGGGCGTACAACTCCTCGGTGTCCGCGGCCATGCAGTCCACCCTGGCCGACGCGAAGCTCGTGCAGGTGTCCGGCGCCAACACCAACCCCACCCTCACCCAGGGCTCCGACTACAAGAAGACGCCGAAGCGGGAGTACGCCAGCTACTTCCGCACCATCACCACGGACGCGGTGGCGGCCCCGGTCATGGCGGAGTACTTCTTCAACGACCTCAAGATCAAGAAGATCGCCACGGTCGACGACAAGAAGACGTACGGCGCGGGCATCATCGGCAACTTCACGGACGCCTACAAGGAGCTCGGCGGCAAGGTCGCCATCCACCAGAGCATCAACCCGGACGAGAGCGACTACGCGGCCGTCGTCAACAGCGTCAAGTCCTCCGGTGCGCAGGGCGTGTTCTACGGCGGTGAGTACCCGCAGGCCGGCCCGCTGAAGAAGCAGCTCGTGGCGGCCGGTTTCGACGGGCCGATGGGCGCGGGTGACGCCGTGAAGGACGACAAGCTCATCGAGCTCGCGGGCAAGGAGGCGGCGAACGGTACGTACACGACGTCCGACGGCGCCCCCGTGGACACGCTGGACTCGGCGAAGAGCTTCATCGCCGACTACAAGGCGGCCGGCTACTCCGAGCCGTACGGCGTCTTCGGCGCGTACACCTACGACGCGACGACCGCGCTCATCCAGGCGGTCAAGGCGGCGGCCGAGGGCAAGGACGGGAAGATCGGCGCGGTCAAGGACCTCCGGCCCGACGTCGTCACCGCGATGCAGAAGGTCTCCTTCTCCGGCGCCACCGGCCAGGTCGCCTTCGACGAGTTCGGGGACAGCGTCAACCAGGTGATCAGCGTCAACGCCGTGGAGAACGGCGCCTGGAAGGACGGCGTCGAGGTCATCACCGTCGAGAAGTAGCGGCGGCGCACCGGCGGGCGGGCCGCCCGGCCGTTCCCCACGCGAACTCCCCCGGGCCGCCCGGCCGTCCCCCGCGAGGACACCCCGGGCCGCCCTGCCGTTCCCCACGCGAACTCCCCCAGCCCTCCCGGCCCCGGCGGCCTGTCCCGCAGCCCCGCCCAGGACGCGGCCCCGCCGCCGCCCCCGCACCCAGCGCCCCAGATCCACCCCGCCCCCTAAGGACCCCGGGTGACCCTCACCGAACTCATACAACTCCTGGCCGACGGACTCGTCCTCGGCTCCATGTACGGGCTGATCGCCGTCGGATACACGATGGTCTACGGCATCCTCCAGCTCATCAACTTCGCCCACGGCGAGATCTTCATGCTGGGCGGCTTCGGCGCCCTCTTCGTCTACGCCTGGGTCCCCGGGCTCCAGTCCGTCTCGCTCTGGCTGGCCCTGCCCGTCCTGCTGATCGCCGGGATCATCATCGCGGTGACCGCCGCGGTGGCCGCCGAACGCTTCGCCTACCGGCCGCTGCGCCGGGCGCCCCGGCTCGCCCCGCTGATCGCGGCGATCGGCCTGTCGCTCTTCCTCCAGCAGGTCGTCTTCAACTTCTTCACGCTGCCGGGCGAGTCCGTCGGTGTCACCGCCCCCGTGGCCTTCCCCCAACTCCCGGGCAAGCCACTGGAGATCGGCGGCGTGGCCATCAGTCACGCGGCCGTGCTGACCGTCGTCGTCGCCGCGCTGTGCATGACGGGCCTCGCCTGGTTCGTGCGCCGCACCCGCACCGGCCGCGCCATGCAGGCCACCGCCCAGGACCCCGCCACCGCACGGCTGATGGGCATCGACACCGACCGGGTCATCGTCATCGCCTTCGCGATCGGCGCCGTCCTGGCCGCCGTCGCCTGCGTCACCCAGGGGCTCCGCCTCGGGCTCATCTCGTACAACATGGGCTTCATCGCCGGTCTGAAGGGCTTCACCGCCGCCGTGCTCGGCGGGATCGGCAACATCCGCGGAGCCATGCTCGGCGGGGTGGTGCTCGGTGTCGCCGAGTCCGCCGCCTCCGGAATCCTCCCGCACATCCCGTCGCTGTCGATGTTCGGCGGGTCCGTCTGGAAGGACGTGTGGGCCTTCGTCATCCTCATCGTCGTGCTGCTGATCAGGCCACAGGGCCTGCTCGGCGAACGCGTCGCGGACAGGGCGTGACCGCGATGACGACGACTCCCGCCTCCGGCGCCCGTACCCCCGCGCGTTCCATGAAATCCGTGATGCCCATGAAGCCCATGAACCCGGTGGCGGCCAAGGCCCTCACCGGCACCGGCCTCGCCCTGACCCTCGTCTCCCCGTTCCTGCCGTGGACGTGGACCGCCGCGTTCCCCGGCAACCTGACTCTGGCCGGCTATCCCGGCGGCAGCCAGTTCGTCACGCTGGCCACGGGACTGCTCACCCTGCTCCTCGCCGTGCTGCGCCAGGTCAGGGCCGTCCGCGCCGCCGCGCTCGCCGCGCTGACCAGCACCCTGATCACCGTCGGCGCCATCGCCGTCACCCTGGGCGGAGCCGTCAACATCGAGCCGGGCGGCTGGCTCGCCGCCGCGGCCGTCCTGCTGCTCACCGCCGGGGCCTACGGACTGCCGGCGGGTGAGGACGCGCCGGTGGCCCGGAAGGCCGCCGTACGGCTGCCGCACGCCGCCGAGATCGCCCTGATCACCGTGGTGTTCCTGGCCGCGATGTACGTCCTGACGTACGGGATCACCACGGGCTCCGCCGAGGAGTTCCTGGCCTTCCTCCCGGCCGCCGGGCTGGGTCTGCGCGCCCTGGTGGTCAGCGGCCTCACCGCGCGGATGAGCGAGATCAACTCCCGTCACAGGATCGCGGTCGCGGTCGCCACCCTGGCCGCCGCGCTCGTCTTCCCCTTCACCCAGAGCAACGAGCAGTACACCGCCATCGCGGACAACATCCTCGTGTTCGCCGCCGTGGCGCTGGGGCTGAACATCGTGGTCGGCATGGTCGGGCTGCTCGACCTCGGTTACGTCGCCTTCCTCGGCACCGGCGCGTACACCGCCGCCCTGGTCTCCGGGTCCTCGTTCTCCACGATCGGGATCACCCTGCCCTTCTGGGCGGCGGCGCTGCTCGGCATGGCCGTCTCGCTGGTGGCGGGTGTGGTGATCGGAGCGCCGACACTGCGTCTGCACGGCGACTACCTGGCCATCGTGACGCTCGGCTTCGGCGAGATCTTCCGGATCACCGTCAACAACCTCGACGGCACGTCCGGTCCGCTGCTGACCCGTGGCCCGAACGGCATCAACTCCATCCCGAACCTGAGCGTCCTCGGCTTCGACTTCGGGCAGAGCCACACCATCCTCGGCGTGACGTTCGGCCGGTTCGCCAACTACTACCTGCTGCTGCTCGCGGTGATCGCCCTGGTGGTCTTCGTCTACGCGCAGGTCGGCAACTCACGCGTCGGCCGGGCCTGGGTCGCGCTGCGCGAGGACGAGACCGCGGCCACGGCGATGGGCATCGAGGGCTTCCGGTTCAAGCTGCTGGCCTTCGGCCTCGGCGCCTCGCTGGCCGGTCTCGCGGGGGCGGTCATGGCCCACCTCCAGACCAACGCGGTCCCGGACAACTACAAGTTCGCCGACACCGCCCCGCCCAACTCGGCGTTCCTGCTGGCGGCCGTCGTCCTCGGCGGCATGGGCACGATCTCCGGGCCGCTGGTCGGGGCCGCGCTGCTGTATCTGATCCCGGCGAAGTTCGAGTTCTTCAGCAAGTACCAGATGATGCTCTTCGGTCTCGCGCTCATCCTCATGATGCGCTACCGCCCGGAGGGCCTGGTGCCCGACCGCAAGCGGCAACTGGAGTTCCACGAGGAAGAAGTGGCGCAAGCCGAGGCACACGAGGCCGCTGTGGAGGCCAGGGCATGACCGAGACCACCGAACACACCGCGGAGGCGTCCACCGCCGAGGCGATCCTGGACGCCCGGGGTGTGACCATGCGGTTCGGCGGCCTGACCGCCGTCGACGACGTGGACCTGACCGTCCGCGCGGGCGAGATCGTCGGACTGATCGGCCCGAACGGCGCCGGCAAGACCACCTTCTTCAACTGCCTGACCGGCCTGTACGTGCCCACCGAGGGCGAGGTGCGGTTCCGGGGCGCGGCCCTGCCGCCGCGCCCCGCGAAGGTCACCCGCGCCGGGGTCGCCCGTACCTTCCAGAACATCCGGCTGTTCGCCAACATGACGGTCCGCGAGAACGTCATGGTCGGCCACCACACCCGCAGCCGGGCCGGGCTGCTCTCCGCGATCGGCCACGGCCCCCGCCACCGGCGCACCGAGCGCGAGTCGCGGGCGAAGGCCGACGAACTCCTCGCCTTCACTGGCCTGGACGGCCTCGGCGACTCACTGGCCCGCAACCTCTCCTACGGTGCCCAGCGCCGCCTGGAGATCGCCCGCGCCATGGCGTCCGACCCCGCGCTGCTCCTGCTCGACGAGCCGACGGCGGGCATGAACCCGCAGGAGACCCGCGAGGCCGAGGAACTGGTCCTGGCGATACGGGAGCGGGGCGTCGCGATCCTGGTGATCGAGCACGACATGCGCTTCATCATGAACCTCTGCCACCGGGTCGCGGTCCTCGTCCAGGGCAGCAAGATCATCGAGGGGGCCCCGGCCGTGGTCCAGGCGGACCCGCGCGTCATCGACGCCTATCTGGGCGCCCCGCCGGAACTGGAGGAGGCGCTCGGCGGCGACGCCCCGTCCACCCCCGGCGCCACCACCGCGACCGCCGAGGAGGAGACGCCATGAGCGCGCTGCTGGAAGTGACCGACCTTCGCGTCGCCTACGGGAAGGTGGAGGCCGTCAAGGGCATCTCCTTCACTGTGGACGCGGGCCAGGTCGTCACCCTGATCGGCACCAACGGCGCCGGCAAGACGACGACGCTCCAGGCCCTGAGCGGTCAGCTGCTCCCGTCGGCGGGTTCGGTCCGCTTCGACGGCCGGGACCTCGCGGGCGTACCCGCCCACAAGGTGGTCTCGCTGGGCCTGGCCCACTCGCCGGAAGGGCGGCACATCTTCCCCCGGCTGACCGTCGAGGAGAACCTGCTGCTCGGCGCGTACATCCGCAAGGACGACCCTTCGATCGCCGAGGACATCGAGCGCTCGTACGAGCTCTTCCCCCGCCTGCGGGAACGCCGGTCCCAGCCGGCGGGCACCATGTCCGGCGGTGAGCAGCAGATGCTCGCGATGGCCCGCGCGCTGATGTGCCAGCCCTCGCTGCTGATGCTCGACGAGCCGTCCATGGGGCTGTCACCGATCATGATGCAGAAGATCATGGCGACCGTCGCCGAACTCAAGGCGTCCGGCACGACGATCCTCCTCGTCGAGCAGAACGCCCGCGCCGCGCTGGCGCTGGCGGATCGGGCGTACGTGATGGAGACCGGCCGCATCGTGCTGTCCGGCACGGGCCCCGAGCTCCTGCACGACGAGAGCGTCCGCAAGGCCTACCTCGGCGAGGACTGACCACGCCCCGTCCCCCGGTTCCGCCCCCGTGCGCACACGCCTCCCCGCGTGCGTGCGGGGGCGGAGCCCTGTTCGCGGGGCGGATCGGCTGACGCGACCGGGGCTCCGCGGGCCTGATCCGGTCCCTCAGCGCAGGAGGCGGCGTCACACATCGCCGATCCCGAATGTTTCGGAGTACCCCGCGATCGGGCGAGCAGACGCTGAGGAACCCGCGCCCCCGCGTCAAGACGGCGTCCCCCGCGAAATCCCGGGCCGCCGGCCCGCACACGGTGTACAGTTTTTGAGTCCTGTTGTCTCCGATAGAGGTGGACGTTGCGCATCTGAGGTTCGCGATCATCGCGCGGTACGGCCCCTGCCGTAGCCCGTCACGCCGCCGTCGGCTCTTCTGCCGCCCCGTGACCCCGCGTGGATGCGACCTCGGTGCATGGACCGTCCTCCCGTCTCTCCGGAGGACCGCACCCCTTTCTCTCCTCGGCCGGTCGCCGCGTGGTGCTCGCACACGAAGCCCCTGATCACATGCTTACGACCGCGAGGATCACATGTCCCAGCCCACGCCCGCCGCGTCGCTCTCCTGCTCCGCCCTGTCCTTCAGCCACCCGGACGGCACGCAGGTCTTCGACGGGCTCTCCCTGAGCGTCCCCCGGGGCCGCACCGGTCTCGTCGGCACCAACGGCTCCGGAAAATCCACCCTGCTGAGGCTGCTGGCCGGCCGGCTCCGTCCCTCGTCGGGCTCGGTGACCGTCGGCGGTCACCTCGCGTACCTGCCGCAGAACATCACGCTCGACACGGACCTCCGTGTCGAGGACGCCCTCGGCATCACCGAGCGGCGTACGGCGCTGCGCGCGATCGAGGCCGGGGACGTCTCCGAGCGACACTTCGAGACGGTCGGCGACGACTGGGACGTCGAGGAACGGGCCCTGGCGACCCTGGGCTCGCTCGGCCTCGGCGACGTCGGCCTCGACCGCACCGCCGGGCAGCTGTCCGGCGGCGAGACCGTGCTGCTCCGGCTGGCCGCGCTGCTGCTGGAGCGCCCCGACGTGCTGCTGCTCGACGAGCCGACCAACAACCTCGACGTGTTCGCGCGCCGCCGGCTGTACGACGCCGTCGAGTCCTGGCGCTCCGGTGTGCTCCTCGTGGTCAGCCACGACCGTGACCTGCTGGAACGGGTCGACCGCATCGCCGATCTCCGCGCCGGCACGGTGAACTGGTACGGCGGCGGCTGGTCGGCGTACGAGGAGGCGCTCGCCACCCAGCAGGAGGCGGCCGGGCGCATGGTGCGGGCCGCCGAGTCCGACGTACGCCGTCAGAAGCGCGAGCTGGAGGAGGCCCAGATCAAGGTCGCCCGCCGCCAGCGGCACAACAAGAAGATGGACGCCCAGCGGCGCGCGCCGAGGATCGTCGCGGGCGAGCACAAGAGGTCGTCCCAGGAGGCCGCGGGCAAGCTGCGCGGGCTGCACGAGGACCGGCTCCAGGAGGCGCGCGAGCGGCTCGACACGGCGTCGGAGGCGATCCGTGACGACGCGGAGATCCGGGTGAAGCTCCCCCGCACCGCGGTCCCCGCGGGCCGCACGGTCCTGAGCGTGCAGGGGCTCCGGCCCCGCTTCGGCACCCTGCGCGAGGGCGAGCTCCACGTCCAGGGGCCCGAACGCGTCGCGCTCGTGGGACGCAACGGCGCGGGCAAGACGACGCTGCTGCGCACCCTCACCGGGGAGCTGGCACCGGAGTCGGGGGAGGCCAGGACCTTCGTGCCGCTGCGCTTCCTGCCGCAGCGCCTGGACGTGCTGGACGACTCGCTGAGCGTCGCGGCGAACGTGTCCCGTCTCGCGCCGGGGACCACGGACAACGAGATCCGCTCGCAGCTCGCGCGCTTCCTCTTCAAGGGCGCGCGGGCCGAGCAGGAGGCGGGCACCCTGTCGGGCGGGGAGCGCTTCCGTGCCGCCCTCGCGGCGACGATGCTCGCCACCCCGGCGCCCCAGCTGCTGATGCTGGACGAGCCGACCAACAATCTGGACCTGGCGAGCGTGCGGCAGCTGACCAGCGCACTCGGCTCCTACGAGGGCGCGCTCGTGATCGCCGGCCACGACCTGGCCTTCCTGGAGTCGGTCGGCATCACCCGCTGGGTGCTCGTGGGCGAGGAGCTCACGGAGACGACCGCCGAGGAGGTGCGCGAGCTGCTCGACCCGGGCGCCGCCGGATGACCGGTGGTGTACTGGAAGGTGCGGGCCGGGCCCCACAGGCCCGCACCGAGGCAGCACCGGCCATCGATCCGGAACCCGTCATGCACCCTTCCCAGGCACTCCGCCGGCTCCCCCGAGCCTGCGCCGCCGCAGCCGTCGTCGTGCTGGCCGCCGGAGGTCCGGCGGCGGTCGCGGCAGCCACCCCGGCCGCCGCGGCCACCCCGGCCGCCGCGGCCACGGCAGCCGCGGCGCCCACCGACAGGACCGACCCGCGCACCGAGACCGCCGAGCTCACCGTCCCGGCGATCGGCATCACCGGCCTGCGCGTGGTGCCGTACGAGGGCACGACGGACGACGCTCCGGGAACCCGCGTCCAGGACACGGGTGCGGCGGCCAGCCCGTACGGCGAGAAGGGCGGCGTCGGGCCCGGCGAGAGAGGGAACTACCTGGTGACGGCCCACCGGCTCTCCGCCGGAGGTCCGTTCCACGACCTGCCGTCGCTGGAGAAGGGCGACACGGTCCTCGTCACCCGGAGCGGCACGGTGTACGAGTACCGGATCACGGAGACCCGGGAGACCTCGTTCCGCTCGGAGCGCTCGCTCGCCGAACAGCGCGCCGAGGTGCCGGGCGAACCGGGCGAGAAGCCCACCGAGGCCATGATCACCCTCTCCACCTGCGCGACGCCGGAGGACGACGCGGCCGGGAACTTCTGGCGCGACGCCCAGCACAACCCGGAACACCGCATCGACAAGATCGGCGTGCTGGTGTCGTCCCGGCCCGCGTGAACGGGGACCGGCCCCGGAAGCGGCCGGCTCCCAGGGCCCCTCTTTCAGGACCCGCCGGGCATGTCGGTGGGCAGCTCCAGCCAGCGCGCCGTCCCCGGCTGGACGACATAGGCGCTGCCGTCCAGCCTGACCCGGACGCCCGGCCGTTCCGAGTCCGGCACGGCGATCCGCAGACGTTCGGCGCGCAGCCGCAGGTCCACGTCCCAGTGCCGCCGGAAACGGAGCCGCATCCGGAACTTCGACAGCTGCGGCAGGGTGGCCGGGGCGAGCCACAGGGCGTCGTCGCGGGTCTCCAGACCGGTCATGCCGCGCTGGACGAAGTCGAGCGTGCCCGCCATCGCCCCCAAGTGGATGCCCTCCTCCGTCGTACCGCCCTGGATGTCGGCGACGTCCCCGATCAGCGCCTCCTCGCAGTACGCCCAGGCGTCGTCGCGGTGCACCCGGGCCAGCACCCAGGCGTGGACGAGGGAGCTGAGGGTGGAGCCGTGGCTCGTGCGCTTCACGTAGTAGTCGACGGTGGCCCGCCAGGTCTCGTCGTCGAGTTCGTACCCGAGCCTCCGGAACAGCGAGGCGAGTTCCCTGGGCGAGAAGAGGTAGCCCAGCATCAGCACGTCGGCCTGCTTGGACGCCTGGTAGCGGTTGACGGTGTCCCCCTCGGCCTCCAGGATCCGGTCCAGGCGCCGGATGTTGCCGTACCGCTCCCCGTAGCCCTCCCAGTCCAGCTCGGCCAGATCCCCGTAACCGGCGAACTGGCTGATGACGCCTCGGTGATGGGGCACGTACAGCCTGCGTGAGATCTCGTCCCAGCGGTCCATCTCGGACGGGTCGAGCCGGATCCGGTCGAGAAGCTGCCGGCAGCGGCTCGCGGGGAGGGAGCGGCACAGCTCACCGGCCCTCGCCAGCACCCAGGCCGCAGTCACGTTCGTGTACGTGTTGTCGTCGAGCCCCGCGGACTCCGAGTCCGGGTAGGCGTCGTGGTACTCGTCGGGTCCGACGACGCCCCTGATGCGGTAGCGCCCGAGGGACGCGTCCCACTCCGCGCTGTCCGCCCAGAAACGGGCGATCTGGAGCAGCATCTCGGCGCCCTTGGAGTAGAGGTACTCCGTGTCGCCGGTCGCCTGGCAGTACTGCCACACGTTGTACGCGACCGCCGAGCCGACATGGTGCTGGAGGCGTGACCGGTCGGGCAGCCAGCGCCCCGAACGCGGGTTGAGGTGGACCTCCTGGGTCTCCTCGCGCCCCTCGTCGGCGCTCTGCCACGGGTACATCGCCCCGGACCTGCCGATCGCCTGCGCCGCGGCCTGGGCGGCGGGGAGCCGCCGGTGGCGGTAGTCGAGCAACCCCCGTGAGACCTCCGGGAGATGGAGGTTCAGGAAAGGCAGGACGAACAGCTCGTCCCAGAAGACGTGCCCCCGGTACGCCTCGCCGTGCAGCCCTCTGGCCGGTACGCCGACATCGAGCTCGGCGGTGTGCGGGGAGAGTGTCTGGAGCACATGGAAGAGGTGCAGCCGCAGAATGCGTCCGGGCTCGCCGGGCACCTCCAGCCTGGCCTGCTGCCACAGATCCGCCCAGGCCCGGCGGTGGGTGGTCAGCAGCCGGGCGTACACCGGAGCCTCATCGACGGCGGACACGGCGGCCCGCAGCGGGCTGCCGATCGCCGGGTCCCTGGAGGTGAAGAGCGCGACCGTCTTGTCGACGACGGCGTCCGAGTCCGGGGACAGCGGGAGCATCAGCGTCTGGTGGACCGCTCGCGGCTCCTGCCGGGGCTCCGCCCGGTGGTCGCCGTTACGCTCCGGGCCGCAGGAGGCCACCGTGCGGGCGGCCAGCGCGATACCGATGTCCGACTCGACCGTGCGGCAGCGCAGCCACACCGCGGATTCCGGCTCCGTGCCGGTCTCCCAGCCGATGAGGTGGCGGTCGGCGAGCTCCCGGTAGCGGGCGACACCTGAGTTGCGGATGTCGCCGTCGATCGCGACCTCCACCTCCAGCTCACCCGCCCAGCCATGGGCCGTGAACACCGTGTGCAGCGCGGCGAGATGGGGGTCGCCCATGTGCACGAGACGCTCCTGCGCGACCGTCAGACGGCGGCCGTCGCCGTCCTCGTACACCGAGTGGCGGGTGAGGACTCCACCGCGCAGGTCGAGGGACTGCCGGTGCTCCGCGAGATACGGGTGGTCGGGGGTCAGCCAGGGTCCGGGGCCGGCGCCCTCGGGGTGGATGCGGTAGCGCAGCGGCAGCCAGTTGGGGAGGTTGACGATGTCCTCGTTCTCGACCTGGCGGCCCTGGACGGACGAGGTCAGACGGTTGTAGCAGCCCGCCGCGTAGGTGCCCGGGTAGTGCGACGTCGCCGCCGGTGTCTCGGGCGCGGCACCCCGGGTGGCGAAGTAGCCGTTGCCGAGGGTGCACAGGGCTTCGCGCAGCCGCTCCTTCTCCGGGTCGTACCCCTCGTACACCCAGACCCAGTCCCGCGCCATCAGTTCGCCCCGCTGATCAGCAGGTCCCCCGGATCGGACACCACCAGGTCCGCGCCGTGCCGGCGCAGGGCGGCGGCGCCCTCGGGCGTGTCCGAGCGGTCCACCCCGACGACCAGGCCGAAGCCCCCGCGCCTGCCCGCCTCGACCCCGGCCAGCGCGTCCTCCACGACTCCGCTGTCCCCCGGCGGGACGCCCAGGCGCCGGGCCGCCTCGATGAACAGGGCGGGATCGGGCTTGCCGGGCAGCTCCAGGCGGCGTGCCTCGTTGCCGTCGACCACCGCCGTGAACAGGCCCAGGAGACCGGCACCGGCCAGCAGTTCGGTCGCGTGCCGGGAGGCGGAGGCGGCGGCGATCGGCACCCGCGCGTCGCGCAGCACGCGCAGGAGGCGCACTGTGCCCGGCCAGACGGCGATCGGACGGGTGCGCAGGCTCTCGGTGAACGCCTTGTCCTTGCGCGCGGCAACCGCCCACACCGTCCCGGTGCCCGGCGGGTCGTCGGGGCTGCCCTCCGGGAGGTCGATCCCCCGGGAAGCGAGGAACGCGGAGGCGCCGTCCTTGCGCGCCTTGCCGTCGACGTACTGCCGGTACTCCTCGGCCTCGTCGAACGGCCGCTGCCCCTCATGGGTGGCGAGACAGGCGTCGAACGCCTCCTTCCAGGCCGAGGCGTGGGCCGTCGCGGAGTCGGTGATCACACCGTCCGTGTCGAAGACGACGGCGTGCACGGAGAGCAGGACTGCGGCCGGTGACGGTGCGCGTGCCATGACCGGATGGTCCCTTCGTCGAGGCGTCCCCCGTCCCATGGCATCAGGTTCCGGGCCGGGCCGCTCCTTGTAGCCCCTGCGGCCGGTCCGCCGTGCGCTGCCGGAAGGCCCGGCGGGCGCCCCGGGCGGCACACTTCCGGAGCACGTTTCCGGCGCTCCTCCGGACCCCAGAGGGTAAAAAGTCGGACAAGTTTCTTATTGTCCGATGTTGGATTACCGTAAAGACATGGCCAGTACCGAGCGTCAGACCGACCGGCAGGCGGAGTACGCGTGTCCGGCCTGCAAGAAGCCCGTCGACACCGTCCTGGAGCGGCACAAGACCCTCGGCATCTTCGTCCCGCACTGGGGTCCCGGGTCCTGCCACAACCCCCACTGCCACAGGTACGGAGAGAAGCCCCGGGTCGCCGGGACGACGCGCGACTCCCGCGAGTCCGTCTCCCACGGGTCCGCCTAGGGTCTCTCGTCCGGCTCGGGCCCGGGGTCAGGCCTTCGACCAGGTCTGGTTGGGGCCGCCGGAGCAGGGGAAGAGCACGGCCGGGGTGCCGTTGGCGGTGCTCGCCTGATAGATGTCCACGCACTTGGTGGCGATCCTGGCGACCAGGTCCTGGGTGGAGTTGAGGTAGAACTGCTGGGCCGGGTTGCCGCTGCAGTAGGCCACCTGGATCGCGGTGAGGTCCTCCGTCGACGCCCAGGCGACATCCATGCACATCCCCAGGGCGCGTACGGTGCCGTCCGCCCTGAAGTCCCAGCGCTGGGAAGCTGATCCGTCGCACGGCCACAGGCTGAGCTGGGTGCCGTCCTTTCCGGACCCCGCGCTGAGGCACTTGCCCGACTGGGCGCTGACCAGGGCGTTCCCGGGCGGCTTGGGCGCCGCGCCGACCGACGTGCCGGTGCCCTTGGCTGTCGCCTTCGGTGACGCGGCGGGCTTCTTCTTCACCGTGGCGGGCTCGGTGGACGCCTTCTCGCCACCGGGGGCGGGTGCGGGCCTGGGGGCGGTCTTCGGCTGCCTGTCCTCGGGGCCCGCCGAGGAGGCGGACGGTGAGGGTGAGAGTGAGGGCGAGGGGGACGCGGCGGTGAAGGCACCGGGTCTGCGGGAGGAGCCGTCCTGGAGCACGGTGCCCGTGGTGGGCGAGGTGACCAGCTGGGCCGCGCCGTCGTCCCGGCCGCCGTCGGAGGCCAGCGCGAAGGGCAGGGCGATCAGCAGGGAGCCGACGATCGCGGCGGCGGCCAGCAGTGGCTTCTTGGGCCGTCCCCCCACGGCGGCCTCCCCGTCGGCACCGGGACCGCCGGGCACGGCGGAGGCGGCTGCCGCCGCCGCTGCCGGGAGCTCGGCGGAGGCCGTCGATACCGCTGCGGCCGGGGGTTCGCCCGGGGAACCCGCGCCGGGGCGGCCGGTCGTCACGGCCTGACCTGCCTGACCCGCGTGGCGTGCCTGACCGGCCGCCTCGGGGTCACCGGCCCGGCTCGCCCTCGCGGCCTCGCCGGCTCTACCGCTGCCCCCGGCCGTCGTGGCTGCGGTCGTCGTGGTGCCGCCCGCCGCCGGGGTCGCGGCGGTGGATGCCGCGGGCGAGGCGGTGGCAGGCGGTGTGGCGGTGGGTGCCTCAGGAGAGGCGGTGGCAGGCGGTGCGGCTGCGGGGACGAGGGCGGTACCGGGCGCGCCGGGACCTGCGGGCAGCGCGACCGCCTGGCGGACGGAGGGCGGGCCGGGCCGGCCTGACGGGACAGGCGCGGCGGCCCCGCTGCCTCCGGGAACCGGGGGAACGGACATCGGATCACATCCTCCGTGAGGTGGGGGGCGAGCAGGTGCTCAGGCGAACGACCAGAGGTGGTCGTCCTGGGCGGAGCAGCCGTACACGGTGAGGTTGGCGCCTCGGCCGCCCGATCCGCCCAGGCCCGCGACGTCCAGGCAGAGGCCCGCGCTCTTGTGGTTGCGAATCCAGAAGGCGCCGTCGGCCCGCTTGTCCAGGTACCACATCTGGTTGTCCCCGGAGCCCGGGTTGCAGTGCCACTCGTAGACGGCGGTCCTGGCGGGCTTGGCCCCGTAATCCGGCAGGTCCAGGCAGTAGTTGTCCTTGCCGTTGCGGACCGTGAACAGGTCCGCGCCGCCGGGGCCCGCACCCTTCTGGTTGACCACCAGGTCCCACAGCTGGTTGTCGCGGCTGGTGCCGTCGCAGGTGAACTGCTCGACGGAGCCGTTGAGTTTCCCCTTGCCGTAGTTCGGCACGTCGACGCACAGCCCGGTCATCCGGTTCTTGATGAGGATGCCCGTGACGGTCGAGAACCGCGCACTCGTGGGCAGTGCGCCTCCGGCACGTACGGCGGCGCGGCGGGCGGCGGCCGTGGGTGAGGGTGCCGCCTTCGCGGGCTTCTCCGCCGCCTCCTTACGCGTACCGCTCGCCGGGGCAGGGCCGGTGTCCGCGGCGGCCCGGGTCGACGGCGAGGGCCCGGTGGACTCCTTCCGTGGGCCCGTGGTGGGCGAGGGCGTCGCCGAGGGCGAGGCGGGCACGTAACTGCCCGGGGTGCTGCCCGACCGGCCCGAGTCGTGCGGCAGCACGTCGGACGAGACGGACGCCGCGGTGGGTCGCGTCCGGGTGTCGTCGTCGCTCATCCCCATGAAGAGGAGCGGTACGCCGATGAGCAGGCTCCCGCCGATCGCGGCAGCGGCGAGCAGCGGCTTGTTGGGGCGCGGGGACGGCGGGTCACCGGCGGCCGTGGTCACGGCGGGCGGCTCCGCGGCACCGCCCGCGCCCGACGCGGCGGCGGTCCCGCCGTCCGGCTGGGCGGTGGCGGCGCCGGGGCCCGGTTCGGGCGTCACGGGGGTGCTGCCCACCGTCCGGGCGCGGCCCGTCGTGCCGGTCCGTGCGGTTTCGCCCGCTGTCGGCTCGCCTGCCGCCGGCTCGCCTGCCGTAGATGCGGCCGGCTCCGGTGCGCTCGCGCCCGGTTCGGCGGTCGGCGCACCCGGCCCCGGCTCACTCGCGCCCGGTTCGGCTCCGGCCCTGCCCGCCGCCGGTGTGCGCGGGGCGAGGGCGGGGTTCGCGGCGGCGGGTCCGGAGACCTGAGGCAGGGCCGTGGCGCGGCGCACCGCCGGTTGCGCGGTGCCTTCTTCACTGGCCATGAGTCACTCACTTCCATCGCTGTGGGGGAGGCCGACCGGTCCGGCACAGCGGCCGGGCCAGGGGCCCGTGGCCGCCCCGTCGGGGCTCCGGCTCAGCGAGGCGTCCAGCCGCGCCAGCGCGGCCTCGTCCTGCTCGTCGAGCGGTGTCCCACCGGAGGCGGATTCCCCTGGGATTCCAGGGAGTTCACGCAGAAGAATCAGGGGGGAGGCGGGCGCACCGCCGCCCTGGCGGACATCCAGGACCCGGAACACCGTCCCTGGCGGGAAGACCACCTCGTCGGTCCGGGTGTTCTCCGCCGGGCCGTCGAACAGCTGCCGGACCCGGCGCCCGGTGACCGACCAGATCACGTACCGCGCACCGCCCGGCAGTGGCTCATCACTGCCGACGGGCAGTGCGCTGACGGGCCCGGCGTCCCTCAGCAGGCTGCCCGGCGCCGGGGCCGCCCCCGTGCCCGCGCCCCGCACGGCCGCACCTCGGAAGGCGGGCAGGCGGCGCAGCCCCGAGGCCACACAGGCGGCGTACGGCAGAAGCCGCCCGTCGCCGGAACCGAGGGCGCGGTGCAGTGCGGTGTGGCTCAACGGCCCGACCGTGGACCGCAGATAGAGACTCAGCGCGATCAGATCGGCCCGGGCGGCCTCCTGCTCCTGGCCGCGCAGTGCGGGCATCCGCGTGAGCATCCGGGCCACGGCGGCCCCGTAACGCTCCCACTCGGACTCCGCGACCCCCCGGAACGCGACCCGGTCCTCCTCGGTGCTGCTGTACCCGGGCAGGAACGGCGCCGGGGCGAAGTCCTCGACCCCCCGGACGACACCGGTCGCCGGGGTCCCGCCCTCGGGTGGAGTCGGACCGGGCGCGGAGGAGGTCGCGATGGCTCGGACGGGCGGGGCGGACACGGTCTCGGCGGGCTGTCCGGACGTCGTGGCCGCGGGGACAGGGGGTGCGGGATCACCCTCGGGGGCCGTGGAGAGACCCGAAGGGGCGGGGGTGCCTGAGGGCTCCGGGGCACCCGAAGAGTTCGGCGTACCCGAGGAGTTCGGCGTACCCGAAGAGTCCGGGGCGCCCGAAGGTGCTGAGGTGCGCCCGGTCGCAGCGGAACCCGAGGTCGGCTCGGCCGCACCGGCGGGCTCGGCAGCACCGGCCGGCTCCGGGTCGCCGTGTCCGGGTGCGGCCCCGGTCGCCGCCGTACGCGCCGGAGACGGCCCGCCGCCCGTGGTGGCGGCGACGGGAGCACGGCCCGGCGTCCGCCCGGACGCGGCGGCCGGAGAGCCGGGCGGGCCCGCCGGCTCCGGGTCGGGCTCCAGGAGCTGGGCCAGCGGAATCCGGGGACGAGAGACGCCCGGACGCGAAGCGGGACTCGGGCCGGAAGCCCGACCAGGAGACGTCGAAGCCGGGGCGGAACCAGAACCGGAAGCCGAAGCGGAGGAAGAAGCCGAAGCGGAGGAGGAAGCCGAGGCCGAAGCAGACGCAGACGCCGGATCAGGCTCAGGAGCCGGCTCAGGAGCAGACGTCGAAGTCGGAACAGGAGCCGAGGCAGACCCCGAAGCAGACCCCGAGGCCGAACCCGGCGTCGCGCCCGGGCCAGATGCGGACCCCGGAACAGTCGCGCCCGGGACTGAGACGACCCCCGAGCCAGGCACAACCCCCCGGCCCTGCGCGGAACCCCCGCCGGGCGCACCCGAACCCCCGTCGGGCGCAACGCCCCGGCCCGGCGCGGCGGACGACGCCGACGCGGCTGCCGGGCCGGGCACGCCGCCCCGCGTGGACGTCCCCGCAGCAGGAGCCCTGGGCGCCGCGACCGCCGGGGTACGGGGCGCCGACCCCGCGCCCCGTGCCGGCGCGGCCCCCGCAGTCGCGTGCCCCGCCCCGCGCCCGGCCGTACGCCCCGGCACCTTGCCCGGCACCGGGAGCTTCCCGAAGCGGAGGCTTCGCAGATGGTGCAGGCCGGCCAGGTGCCGCAGGGCCTGGCCGCCGTCCACGCAGGTGCCGTGCACCACGAGCCTGGCGCGGGTGCAGACGTCCGCCCCGAGCGCGCCCAGCAGCCGGGACAGCTCCGGCCAGAGCGACGCGTCCAGCGGTTCGCCGGTCCGGCCCACCTCGATCACCGGGCCGTCCGCGGCCACCGGGCGTCCGGCGACGGGCGCGGGTTCACCGTCCGGGCCGCCGACCCACAGGCCCGCCCGGGTCACGCTGACCTGCCAGCGGCCGGAGAGCGGCAGCACCCCCTGCTCGCCCGCCCCTCGGCCGGGGACCGGAGAGGTCCAGCGCAGCAGCCGGGGCTCCTTCCCCGGCGGGCACACCACCGCGTCCACATACGGGTGCCAGCGCGGGACCCCCTCGGCGTCGACGAGGGTCGCGCGCACGGAGTACCGGTCGGTCAGACCGCCGGCCGGAAGCAGCGGCAGCCCGGTGTGGACGACGACCTCATGGCCGAGCGACCCGGCGAGCGCACGCCCCGCCTCCAGTACGTCGCTGCGTCCCCCCGGGGCGATCCTGACCCGGGAGCGCGCCGCCGGGGGCAGCGACCCGACGGCCTCGGCCACATCGGCCGGCAGCACGTCCTCCCCGTCCGGTACGCCGACGAGGACCAGCGGCCCGCCCCGGTCCACCGGTATCGCGTAGCAGAGGTCCCCGAGGCGCGGAGCGATCGCGTCCCTGGGGCGTACCAGCAGCCCGGCGGGTATCTGCTCGACCACACATCCGCCCGCCGTGCTCCGCACCCCGGCCGCGGGTCCCGGCTGCCACGCGGGAGCGGGCTGCCTCGGGCCCAGCGCGACCGGTTCGGCCCCCGGCGAGAAGCGCCACCAGCCGGCCTCCGTACGGGAGCCGGGGCGTACGCCGGGGACGAAGAGCCCGCCGCCCGGCACGACCAGGACGACCGCGTCGGGCGCGATCACCTCCAGCCCCCAGGCGTCGGCGATGCGGCGGGCGGGGGCCTCGCGGTCCGGGCCGTCGAGTCCGGCACCGGACATGACCAGCCTGACGGAGGTGACGTCCTCCTCCCGGAGCGAGTCGAGCAGCGTGGCGAGCCGTGGCCACAGCGCGTCGGCCAGCGACTCGTCGGCGCCGGTCACCACGGTCACCGTGCCGTCGTCGTCGAAGGCCAGGGAGCGGGCGAGATCACCGATGTCGGCGGTGCTCAGCGCGTCGTCCGACGGCGACCGCAGCAGCACGACGCCGTCGTACTCCTCGACGGCGAAGACCGCCGCGCCGTCGGTCTCCGGGGGGCGGACGTGACCGGCCGGCCTCCTGCGCTTCAGGGACCATCGGCTCACAGCCCGGCTCCGAGCTCAGTCATACGGTCCTCACGTGTCCACGCCTCGGCAACCACTACCGCCCCACATCACCCAGCCGAGCCCAACTGGTCGCACAGGGCGGGTAGTTACGCCATGAAGACTGGGTGAACATACGACAACGGCTGCCCGGTCAGCCCGCGGTCGTCCGTGTCCCGCCCGGCCCCGGCACGGCGCCGGGCGTCAGCAGGAACCCGGGCTCTCCGGTCTGGGGGACCGCCGTGCCGGGGCCGGGCTGCGCGGGGTCCCCGGGCCGGGCACGGGACCAGGCCCCCGCCGCCGAAGGCCCGCCCGGCGCCGCCTGGTCCCGGAGGACGACGACGGCGTACGGGGAACCCGGGGCGCTGGAACCGGTCAGGAACACCTTGTCCGTGGTCGTCCAGACACCCCGGCCCGTCAGCGCGCCGATCACCGGGCGCGGATCGGTGCCGCCCGCCGTTCCGGCCTCCCGCACGGCCAGGAGCACATCGGTCCGCAGGGGCTTGCCCGCCAGTTCCCTGTCGCGCGAGAGCAGTTCGCCGATCTCGTCGTACGGAACCCGCAGGACGGGGCTGCCGGGCAGCTGCATCACGAGGTGGCCGGAGTCCCCCGGCGCCCAGATGACGTACGGGTCGGGGCTGTCGGGGGTCTTCCACGGCGCGGGCACCACGCCGCCCGGCTGGAAGCCGCCGCCGGGCCCCGGCACGGCCGTGACGAGGGCGGCCGTGTTCAGGGGGCCGGGCTTCCGGGGGGTCGGGAACCAGGTGCGGCCCGCCGTGCTGCCGTCGGCGGCGAGCAGCCGGGTCTCCGGCGCGAGGGCGCCCAGCGTCTCCAGGTGGAAGGCCGCCACGGCCGTCGGGTTGTCCAGGTCCCGCCCGGCGGCGGCCGCCCGGGTCACCAGGTCGATGACGTCGCCGCGCCGCGCCGGGTCGGGCCCGCCGAGATGCAGGAGGCGCGCCCCGGCGGCGTCGGGATCGGGCGTCCGCTGTTCCCATGCCAGGGCGGCGGCCGTCGCCCAGAACAGCCAGGCCCGCTGGGCGGGCCCCACCTCGGCGCCCGTCGGCAGCCCGAGCACACGCGCGGCCTCGGCGTCCAGGGCGTCGGGCCCGGCGAAGCCGTCGAGCCGCCGGGCGGCCTCGACGAGCAGGGGCAGCGCGACGAACGCGCTGAGCGCGGCTCCGGTACCGGAGGCCGTGGCTGCGTGCAGCAGGGCGGCGCGGTGGTCGTCGGGAGTGAGGGCCGTGCCGGGCAGGGGGCCACGAAGGGCCCGTACCGTCTGTTCCAGCAGGTCCATGGTGAACGGCGTGGCACCGGCCAGCGCCGGGTCCCCCGCCCGCATCGACTCCACGGAACCTATGCCGGCCAGCAGTTGGGAGTACGCGGCGTCCTGCTCCACATCCGGGCCGAACACGTTCCGCAGGGCGCGCACCAGCCGCAGCGCCGCGTCCCGGACCTCGGGCGAAGCGGGCCCGTCACCCTGGTGCAGGCCCGCGCCGCGTGCCGTGGCGTCGAGCGCGGCGCCGGTGGGCTCGGGCCGGAACTCCAGCCACCGTCCGCGCCTGCCCTGCGGATCGGTGCTCAGGATGCGGACGTGTCCGCCGCCCTGCCGCGCGCTCAGCCGCTGGATTCCGCTCGGCCGGGTGGAGGCGAACACGGTGCGGCCGGTCTCGTTGGCGGTGTACTGGGCGTCGCTGACGGTCGCCAGCGGATCGGCGACGTACGGCGCCCGCGGGGAGTCCCCGTTGACGAAGTCCGCGCCGCCCGGGGTCGCGTGCCAGCAGGCGTCCATCACGATCACATGGTCGTCGGGGAGCTGGGACACACTCGGCCGGCGCTTGAGGAAGGCGCCGGTCAGGGGCCCGCGCGCCATGTGGTTCGCTCCGCCCTCCAGCGCCATGTCGGTCATCCCCGGGAAGGCGTGCACGGCGAAGAAGTACGCGGGCCTGCCCGCCCAGGGCACGAGGCCGGGGTCCTTGGTCAGGACACCCGTGACCGGGTTCTGGTGCCAGAGCTCCGTCGTCGTCGGCATCTGCCGCATGAGCCCCTCGAAGCGGGCCGCCTCGGCGGGGTGGAAGACGAACCGTCCGATGGACCTCCCCTGCGAGACCTGGGTGTACGACACGACGTCGCTCTCCCAGTCCTGCGCGTCCTGCCGGGCGCCGGGCCCGGGCAGCTGACCGGGCTCGCTGACGATCCAGACCCCGGCCGTTTCACCGGGCCGGTGCTCGGGGGAGACCACGGCCCGGTCCCCGGACCCGGAGAAGGCGAGACGTCCGCTGGTGGACCACGTCGTGCGGCCGGTCCGGTCGGCGACGGCTCGTGGCAGGTCCAGGCCCCGGGCGCCCGCCTCCGGGACCAGCAGGACCAGCGGCACGTCCGGCGGGAGCCCGGCCAGCACCGGGTCCATGGCCATCAGCTCGGCGAACACCTCGCCCGGCACCCGGTGGGCGTTGCCGTCGGCGTCCAGCACGACGACATGGTCGTGACTGCCCTCGGCGGCCATCACGACGTACGGCGGCGGGCCGCCGGGGTCGAACACCGGCCCTCCGTCCGGGCGTTGCAGGGAGGCATCGAGCTGCGCCGTGTCGAGGCCCCTGACCCTGCCGCCCGTCCAGTTCCGTCCGATGGAGCCGCCGGTCCTGGGCAGGGTACGGGCGACGGCGAACACCCCTTCGAGCACCAGGTGGAACGCGGCCAGCTCGGCGAGGCCCCGGGCGCCCTCCACGTTCTCGTCGAGCGCCACCCGGAACAGTTCGCCGCGCCGCGCCCTGGTCACCGGCTCCTGCTCGCCGAGGCCCAGGACGTACCGAGCCACCGCGTCCAGGTCGAACGGGCCGTCGCGCAGCGCCGACCGGGGGCCGTTCCCGCGCAGGGTGTCCAGCCGCACGAGGGCTTCCCGGAGCGTGGGATAGAGCGGGTTGCCGTCGATGTCCGGGCCGTAGAGGTCCACCAGGATCTGGTGGTGGTCCGGCCCCGGCTCGGGGGACGGGCTGCCCTCACCGGACTCCCCGTCCTCCCAGTCCATGATCATGTAGAGGGAGTCGACGCTGCTCGCCGGGGACGAGGGCTCCGGCGAGTCGAGGAGCAGCCGCGTGGGCGCGGAGGTGTCGGGCTCGCCCCGCTGGACCCGCACCAGCCGCTGCTGTTCCGGCGTCAGTCCCAGCCCCTCCACCGGAAGCCGGCTGCCGAGCAGGACGGCCTGCGCGGTCTGCCCAGCCGACAGCGTCACCCCGATCGCGTCCAGCTCGGCGAGCGACACGTGTCCCTCCAGGGGGACCACCGGCGGGGCGGGCGGCGGCGCGGAACCGCCCTCGGGCGGTGGCGCGGCGGACGTCTTGACCTGGTCGGGGACGACCCGCACGCCCAGCCGGTCCGTGAAGAGACCGGCCACCCGCTCCAGCCAGCCCGCCGCGACCGCGGGATCGAGCCCGGGGCGCACGGACTCGCTCATGTAGCGGCCCGACTTGTCGTTCACCGTCCACCGGCCGCGCTCCGCGTTCCACCGGAACTCCCCGGAGACCCGGCTCAGGCCGGGGACCGTCCGCCCCTTCCCGCCGAAGTCCGCGGCGATCCCCGTGTGACCCAGTCCGTCGAGCTGCGCGCGGAGCTGATCGGCGGTCAGCTCGGGTGTCACGCGCCGCATGCCGGTGAGCAGCGCGTCGAACTGCTCCGGCGTCACGATCGCGCTCGGCTGTTCGCTGCCCAGCAGCACCCGCCCGTCCCCCGTGACGGTGTAGATCCACACGGCGTCCTTGCTGCCGGTGACCAGCAGGTCGGGATCGACCTCGTCCAGGGGCACCCACAGCGGATTCACGCGTACGTCGCCCGCCGCGTCCCGCTCCTCGTCCTTGACCCGCTTGGGGGCGACCTGTTCGCCGAAGGTGAGGAGGTCGCGGGGTGCCGCGCCACTGCCGTTGTAGTGGTTGTGCCCGTTGTAGTGCACCTCGATGACCCGGGACGCGTCCCGCAGCCCGGCACGGTTCTCGTCGAACAGCAGGCCGTCCCTCGCCACTTCCACCCGGACCTCGAAGGCATGGGCGAGCAGCGGCAGGAAGATCTCGCCCACCGGGTCGATGTACCGGTCCTCCCAGTGGGCGACGGCGTCCAGGACGGTCTGGAGCTCGACGTCGTCCAGGGGCGCCTCACTCGTCGCGTAGAGGGTGGTCAGCTCCCGGCGCAGACCCGCGTCCGAACGGTCCACCAGCGTGTCCGCGTCCACTCCGTGGTGGGCGAGCAGGGTGACGAGTGCGGTCCGGTGGAGTCCGCCGATGCGGCCGGCGAAGTCCGGGGCCGCCGACATGCGCAACTGGCCGATGATGTGCGGGTGCAGCCGGCCCCGGCTCGCCCTGACATAGCCGTCGACGGCGGCGCGCATCCGGGCGGCGACGACCGCCTCCGGGCCTTGTTCGTACGTGCCGTCGGGAGAGGTGGCGGCAGCGGCGGCCGTCAGACCGGCGCGTACGGTGCGGGGGTCGCCGAGCCAGGCGTACGCGGCGGGGTCCGACTCCGCGAGGCCCGGCAGCCGGTTGCGCAGATAGGCGGGGTCGCCGGCCATGAACGAGAACAGCAGGCACTCGCCGGACCCGGGGACGGTCACGGGCCGGCCCCGGGCGGGGCGACCCGGCGAGAGGGGGCCGGTCTTCTTCGCGGACACCGCCCCGTCGCCCTCGGGAGCCTTTCCTTCCGGCGCCTTGCCCTTGCCCTTGGGGTCCTTGGCGTCCTGGGAGCCCTTGAGGTCCTTGAGGTCCTTGGAGTCCTCGGGGCCCTTGGAGCCCTCGGGGCCCTTGGCCTCCGGGGACTTCCCCCCGGGTGCCTTCCCTCCGGCCTCGGAGGACTTCGTCCCCGGAGCCTCCGCGTCCTCCCGTACCGCGAGCTGGTAGTGCCGGTCCGCGAGGCTCAGCACCACATGGGGAGGCGGTCCCGCGGGCCCGCCGAGGAGCAGGTCGAGCGTGCCCGTGGTGTCGCTGGGCGCGGGGTGGAAGACCTGGGGGCGGCCCGACGCGTCGACCACCGTGATGTCCACGCCGAAGGTCCGCGCGGCGAGGGCCGGGAGCAGGTCCGCCGCCCCGTGGTTCCACCCGGCCTCCCCGTCCGCGTCGCCGGGCCGCGTCAGCTGGGCGATGGCCAGCGCCGCGCGGGCCCGGCGGTCCGGTGTGACGGAGTGCGGCATCAGCCCGTCGAGCCCGTCGAACTCACGGCCGCCCGGGGTGTCCACGCCCAGGGGGCCCGCCCCCCGCAGTCCCGCCGCGGTGACCTCCGCGTCGCTGAAGGTGTCCGTGTCGTCCGGCGCGACCAGGTCGAGCAGGTCGGCGTCCGACGGGTCGTCGAGCCGGCTCGCGAGCAGCGGCCGGAGCGCGGCGACTGCCGCGCGCCGGTCCGTGAGGTCGATGCCCCGGTCGGTGAGCAGCTCGGGCGCCGTCCTGCTCAGCCCCTCCAGCAGGGCGTGGAGGAAGGCGTCCCCGTCCCTGGGCACGTCGTGGAGGGTGTAGGTGACCTGGTCGGGCGAGGTGAGCCGCGCGTCCTCGCCGGTGCCTGTCCTGGTGTACACGGGGCGGGCCGGGGGCGGCGGCGGTGCGGGGGCGGCCGGGGCCTTCACATGCACGACGGCGGGCGGTTCCGCGCGTCCGCCGAGCCGCTCCCGGCCCTCCGGGGTGGCCGCCTCCTGGTGCCAGCGGGTGAGCTGGTCCGCGCCCGCCCTGACCCGGTGGTATTCGGCCGCCGCCGTCTCCGCCGTCGCCCTCAGCCCGTCGAGCAGGGTCCGGCGGTTGCCGAAGGCCGTGAGGGCGGCGTCCCGTCGCCGGGTGGCCTCCTGGACCCGGCGGCGCGAGGAGGCCACGTCCTTCTCCGCCCTGGCGACCCGCCGGTCGACCACTTCCGTGCGGCGGCGTACGACGTCCATGCGGCCCTGTTCCGCGGCCAGTTGGTCCCGGGCGGCCTGTTCGGCGGCCTTCAGAGCGGCGCGGGCGTCGTCGATCTGGTCGCGCACGAGCCCGGCCCAGCCGTCGTGGGCCGCCTCGCCCGTGTCGGTCTCCTCCAGCGTCTCCAGGGCCGCGGTCGCGTCCCGCACCGCCCGCTGCCCGGTGTCGCGTACGGAGTCGAGCCGGAGCTGTGCCGCCTCGTGCGCGGTCCTGGCGGTCTCGGCGGCGTCGTACGCCAGGTCCAGGCGGCGACGGTCGGCGGTGGCGGTCGCGAGGACCGGGGCGAGGGCGCTCTCGGCGGCGTCCCGCGCCTCGCGCAGGGCGAGGGCTCCCCGGCGCTTCTTCCAGTAGGCCTTGTCGGCGTCGACCCA
Source organism: Streptomyces sp. NPDC002125 (assembly GCF_053593715.1). Lineage (NCBI taxonomy): Bacteria > Bacillati > Actinomycetota > Actinomycetes > Kitasatosporales > Streptomycetaceae > Streptomyces > Streptomyces sp. NPDC002125. The sequence continues at coordinate 451,080 of NZ_JBSFDD010000003.1, read as the reverse complement.
GGCCTTGCTCGCGCTGCCGACCGCGTCCCAGGCGGCGCCGACCCGGGCCGGGAAGTTCGTCTCGTCGATCAGCCCGAGCTCCCGGGCGATGTCGTCGCGTACCCACACGACCGCGTAGGCCTCCGAGGCGACCGCCTTGAGCCCCGGCCTGACGCTCCCGAACGCGCCGCCGACGAACCGTCCGATGCGGCTGTCCTTGATGCCCCGCTGCACGTCGGCGACGCTGAGCCAGGTGGTGGGCACCGCGAAGAGGAACACCCGGCCCGTCTTGGGCTTGGTGTTGACCGAGGTCAGCTGGTCGGCGGAGGTGGCGAGGGAGTCGCCCGTGCCGGCGTACGGTCCGGTGCCCGAGGCGCCGAGCTGGTTGAGCCCGGTCCGGTCGGAGCTGATGAGGACACCGGCCCCGATCGCCGAGTCCTGGACGCTCTCCCGGCCGACGCTCGTCGCGGCGCTCTCGCCCGCCCGGCGGAGCATCTCCATCTTCTTGCCGTCGGCGACGGTGAGCAGCGTGGCCCGGCTGAAGTCGGGTTTGGCGTACAGGTCGAGCTGGGCGCTCTCGTTGCCGATGACGCTCTTCTCGGTGAGCCCGGGGACGCGGTAGCCGCCGAGGGTGACGGCCTGGTGGTAGTACGCCGACAGGGCGGCGTTGCTCTCCCCGTCCTCCAGCGCCTGCGCGGAGCCGGTGCCCAGCCGGGTGAGTCCGGTGTCCCTGGCCCGGTAGGGGGCGTCGTCCGCGTCCGTGGAGAAGCCCGCGTCGTAGGAGAGGGCGACCGCGTAGGTGCTGGCCATCCGGATGTCCGCGAGCCCGATGATCCGGCGGACGTCGAAGCCGGTGTCGGGGAAGCGGAACGGTCTCAGGCTGCCGTCGCCGTGCTTGGTGTACGGCCCGAGCGCGTTCTCCGGGACGCCCGGCCGGGGCGGGGCGAGCGCGGGCAGGGACGGCGGTGGCAGGGGATCGGAGCCGGGGTCGCCGTCCGGGGCCATCAGGCTGAGCGGCACGTGCTCGCGCAGGGTTCCGGCCGGGCCCTCCTCGGTGAGGACCTGCTTGCCCCTGAACCGGTCGCGCGCCGCCACCGCCCGCCCCTTCAGCGAGGTGTCCGCCTCGTCCGGGGCGGGGGCGTCGTCCGCCTCCAGGGTGATCCGGATGCGGTACGGGGTGGCGATCTCCGCGTACGGCTCCGTGGACGCCGCCCGGAACACCGTCAGGGTGGAGGCCGTCCGGCTCGCCCCGGTGGTCTGCCGTCCGGACCCCGTCTCGGTGAAGGTGGGGCCGGCCGCCGGGGCCGTACGGTCCCCGGTGTGCACGCCCTCGCCGACGAGATAGCCGACGTCCGCGCCCTTCGAGGACTCCGCCCCCTCCTGCACGGTCTCGATGGCCCGCCGGTTCTCCTCCATCTCCACGCTGTGGTCGAGCATCTCGAAGGACGGTGTGCCGGGCAGGACCTGGACACGGATGCGGACCTGCCGCTTCCCGATCCGGAAGCTGTGCCACCCCCACGCCCCCGTACGGGCGGGCACCGACGTGCCGGTGCCCGCCATCTCCTTGTCCAGGGAGCGCAGCACACGCGAGGACACCAGGGTGCGGACCCGCTCCCGGCCGGCCTCGTCCAGCCCGAGCGCGTGCGTCTTCCGGTCGAACGCGGCGAGCACCGCCGTCGGATCGAGCGCGTTGACGGGGTACGTGCCGAAGCTGTTGCCCTGCAACCAGGGCTGCGGGGACCACCGGCGGGCGGTGTAGCGCGGCACGTCGCCCATGCCGTCGTCGATCAGGCCGACCAGGTGGGCGCTCTTCTCGGGCACATGGGCCAGCCAGCCGCCCGGCACCGTCGTCATCCGGCCCGCCGCCGCCGCGAGCCAGTCCGGGACGAGCGCCCGGCCCGCCGCCCGCGCGCCGATCAGGCTCGCCGCCAGCGCCAGCCAGTGCTCCACCGTGCCCGTCACGAGCACCTGGTGGCCGAAGCCCTTGCGGTTCATGTCGTGGACGACGGCACGGGTGACGGTCGTGTTCGACTGGTCGGCCGTCGACCAGGGGCTCGCGACCAGGCCGTAGGTGCCCAGCAGTCCCGGCCCCGTCGCGTGGGAACGGGCGTAGGTGAGCTGCCCGCCGGTGAAGAAGGTCGACGTCCTGGTCAGCTTCCCCGAGGTCTGGCCCGTACCGCCGAGCACCATCTCCGTGTCCATCGGGACGGAGCCGGTCAGGGCCCGGATGTCGCTCACCGCCGTCAGATGGCGGAAGGTCGCCCAGAGGGTGGCGTACGGCCCCTTGCCCATCAGCCCGGCCGCGGTCCAGCCGAGCGGACCCGAGCTCTGGTCGAAGTTCGCCGTCAGGTACTGGGCCTGGAAGGCGCGCAGGACCGACTCCCGGGTCGGGGCGCCCTCCTCGGTGAGCTGCCACGCCCCGCCCGACCCGGCGTCCAGCAGCCCGCCGAGCGCGTCCATGAGGGCAGGGGACGGCACGACGCCGATGGTCAGGAACGGATGGTTCTGGAGGTCTCGGAACAGCCGTGAGCCCCGGCCGTCCGCCGACACCGGACCCGGGTCCCCGACGACGTCGGTGGCACGCACCAGGGTCCCGGACCGGGCCGGCTCGCCGAGCGCCAGCGCCCTCGCCCGCTCGGGCCGCAGATGGCGCACCGGCTGCTGCCCGATGCTCAGGAAAGGGTTGGCCCTGCCCCGGGCGTGCGGATCGACGGCGGGCGCGTGACTGCCGGGGATGCTGATCAGCACCTGCCCCGTCATCGGCCCGCCGCCGATCGTGCCGCCACCGGGACGGGAGCCGATCAGCAGGTCGCGGGCCTGGTGGAAGACGAACGGCTGGGTCCCCAGCAGCCCCAGGGTCGCCGTCCCCCTCAGGAGCCCCCGGAACCGCCAGTAGCCTCCCCGGTCCACGGTGAGCGCGAGGTCGTAGCGGTACAGGTGGGAGGGCCCGGCGCTCACGGTCATCGGTTCGTACGTGGCCGTCGCGCCGAAGCCGGTCTCCTGGTCGGACTGCCACCCCTTGCGCGCCCCGAGCGTCAGCACTCCCGCGTTGTTCGGGGCGCCGATGTCGTCCGCGCTCGGATCACGGAAGGCCAACTGCCCCTCGAAACCGAGCTCCTTGACGCGCTTGGCGCTCTTCTGGCCGTCGACCCGCTCGACGCCGACCGTGCTGTAGCGCAGCTTGAAGTCGTCCTGGACACCCTCGAAGCGGCGGTTGGTCAGCTCGGCGTGCAGCCAGATGTAGCGGTGCCCCTGACCCAGCCTGCCGGGCTCGTTGAACCGGATTCTGATCCCGGTCGTCGTCAGCGCCTCCAGGTTCCCCGCCATGCTCCGGTACGACAGGGCGGCCAGCACCTCCAGCGTGTTGGAGAGCGCCGTGCGGTACTCCTCGTCGGTGCGCCACAGCGACGACGCGGGGCGGGCGAACGGCCCCGGTGACTCCAGCAGGGCCACGGTCCGCTCACGCCAGGTCCTGCGCTCGCGCGGCGCGAGCTGGTCGAGCCGCGCGACGAGGCGCGGATACTCCGCGGCGAGCCTGGTCAGGACCTCGTCGGCGAAGGTGTCCAGCATGGTCCGCTCACGCCCCGAGGCATCCGTCACCGCCGACCGCGCACCGTCGGTGAAGGCGAACTCCTCCACCCGGTGCATGCCCAGCGTCGGGGGGCGGTCCACCGTCAGATAGGCGGGCGCGAAGGGCGGCGGCGCGCCCGCCGTCAGCGCCCGCCGCAGCCCGTCGTCCCAGCCCGCGAGCCGCCGCGCCTCCGTGCGCGTCATCCGGTCCACGCTCCAGGTGTGGAACCGCTGGGGCGGGGCGGTGCTGCCACTCCGGTTGACGTAGACCGTCTTGCGTACGAGGTAGAGCCCGGTCAGGTCGCCCTTCACCTGGCCCGCAGACTTGACGGAGCCCGAGCCGCCGAGCGCGGCGGTCCGCGACACGGAGAAGAGATAGCGGAACGCGGGCCCGAACTGGAGCCGCAGGTTGAGATTCCCGTCGGCGAGGTCGAAGAAGTTGAAGGCCGGGCCCACGACACCGTCGATCCCGAACGCCGCCGTCTTCTGAAGGCCGCGCTCGTTGCGGACCGTCGAGGTGTTGATGTCGCGCATCTCGGCGTCGGACGTCTCCGTGATCAGCGTCGCCCGGCCCGGCACGACATCGACGACGAACACGCCGAGGGGGGTGCGGACCGTGTCGTCAGCGACCAGCGGCACGGTCGTCACCCGGCCCCGCGACAGCGCGGGGCCCTGCCGCTGGAAGCTCAACGAGGAGAAGAAAGCGTCCAGTTCACGGTAGGCCGTGCTGCCCGGCAGCACACCGATCTCCGCCGCCGCCCAGTCCCGCATCCGGGCCACGGGCCCGAACCCCTCGGTCCGCACCAGCCGGTACGCCGACTGCCGGCCCAGCTCCAGGGAGCGCGGGATGCGCCCCGGGCGGGCCGTGCCGCTGGTGACGCTGTCCGGCAGCCGCACCGAGAGGCCGTCCCGCATGCTGAAGCCGTGGAACGCGGCGCCCTCCGTGCCCGGCCGCAGGCCGTCCACCGGCCGCCCGTCCGCGTCGGTGAGCCGCAGTTCGTAATAGGCGTGGTCCAGATAGACCCGCGAGCCGTCCAGGGCGCGCGTCTCGGTCTGGCTGGTGTGCTGGTCGGCCTGCCCGTACGAGACCTTGTCGGTGAACCCGAACCGCAGCCCCAGCCGGCCGAATCCGCTGAACGCGGCCGTCCCCATGGGGCCGACCGGTCCGCCCAGCGCGATCTGGGTGGTGGACTGCATGGTCTTGCTCTGCCCGGCGGCGGCCACCGAGCGGTGCATCCCGTCCACCTTCACCGGGTTGCCGTAGGCGTCGTCGAACTGCTCCCAGTCGCCGTGGTGCCGCACGACCAGCGACAGCTTGCGCACGCTGCCGTCCGCCGCGGTGTACGGAAACACCCGGCCGTCCCCGGCGAGGGTCTTGGGCTCGTGCCGGAAGGCGTACGTCACGTCGCCCATCACGTCGCCGGCGTCTCCCGCCAGCACCCGCTCGATCTCCGCCAGGGCCTGTCCGGTGCCGCGCAGGACGACATCGCTGTGCCCGAAGGTCAGGGAACCGGAGAGCAGCTCGCCGATGATGTCGTCGGGCACACCGTCCAGCAGGGCCTGTACGTCGTCGATGTAGTCGGGCATACGGGTGCCGTTGCCGAAGTCCACCGGAGCCCGGCGCCCGCCCAGCGGCCGGGTCAGGGCCGGGTCCAGGACGGGGGGCCGCGTCCGGTCGAGAGTGGTGCGGATCCACTCCTTCTGCTTCGGGGGCGGGGTGGGCTCGGGCTTCGGCTTCGGCTGCGGCTTCGGCTCGGGCTTGTCCTTCGGCTGAGATTCGACCTCCGGCTTGGTCTCCGGCTCGGTCTCCGGCTTGGTCTCCGGCTCGGTCTCCGGCTTCGGGAGCGTCCCGGAGACGGTCACCGTCGGCTTCGGGGTGGCCGGCGCCTCCTTCTCCTGCGTGGGAAGGACGGGAGCGTACGGCTCCGCGCCGGGGTGCCCGCCGACGGTGCGCGGCCGGGCGGGCGGCGGGGGCGCGGCGGCCGTCGTCCCGGCGGGGCCGACGTCCCCGATGTGGGCGGCCAGCAGCTGGAGGTGGCGGCCCCGCAGCCCGCCCTGCGCGAGCCCCTCGGGCGCCGGGCGCCGGTAGTCCCCCAGCAGGCTTCCCTCGACATCGGGGCGGTGCGGCGCGACCGCGTGGCGGGACTCGTCACGCAGCCCGAGCAGATGGCCGATCTCGTGCGCGTAGTCGACGGGATCGGCGTCGGCCCACCATGCGGACCGGGTCATCTGCTCGTCGCGGGGGATGAACCGGACGTTGAGCCCGCTCGGATGCGGGTCGGTCTCGACCCGTTCCACGGTCACGTGCAGCAGGTCCCCGTTCGGCAGCCGGTGCCCCGGGGCGTTGAACGCCTCACCGACTCCGCTGAGCACCTTCTCCCATACGTTGTCCGGGAGTTCGCCGGTGGCGCCCGCACCGACCTTGACGGTCAGATCGGTGACGCTCTCGCCTCCGACCTCGAAGCGGCGTACGTCGAACTTCGAGTTCACGGCGAACTGCGTGGTCCGGCCGGGCCGTTGCGGGTCCGGAGCCGCAGACACGGGGTCGACCCAGGTGTGCGCACGGGTCACCGGATCGGTGCCGGAGCGGGCCGCCTCCCAGGCGGGCGAGCCAGGGGCGGCGGCCTCGGGGAGCGGGGAGGACCGTACGGGCCCGCCCTCCGCCTGCGAGCCGGACCGCTCGGGCTCCGGCTCCCGCGCAGGGCCCTGGTGCTCCCCCTCCAGGTCCTCACCGGTGGCCAGGTCCCGCACCGGGTCCCGCACGGCGTCCGGCGCCCCCTGCTGCTCGCCGACGCCCGCCGGGCGCGCGCCGGGGGCGGACCCGTGCGCGGGCGAGGAGGCGGGCGCGCCGGCCGGTGCGGATGCCGACGCGGCGCCCGGCGGCGGCACCGAGGACGGCGCCGCGGCCGTGGGCCCCGACGTGGCCGCCGCCTCCTCCTCCGCGTCCGCGTCCACGGCATCGGGCAGCACCGCTTCCGGCCCCCGCCCGTCGGACGGCACGGACGACGAAGGCGCCGACGACACGGGCGACGAACCGGGCGACGGCGATCCCGGGGAGGACGACACGGGGGACGCCGAAGGCGAGGACGGCATCGACGACGGCAGTGACGACGACTGCACCGCACCCGGCGGACCAGGAAGCGAGGACTGCGGCAGCGGCACCGACGATGCCGGCAGGACGACCGGCGACGTCTCCGGCAGGATCACGGGCGGCGCCGTGCGCGTCGTACCGTACGGCCCCGTCCCGGTCGGCTGCCCGGCGGACACCGGCGGCAGGACGGTGGAGGACAGGTTGCCGTTCACCGTCGGCACCGGCGGCACGGCCATGGACGGGGACGGCAGGTCGCCCGTCACCGGCGACGGGGAGTACGGGGGCGGCGGCGAGACCGGCGGCGCGGTGTAGGGCGGCGGCGTGGAGAGCGTCGCCGCGGGCACGGGCGGCAGCGGCGACGGCACGGCGGTGGACGGCCCGCCCGTGGTCACCGTCGGAACGGGCACCCGGGTGGTGTCCGGCGGGCCGTCACCACTCCTGTCGGCCGGCCCGGGCAGATCGTTGACCCCGCCCTGCGGCACCGGGGTGGCGAAGAACTTGGTGTTCAGCCACAGCGCCCCGCCCCCGATCGCGGACTCCGCGTACATGCCGAACACCCCGCTGGTGCCGGAGCCCACGAAGGTCTCCCACTTGAACTCCCATTTCCCGTCGAAGAGTCCGGTGACCAGCACCTCCGCGAGCGTCTCGCTGAGCCCCGAGACGACGAAGACGGCGGGGATGTCGTAGACCTCGTTGAGCCCCTTGGCCAGGAACGGATTCCGCTTCGGGAAGTCGATGATGTCCAGATGGTCGAAGGAGTCGGCACTGTTCTTGAACCAGTTCTTGAACTTGTCCGAGAAGTGCCCGAAGGCGCCCTCGAAGAGACCTCCGAGCGCCCCGAAGGCCGCCGCCTTGCCGACATCGCCCCAGTCGATGCCCGGCGGCCTGCGGGCCGGCGGGTTGAACGCGATCTGGGCGAGCTTGACCGCCAGCGTCTGGATGGCCTCGGCGAACGCCCCGCTGAGCGCGGGCGCGATATGGGTCATCCGCAGCAGCCGGTCGATGATCAGCAGCACCGCCAGCCGGCTGCGCGCCCTGGCCAGCGCCATCTGGGAGATCGAGGTGCCGCCGGTGAAGAACGCCATGGCCGCGAGGAAGGCCAGCTCGATCAGGAGCATGACGATCTCGGCGATGATCTCCCACTTCGACTCCTGGATCTTCATCGAGTAGTCGATCTGGCCGTCGGCCATGTCGTCCAGCTGGTCGACGAGCTCCTGGAGCCGGTTGACCCCGCCGTCGTCCGTCAGCAGGGACAGCCCCTGGACGTATCCCCGCGCGACGTCCTCCGGGAGCGCCCGCCCGGCGTTCAGCACCGACTGCTGTACGGCGTCACGCAGTTCGAGGACCCGTTTCCCCAGGTCGAGGTAGAGGGCACGGCTCTCCCACGCCAGGTTCTCCCGGGCCTGCAACGGCATCTCGCCGAGCAGGATCCAGAGCATCTTCCTGACGTCCTCGGGGAAATTGATCTCCTGCACTCAGCGCTTCCCCTGCCCGCCGTCGCCGTGGAGCGCCTCGTCGGTCTTCCTGCGGTGGGCCGCGATCTGTTCCGTGGCGTCGGTCCGGGTGCCCTCGATGTTCTCCAGGTTGGTGAGCGTCGCCGAGACCAGCACGTCCAGCGCCTCGTACAGGCCGTGGGCGATGTCGGTGCAGTACGCGTTGTTCTCCTCGTACTTCGGGCGCACCTCCCGGGCGAAGTCGTCGGTCCAGCCCGGCCAGTCCGTGTAGTCGTTCTCCTGGCGCCGGAAGTCCTGGCCCATCCGCTTCGCCAGCGCCGGCAGGCTCTTCATCTCCTCGATGCTGCGCCGCAGCCCGCCCGGGTCCGCCTCGTACACCCCGCTCATCGTCTGCCCCCTCCTCGTGTGCCCGGCCGTGTGTCGTCGGAGTCGTCGTGGATCTCGTCCCGCAGCCGGTCGCTCGCCGAACGGCCACGGCCGCTTCCCTCCCCGCCGTACGCGGGACCGAGGACGCGGTCCCAGTCGACGTCGAAGCCGCCGAACTCCGGGGCGACGCCGGTGGGCCGGGTCAGCGGCTCGAAGATCTCCCGCACCCGGTACGCCATCTCCGCCCGCGCCTGGTCGGCGGCCTCCAGCACCGAGGCGGCGAGCTGGGCTGCCGGCATGTTCCGGTAGCGGCTGTCCAGGAAGCGCAGCCCCGTCAGCTCGCCCTGGGGTCCCACGGTCACCTCGACCGCGCGGTCGCGCGAGCGCACGGTGAGCGAGGAGTCGCGCAGCTCCTCCTCGGCACGGGCGACAGCGGTCTCCACGGCCTGGAGTTCGGCCATGGCCTTGGCGATGCGCTGCTCCATGGGCTCGCGCGGCTCCCCCGGGTTCATCGGCCGATCACGGCGGGCGCGCCTCCCTCGTCCGTGCCCCAGACGTCTTCCTCCTCCTGGATCCAGGCGTCTCTCGCGCGGTCGCCGCTCTCCGTCTGCGGCCGGGCCGGAGCGCCGCCGCCGGCGGGCGGCACGAAGGGCATGCCGCTGGTGGTCGTGGCGTTCCTGGGCAGGGCGATGGGGGCCTCGTCGGGTGCTCTCCCGGCCGCCGTCGTGCCCGTACCGCCCCTGGGTCTGCGGTTGCTGACGACCTGGCCGCCGTCGATCACGCTGCGGATGCGCTCGTTCGTCCCCTGGCCCTGCCCGCCGCCCTGGCCGCCCATGGGCATCCCGCCCATCGGCATGCCTCCCATGGGCATGCCCGTCGGCTGGCCGCTCTGGCCGCTCTGGCCGCTGTCGCTCAGCGACGAACCGGGGAGCGTCCCGGTGTTCAGCGGCGTGCCGATCATCGGTGTGGAGGTGGTCGCGTCCGCCGAGGCCGCCCGGTCGAAGGGCGAGGCGTAGGGGAGCTCGTCGTAGAGCTCCTCCTCGTAGGAGCCGTACGGAGAGTCGGAGGAGCCGTACGCGTACGAGGCGTCCCCGGTGAGCGGGGCGCCGGGTGTGCCGTTCAGATAGCCGGAGGTGGTCGTGCCGTCCGGCAGGGTGTACGACGTGGAGCCGGTGCCGGGGTCCAGGACCGAGGTGCTGCCGTCGGGGAACTCGGTGACGATCCGCCCCTCGGAGTCGAGGTGGGTCAGGCTCCCGTCGGGGTTCGGCAGGGTGTCGCCGGTGTTCAGGGGGCCGGTCAGGGAGGTGCCGTCGGGGCGGGTGACCGTCGCCGTGTGCGTGTCCGGGTCGATGACCGTGCTGCTGCCGTCGGGGTAGTCCGTGACGACCCGGCCGTCCGCGTCCAGGTGCGTGAGTGCGCCGTCGGGGCCGGGAAGGCCGTCGCCCTGGTAGACGGGGCCGCTGATCGTCGTGGGGGACAGGGACGCCAGATCGTCGCTGCCGAGGGAGCCGTTGAGCGAACCGCTGCCGATCACTCCGGGGTCGGAGCCGATCCTGCTGAGCGCCTCCTCCAGCGAACGGGCCTCCGGAGAACCGCCGTTGAGCGGTCCCCCGCCCAGTATCTGCTGCCGCTGCTCGTCGTAGGCCGCCTGGGCCTGCGCCTGGGCCTCCTCGCGTTCCTTCTCCTGGGCCAGCTGCCGCTGCTCCTGCTCGGCCTGCTGCTTCTCCTGCTCCTTGCGCGCCGCCTCCTGCGCGGCCTCGGCCTCCTTCTCCTTCGCCTCCTGCTTCGCTTCCTGCTCGGCCTGCTTGGCCTCCTGCTTCGCTTCCTGCTCCGCCTGCTTGGCCTCCTGCTCGGCCTGGAGCTTCTCCTGCTGGGCCTTCGCCTCCGCCTCCTTGGCCTCCTGCTCCTTGCGCGCCACCTCCTGCGCGGCCTGGGCCTCCTTCTCCTTGGCCTCCTGCTTGGCCTCCTGTTCCTTCTCCTTGGCCTCCTGCTTCGCCTCCTGCTGGGCCTGCTTCTCCTCGGCCTCCCTGTCCCGCCGCGCCTGCTCCTCCGCTGCGGCCTTCTCCTTGGCCTCCTGCTCGGCCTTGGCCGCCTTCTCCTTGGCTTCCTGCTCCGCCTTGGCCGCCTTCTCCTTGGCCTCCTGTTCGGCCTTGGCCGCGGCGGCGGCGGCTGCCGCGGCGGCGGCCTGGTCCTTCTGCCACTGGATGAACTCCTCCTGCTGGCGCTTGGCCTCGGCCGCGGCGGCCTCCGCCTCGGCCTTCTCCTTGGCCGCCTGGTCATCGGCGTACAGGGAGGAGAGGTCGTCGCTGCCCCTCGTCCGGATGGAGCCGAGGTCGAAGTTCTTGGTGCTCCAGCTGCTGTGCACCTTCTCGATGGCGTCGTCGGCGGGCTTCACCAGATTCTCGATCACCGACGCCTGCCAGTTCTCGATGGCCCTTTCCCCGACCTTCTTCCACGTCGAGAGTTCCTTCAGCGGGCCGAATGCATCGGCCTTTCCGAGCCGGGTCGCGTCCTGATCGAAGGTGCCGGTCGTGTGATACGTCGTGTAGTACGAGGGATACATTCCCCCCGTGCTGTTCACCTTGTAGGTGATCTGCCTGATGTTGTTGTGCCACACATGGTCGGCGATCTCCTTGAGCAGATCGTGGAGCCATCGCAGCGGGTTCCCCATATAGAGTTCCCAGTCCATCCACCGGCGGTGCAGCTCGACCACCGCATTGCGGAAGTCCGTCTTCGCCTGGCGTATCTCGGCGCCCTGGAGGGACCCCGTCGTACCGGCCGGCCGCATGTCCTTCGCATAGCCGGCGTACTGCTTCCCCAGCGTGTGCACGAGGTTCCAGAAGACGCCCGCCGCCTGCCCGCGCCAGGCCTCGTTCTGCTCCGTCCCGAGCCTGCTCTCCCACTCCTGCACGGCCGCCGCGCGGTCCACGAAGAACTGCGCGGCCCGGTCGAAGGAGGCCGCCGCGGTGTCGAAGGAGGACAGTGTGACGGCCTGGTCGTTCGGGACGTCCAGGCCGTTCCACGCGAAGCTGTGCGTCCCCTGGTCCTTGTACAGCAGCGCTTCCAGTGCCCTGCCGGTGCCGTAGCTGTACTGGGTGAGGTCCTGGGTGCTCCAGGTCGCCTTGTCCCCCGACAGACCGAGGTGGTTGTCGTACTGGCTCTTGAACTCACCGCCCTCCACCACGCCCCCGACCGGAGGGCCGTCGTTGCTCTTGTTGCCGAGGAGCGTGAAGCGGGCCTTGTACATCGAGACCTGGTCGCCCGTGGAGGCGTCGTCCTCACCGGTCGCGTAGAAGGGGATCACGAAGTCCGTGTTCTCGATGCGCCAGCCGGAGTTCTCCGTCATCCAGTCGAGGTCGTTGACATCGACGTACGTCACGGAACTCTGCCGGCTGATCTCCACCTTCATCTGCGGAATTCCCTCATTGCCGGTCAGGCTGGTGAAAAGGGTGTCACGCAGGGGCGCCTTGTATCCGGTGAAGAGCCAGACGGCCTGGTGCCAGGAGTCGTTGGCCGAGGTCAGCGGCTTCACGTTCTCGTCGGCCATGATCAGTCGTCCTCGCCGTTGCCTCCGCCGAGCACGTCGTCGACGTCGGAGAAGATGTCGAGGAGTTTCTGTCCGTCGATCTTCTCCAGATTCTCCCCCTGCGTCTTGAACAGCTTCTCGATCGTCGTCTCCAGGCTGTCCTCGATGCTCGTGAAGAGGGTCTTCTGCTCGTCGAGGATCGTGGTGACGTCGTTGATCATGTCGACCACCGCCTTGTTGAGGCGCTGCCCGTTGGTGACGCCGTCCTTCGTCATTCCGCCGATCGTCAGCGGGAGCACGGCACCGGCGAGCACACCGTCCGGGTGGTCACCCTCCGGCAGCAGACTGGAGAGCGCGGGTACGGTCGGCCCGTCGCCCTGGATCTTGCGTATCTCCTCCGAGAACCCCTGGACGTCGCGCTGGAGGAAGTTCTCCAGCCAGACCTTGTCCAGGTTCACGGGCGCACCCTGCGCCATGCCGTTACCTCCTGGTGCCGTGGGAACAGATCGTGGGGGCGGCCGCCACGGCCGCGCCGGGGGCAGCCGCCCGTCGGGACGCGTCCAGCCGGTCAGCGACCGACGCGGACGCCCTCCCACAGCTGGGTCAGGGACTTCTCGCTGTACTGGTAGTTGCCCGAGACGTCGGTGAGCAGCGCCGAGTGGCTGGCGAGCAGGCCCTTCATCGCGTCGACCGCCTGGTTCCAGGCCACCTGCTTCTGCGTGTACACCTGGCGGTCCTCGCCCTCCCAGGTGTTCTTGAGTTCCTGGAGCTCGGCGTCCAGGTTCACGAGAATGCTCGCTATCGCCTTGGTCTGCTGGACCATGTCGTCGGCGGCATTCTGCATATGGGAGTAGTCGACATAGATGTAACCGTCGCTGAAATCACTCATGTCCGGCCTCGTTTCGCGGCGTTACGGAATTGCGGTGGGGGCGTCGCGGTACTCGGGAGGGTCAGCCCTTCAGCGCGTCGAAGACCGACTGCGACTGGCTGTACGCCTGGTTGATGGACTCGTTGGCCGATCCCTGGGTCATGCCCTGGGTCCGGAGCGTCTCGTTGAGGGTGTCGACCATCTCGCGGACGTTGCGGGAGATGATTTCCGCCTGGTCGTCCCACTGCTTCAGCAGGTCCTGGTACGCCTTGCCGTCCGAGCCCTTGAGCCCCGAGGCGAGGTTGAACTTCATGTTCTCGACGTCCTGCCGGCTGCGCTGGATACCGGTGAACGCCTGCTCCAGCGCGGTCACACCGTTCTGTGTGGCGCGTGCCTCCGACTGCTGCATGCCCGCCATGGACAGCACCTCCTGGTGATGGCGACGGCTGAGGGCGTCGCGTCGAAACAAACGTAAACAAGGGGCAGTTGAGGCAGCAATGAATTGCTGGGAATTCCTCGGTCCGTCGCTCTCCATTGGCGACCGCCGCCCCGGGAATTCACTTTCCGTACGCCGCCCATTTCCGGTATCCCGTCATTTCGGATCGCACCGGGCCGCGGTGGTGACGGCACGTCCCGTCGCCGCCGACTCGGGCGTCAGGTCCGGTCCCGTCGGGAGCATCGCGAGGAGCGGAGCGGGCAGGCCCTCGGCCCGGCCCACGGTGTAGCCGAGCGCCTCGGCCGCCTTCTCGCTGCCCACCCGGTACTTCATGCCGGTGTCGGTCACCAGGTAGACCGTGCCGCCCACCGCACCGCCGCCCGCTCCGAGTGCGTGCACCAGGGCACCGCCGCCCGGCCGTACGGTGATCCGGCCGACCCGCACACAGGCCGGGGTCAGCCCGTCGGCGGGGGCCTGTGCGGCGGGTCCCAGCGCGCCGCGCGGGGTGAGCACCACGCTCACCCTGGTCCCCGACGCGTCGGCCTGGACCCGGGCGCAGAGCGTCTGCCCGTCCTTGAGGGACACCGCTTCGGGCGGTGACTCCGGGAGGCCCCCGTCGTCCGCGGTGACCGGCGCACGGTGTTCCGCGAGGGCGTCCGCCCCCAGGTCGGACGCGGTGGCCGACCGGCCGCCGTACACCGTGCTCCGGGTCTCCGGGTCGCCCAGGACCAGGGCGGCGCCGGTGGCCGTGAGCGGTGCGAGGCCGTCCTCGGTGAGCAGGTGGTAGCGGCCGGCCGCGCCGGGGACGGTGATCCGGAAGACCTCGCCGATACGGGTCCCACGGCCGCCGAGCTCCGGCCCCTTCCCACCCCGGCCCTCGACCTCGGGGGGCTCCAGACCGGGCCCGGAGGGCAGGGCGTTGAGGAACGCCGCCGATACCCGAAGCCGGGGTGCGGAGGCGTATCCGAGCGCCTCCGCCGCGCCCTGCTCGCGGTCCAGCCTGAGCTTGCTGCCGTGCCACACGAGATGGTCGGCGCCGTCGGGCCCGCGCACCAGGAGGGCCTGCCCGGCGGCGAGGCCCTGCCCCGCGCCGTCCGCCCCCACGGCCAGCGTGGTGGCATCCGAGCCGGTCGTGCTCCCCGAACAGACCTGCCACGCACCGGTCTCCAGGTCACCGGCGGCGGGCAGGACGTCGGGGGCGCCCGCGATGCCGACCGGGGTGCCGTGCGGGGTGTTCCGCAGCGAGGCGCTCCCGACCTGCGCGGTCTTCATCTCCGCGCCCGCCAGCAGCCGCGCGGAGGCGTAGTTGCGCACGGGGCGCAGCCGCCCGCCCAGGTAGAGGTAGCGGGAGCCGGTGCCCTTGTCGACGACCAGCGTCCCCGCCTCCTTCCAGGAGTCCGTCGTGCCGGGCTTGAGCAGCCCGAACACGAAGGCTCCCGCCGACAGGAGCACGGCGATGACGATGCCCAGGGCGATGCCCCGGTTGGTCCGTCCCTGAGGGCTCTCCGGGGCGTCCGGATCTCCCCGGAGCATCCCGGAGGTGAGGCGCCCCATGACGAACATGTGGGCCTGGACCTGATCGCGTTTGGACTGCACGGTGCTCCCCCGGGCTCAGGCGTTGAGGGCGCGCAGGTCGCCGTAGACCCCGAGCACCCACAGGGTCAGCGGCAGCAGGCTGATCGCGGTCGCCGAGTGCAGCAGCTCCGCGGCCCGTCCCCAGTACGGCACCAGGCGCCTGCCGGGCACGGTCCAGGAGAGGATCGCGGCGAGCGCGGCGACCGCGAGCAGGGTGCCGGTGACCAGCAGCCGGTCCCCCGGCGTCGCCGACCAGGCGCCGGCCATCGCGAGCAGCAGCGCGCCCCAGGCCGCGGGCACCACGAGCGAGAGCCGCTGCCAGACATGGCCGAGCCCCCGCGCGTGCAGCGCGAGGAGGAGGATCAGGACCGACACCAGGACGGTCTCGGGCAGCCCCGCACGGCGCACGAGCACCCCCAGACAGGCGGCGCAGACCAGCCCGACGGCCCCGTACAGCGAGGTCATCCAGCCGTCGGCGAGGACCGTGCGGGCGGCGACGACGGCGGTGGGGTGGGGCTCGATGCCCTCCTGGAGCTGCTGGGCGTTGGTGGGCAGCGGCGGCATCCGCAGCCCGGACATCCGGAACGACAGCGACGGCACGAAGGCCCCCAGCACCACGGCGGCCAGGACACACACCGAGGCCGACTCACCGGCCGAGAGACCGGCGGTGATCATCAGTACGCCGCCGAGCGCGCCGAACGCCGCGACCACGGCCACGCACAGGAACAGCGCGGCGAACGCCGCCACCACCGCCAGGGCGAGCACCGCTCCGCCCGCCCCGGCCGCCGACGCGGCGAGCAGCCGGGGGCCGAGTACGGCCTCGTGGTGCGGGCCGCCGAGATCGCCGCCGGTCAACAGCCAGCCGGCCAGGGCCAGATAGGGCCCCACCATGAAGCCCAGCGCGGCGGCGGCCCCCGCGTCGCCCACCGCCCGGCTCGCCGACGCGGCGCCCGCGAGCAGCAGCAGCCCGGCGAGGGCGGCGCACAGCGCGCGCAGCCCGGTGTCCCGCGCGGGGAGCGCCAGCACGGCCAGCCCGGCCAGCAGGGCCGCCACGGCCAGGCCGCACAGCAGCCGCCGGCCCGCCGCGGGCCCCCAGCCGTAGGGGCGGCCGTTCATGGTGGTGGATATGCCGTCCACCAGATCGTCGAGGTGGACCTCGGGCAGGGCCTCGGTGCGCGGCCTGAGATGGACGGTCTCGCCGTCGCGCAGGTCGTAGGAGTCGAGGGTGCGCTCCTCGTCGAGCGGCGGGCCGCCGAGGCGCTGGAGGACCCAGCCGCCGTGTTCGATGCCCTCCTCGGCGAGGTCGTCGCCGGCGTATCCGAGGATCGCGGGCAGCAGGTCGGCCACGGGCACGTCGGCGGGCACCGCCAGGTCGATGATCCGGGCGGGAGCACGGACGGTCAGGCGGCACACTCCGGCCACCTGGGTGTCGGTCATGGGGGCCTCTCTCCCGAGGTGCGGTGGCCGGACGGCGCGGGGCCCGTAGCACCCGAACAGGCGTCGCCGCCAGGGAGGTTCGGGGGTACGCCTGACGGATCGTAAGCACGACTCGGCAGCCCGGAGGGGGCCGGGGGCCGACCCTCCGCAAGCGTTCACGGAGCCGCCCCTGAGCGTTGTCCGTCCGTTCACGGGACCCGGCCCATGCTTTCGTCGAACCCCTGTGTGACCGCTCCGTGCGCAACGATTCCGTACAGAACGATGGAGACCCTCCTTGAGCGTGGTCCTGTTCCGACGGCCGGCCCGCCGGCGTGGCCCGGAGATGCCCGACGGTGAGCTGAGCCTTCAGGAACCGCCCACGCTGCCCGAGGTCGTCCCGGACTCCTCGGCCGTCTGGACCTACCTCCCGATGGCGCTCATGTCCGTGTCGATGATGCTGATGTTCATGCGCCCCGGCATGACCAAAGGCAGCGGGGGCTTCATCTATCTCGCGCTGGGCCTGATGGTCCTGTCGACCGGGGCGATGATGGTCGGCCAGGCCATGCGCAGGAGCAGTGAGCGCAAGGAGCGGCTCAAGGGCGAGCGCCGCGACTACCTGCGCTATCTGGGCCAGACCCGGCGCAAGGTCAGGGCGGCCGTCGTCGACCAGCAGCGCGCCCTGGCCTGGCGCCACCCCGAGCCGGCCGCCCTGTGGTCACTGGCGGGCTCGACCCGGATGTGGGAACGCCGCCCGCAGGACGAGGACTTCGGCGAGGTACGGGTCGCCGTCGGGGAGCAGAAGCTCGGACTGCGGCTGACGCCGATGGCGACGAGCCCGGTGGAGGACCTGGAGCCGCTCGCCGCGCACGCCCTGCGCAGCTTCATCCGCGCCTACGCCACCGTCCCCGAGCAGCCCATCGCCATCTATCTGCGGGCCTGGGCGCGGGTGCTGTTCCGGGGCGACGAGGAGCACATCCGGTCCGTGGCCCGCGCGATGGTGGCCCAGCTCGTCACCTTCCACGCGCCGGACGACGTCTGGGTGGCCCTGTGCGTCTCCGACGAGCGGCGCCCGGACTGGGAGTGGGCCAAGTGGCTCCCCCACCACATGCATCCCCAGGAGAGCGACGGCGCGGGCCCCGCCCGGATGTCCGGGGCCGCGTTCAACGAGCTGGAGGACCTGCTCGGCGCGGAGTTCCTGGAGCGCCCCCCGTTCGACCCGGACGCGGCGCCCGGCCGCGAGGAGCCGTTCACCGTGATCGTCGTGGACGGCGGGACCGTGCCCTCGGGCCACCGGCTGGACGGCCCGGGGCTCCGCAACACCGTCGTCCTCGACCTCTCGGGGGCGCTGACCTGGCGCCCCGGCCGGGTCACCCTCCGCTTCGACGTCACCGCGGACACCTTCGGGCTCGTGCGGACCGACCGCGACCGCAAGGAGCAGACGACGCTGCTCGGGCGCCCCGACGGCTTCGGTACCACCGGCGCCACCGCGCTGGCCAGGCGTCTCGCCCCGTACCGCATGGGCACCGGCCCGGACACGGGCGAGCCGCTCGCGACCAATGTGGAGCTCACCGCCCTGCTGGGCATCGGCGACCTCCACCGCCACGACCCGCCCGCCCTGTGGACGCGGAGCACCGGGCCCGCCCGGCTGCGGGTGCCCATCGCGGTCGGGGCGGACGGCACCCCGGTGGAGCTGGACATCAAGGAGTCCGCGCAGGGCGGTTCGGGCCCGCACGGGATGCTGATCGGGGCGACCGGCTCGGGCAAGAGCGAGCTGCTGCGGACGCTGGTGCTCGCGCTGGCGCTCACCAACTCCTCCGAGGCGCTCAACTTCGTGCTGGTCGACTTCAAGGGCGGCGCCACCTTCCTCGGACTCGACGAGCTGCCGCACACCTCGGCCGTCATCACCAACCTCGCGGGCGAGGCCGCTCTGGTCTCCCGCATGCAGGACGCGCTGCACGGCGAACTGATCCGCCGCCAGGAGCTGTTGCGCAGCGCGGGCAACTACGCGTCGGCGCTGGACTACGAGAAGGCGCGCGCCGCGGGCACCCCGCTCGCACCGCTGCCCAGCCTCTTCGTCGTGGTCGACGAGTTCAGCGAACTCCTCTCCGCCCACCGTGACTTCATGGAGCTCTTCGTGATGATCGGCCGGCTCGGGCGCAGCCTCGGCGTGCATCTGCTGCTGGCCTCGCAGCGCCTCGACGAGGGACGTATGCACCAACTGGAGAGCCATCTCTCGTACCGCATCGGGCTGCGGACCTTCTCCGCGATGGAGAGCCGCGGCGTCCTCGGCGTGCCCGACGCCTACCAGCTGCCCCCGCAGCCGGGCAGCGGCTATCTCAAGTCGGGGGTCGAGGCGCTGACCCGCTTCCGCGCCGCCTATGTGTCCGGGCCCTACCGGCAGCGCGCCGGAGGCGCGAACCAGGCCAGGGTCGCCAGCCAGACCGTGCCCTGGACGACGGCCTACGTGGTGCCGCGGCATCTGCCCGCCGTGCCCGATCCCGAACCGGAGACGGACGAGACCGGCGAGACCCTGCTGTCCGTCGCCGTGGACCGGCTGCTGGGCGCGGGACCGCCCGCGCACCAGGTCTGGCTGCCGCCGCTCGGCCTGCCCCCGACGCTGGACCAGATCCTGCCGCCCCTCACACCGGACGGCGCGCTGGGCCTCACGACGGCGGGCTGGGAGGGGCGCGGCACACTGCGGGTGCCCATCGGCATCATCGACCGGCCCTTCGACCAGCTCCGCGACCTGCTCCAGATCGACCTGGCCGGTTCCGGCGGGCACGTGGCCGTCGCCGGTGGACCGCAAAGCGGCAAGAGCACCATGGTCCGCACGATCCTGGCCTCACTGGCCCTCACCCACACCCCGGAGGAGGTGCAGTTCTACTGCCTGGACTTCGGCGGCGGCACCCTGGCGTCACTGTCGGGGCTGCCGCACACGAGCGGCGTCGCGGCCCGCCTCGACACCGAACGCGTCGGCCGGACGATCGCCGAGGTCAACACCCTGATGGCGGCCCGCGAGCGGTTCTTCCTGGAGCACGGCATCGACTCCATGGCAACGTTCAGGCGCCGCCGCGCCGCCGGTGAGTTCCCCGGCGAGCGGCACGGCGACGTCTTCCTGGTCATCGACGGCTGGTCGACCGTGCGGCAGGACTACGACCACCACATCAGCACCTTCAACGCCATCGCGGCACGCGGGCTGAACTACGGCATCCACCTGATCGTCACCACCGCCCGCTGGGTGGAGCTCTCCTCAGCCGTGCGCGACCAGGCGGCCACCCATCTGGAGCTGCGGATGGGCGACCCGATGGACTCCGGGATCGACATGCGCAAGGCCGCCACGGTGCCGCGCACACCGGGGCGCGGCCTGACCCGCGAGGGCAAGCTGCACTATCTGACCGCGCTGCCCCGGATCGACGGGGTGGAGGGCTCCGACGACCTCACCGAGGGTGTGTCCGGTCTCGTCGCCGCCCTCCAGGAGTCCTGGCAGGGCCCGTCCGCACCCCCGGTACGGATGCTGCCGACCGCCCTCCCGTCGTCGGAACTCCCCTCCGCCGAAGGGGACTTCCGGATGGCGCTCGGCCTGGAGCAGGAGGAACTCTCCACCGTCTGGCACGACTTCAGCGAAAGCCCGCACATGATCGTGGTCGGCGACAGCGAGAGCGGCAAGACGAATCTGCTGCGTCTGGCCGCCAGGGCCGTCATGGACCGCTACACCCCGGCCGAGGCCAGGATCATGGTGGTGGACTACCGCCGCGAGCTGGTCGAAGCCGTCCCCGACGCCTACCGGCTCGGCCACGCCGTCTCCATCGACGCGCTCAAGGATCTCGTGGACGGCGCGGCGCGCGCGGTGAAGACCCGGGTACCGGGCCCGGAGATCGCGCCTGCCCGGATGCGGCTGTGCGACTGGTGGACGGGCCCGCGGCTGTTCGTGCTGGTCGACGACTACGACATGCTCGGTACGGGCCCGATGAACGCGCCCTTCGACCCGCTCCTGGACCAGCTGGCGCTCGGCTGGGAGGTCGGGCTGCACCTGGTGGTCGCCCGCTCGGCGGCCGGAGCCGGGCGAGGGCTCAGCGACCATCTGATGCGCCGGCTCCAGGAGGTCAACACCCCTGGCCTGCTGCTGTCGTGCCCGCCGTCGGAGGGCTACGTCTTCGGCAACGTCAAGGGCCGCAACCTCCCACCGGGCCGGGCCACCCGGATCGCGCGCCGCAGGACGGTACAGATGCAGACGGCCTTGCTGGACCAGCCGGACGGGGCGTAGGGCACGGGCCGGGCGCACCAGGCCAGGCCCTACGCACCCCCCGCCGGACGCCACCCCCGTGCCCGCCCCCGGGGCAGCACCGCCGCCGCGCCCGCCAGCAGCAGGACGAGGCCTCCGCAGATCCCGGCGACGAGCAGCGCGCGGTGCCGGGGCCCCTCGGGCTCCGGCGCGGGCATCCTCGCGCGGGCGGCCTCCGGTACCGTTCCGGGGTCCCCGGTCAGCACCGCCGTCATCGCCGCGTACGGGTCGAGCCTGGGCGGCGACGCCGGATACGCGGCCCCGGTCAGCTGCCGGGCCGCCTCCGCCGCCGTCATCCCGGGATGCTGCGCCCGTACGAGCGCCGCCGCCCCCGCCACCTGGGCGGCGGCCAGCGAGGCACCCGAGCCGAGGTAGTGCCCGGCCCCCTCCGGGCCGTTGCCGACCACCGCGTCACCGGGCGCCGCGAGGTCGGCGCCGCGCACACCGGGGGCGTTCGCGGGCCGGCCGCCGTCCGGGCCGAAGTCGGTCACCGCGACGACCCCCGGGGCCGACGCCGGCCAGTACCAGGGCGCCGCCGGGGCAAGACCGCCCGGCTCGTCGCGGTCCTCGGCGAGCGCGTCCGGCGCCACGGGCGCGACGACCAGGGCATCGCGGGAGGCTGCGTACGCGACGGCCTCGGTCAGTTCCTTCCTCCCGGTGGCGAGCGCCTGCCCGACGTAGACGACCTCCGCGCCCTCGTCGGCGGCGGCCCGGATGCCCGCCGCCACCCGGCCCGGCGTCGGCGTACCCCGCTCGTCGGTACCGCGTACGGCCAGGATCGCCGCCCGGGGCGCGACGCCCGCGGGCCCCACCCCGTCGATCCGCGCCCCGGCGATGAGCCCGGCGGCGAAACTGCCGTGCCCCACGCAGTCCTCGCCCGCCCCGCCCAGCGCGCGCACCCGGCCGGCGAGCGCCGGAACCTCCGCGCCCACCCCGGTGTCCACGACGGCGACGGTCACCCCGTGGCCCTCCTCCAGGGTCCACGCCCTCCCGAGCCCCAGGGCCCCCGCCGACCAGGGCTCCGCCTCGGCCTTCCTGCCGGAGGCGCCGACGCACGGCTCTCCTGGCGCAAGACTGCCCCGCACGACGGGGAGTTGGACCGAGTCCGCCGCAACCGCCGGCGTAGGGAGGGCCGTTGTCAGCACGGCGGTGAGCGTGGCAAGGACCGCCGCCGCTCCCGGTCCTGCGGATGCACGGGGGCAGCGGGCTCGTCGCATGGCGTACACGCTAGGCACCCCAGATGACGCATGGGCGACGCGTACGGCACACGGCCGCCACCTCCAACACCTCGGCGGACACCCGCCGTTCCCCCAGGCTTCACCCAGCGCACACCAGGGCCCTCCCGCCCCGTCCCCCGGCGTCGGGAAGGATCGGACGCGGCGGCGAAACGAGGAGGATCAGGGCGTGTCACGGCAGTTGCTCACGGTGTCACCGGACCGGCCGAACGCGTTCCGGACGATCGGTGAGGCCCTGGCCGCCGCGCGCACCGGAGCGGTGATCCAGATCGCGCCCGGCCGCTACGCCGAGAACCTGACAGTACGCAACAGGGTCACACTCGTCGCCGACGGGGACCGGGGCAGCGTGGAGATATGCCCCCGCCGGGGCAGCGCCCTCGTCCTCCTCGCCGACGCGGTGATGCTCACCGATCTCACCCTGCGCGGCGGAGCCGACGACCTCCCCGTCGTCGACGCCCCGCGCGGCCAGCTCTCCATGGACGGCTGCACGGTCCTGGGGTCGGGGTGGACCGCCGTCCTGGCGAGGGAGACAGGTGCGCTCGCCCTGCGGGGCTGCCGGATCACCAACCCGGCGGGCGCGGGCATCGTGGACATGTCCCCCACGGGCAGCGTCCTGGCCGACTGCGTCGTGGAGAACCTCGGCACCTCGGGTGTCGTCCTCAGCGAGGAGGCCCGTACGACGGTGCGCGGCTGCCGCATCCGCGACAGCCGGGGAAACGGCGTCCTGGCCAACGGTTCGGCGCAGGGCGTCGTCGAGCACTGCGACATCTCCGGCGCGCAGAAACCGGCCCTGGCCCTGGAAGGCAGCAGCTCCACCCGCGTCCGGAACACCGCCGTGCACGACACCGCCATCGGCGTCTACCTCACCAGCGACGCCCGCCCCTCCCTCGACGAGGTGACCGTCCTGGACACCACGGGCCTCGGCATCGCCCTAGCCTCCGGCGCGGACCCCGAACTGCGCCACTGCCGCACCCTGCGCACGGCGGGCGGCGGGCTCGCGGTCACCGAGCGCTCCCGGGGCACCTTCGAGGGCTGCGACTTCGACGCCTCGGCCGCTCCCGCCGTCCTCGTACGGGGATCGAGTACGCCGATGCTCACCACCACCACGGTCCGCGACTGTGCCGCGGGCCAGGGCACTTCGGCAGCCGTCGTCCTGGAGGACGACTCCGTGGCGGAGTTCGACGGCCTGGACGTCATGGACCCGGCGGGCACGGGCATCCTGATCCGCTCCGGCGCCCAGCCCCTGCTGCGCCGCGCCAGGGTCACCACGCCCGGCGGCCACGGCATCGAGGTCGTGGACGACGGCCGGGGGCGGCTGGAGTCCTGCGAGGTCCAGGGCTCCGGCGGGGCGGGCATCCGGGTCGCCGACGGCGGCCACCCGGAGATCGGCGACACCACCGTGGGCGAGAGCGGCGACGCCGGCATCCTCGTCGGCGCCCAGGGCATCGCCACCGCGCGGGACGGCGACGTACGGGCGTCCGCCGCGTCCGGCGCCCTGGTCGAGAAGGGCGGCGAACTCATCGCGCGGCGTGTCCACTTCGGCGGCTCCGGAGCCCACGGCGTCCTGCTGGCGGCGGGGGCCAGGGCCTCACTCGACGACTGCCGGATCGACGCGAGCCTGGGAGACGGCATCCGCGTCGACACCTGTGAGCCGGTCGCCGTCACCGACAGCTCCGTACGCGACAACCGGGGCGCGGGCCTTCGCCAGACCGCGGCGGGCGACCGGCTGACCGTCGAGCACCTGATCAGCGCCGACAACGCGCAGCCCGACTCCTGGGGCGCCACGGCGGCGGCCCCGGCGAACGACGGCACCGCGACCGGCCGCAGAACCGCGCCCCCGCCACCCGCGGGCCCTCTGGAGGAGCTGGAGTCGCTGATCGGCCTCGCCGACGTGAAGCACCAGGTCCGCACCCTCGTCCATCTCAACCAGCTCGCCCAGCGCCGCGCCCGTCTCGGCATGCCCGCTCCGCCCATGAGCCGCCACCTGGTCTTCTCGGGCCCGCCCGGCACCGGAAAGACCACGGTCGCCCGGCTCTACGGTGGCATCCTGACCGATCTCGGCGTGCTGCGCTCGGGTCATCTCGTGGAGGTCTCCCGGGCCGATCTGGTCGCACAGATCATCGGGGGCACCGCCATCAAGACGACGGAGGCCTTCAACGAGGCGCTCGGCGGCGTCCTGTTCATCGACGAGGCGTACACCCTGCTCTCCGACGGCAAGGGCTCCGGTGCCGACTTCGGCAAGGAAGCCGTGGACACCCTGCTCAAGCTCATGGAGGACCACCGCGACGACGTCGTGGTCATCGCCGCCGGCTACACCGGCGAGATGGACTCCTTCCTCACGTCCAACCCCGGTCTGGCCTCCCGCTTCACCCGTACCGTCGAATTCGCCAACTACTCGGTCGCCGAACTCGTCACGATCACCGAGTCCATGTGCGAGACCCACCGCTACGAGCTGGACCCGCGCACGCTCGACGCCCTCGCCGCGCACTACACGTCCATGACCCGTGACGCCTCCTTCGGCAACGGCCGGGCCGCCCGGCGCGTCTTCGAGGAGATGGTCGACCGCCAGGCCTTCCGGCTGAGCAGCATGGCCGAACCCGCCGAGAGCGACCTCTCGATGCTCCTGCCCGAGGACGTCGCTCCGCCCGCCGAACCCGCCGACGGCGCGTCCGACTCCGCCGAGCTCCTCTCCCGCCTCGACGCGATGGTCGGTCTGGCCGCCGTCAAACGCGAGGTCAACGACCTGGTGTCCCTCCTGGAGTCCTCCCGCCGCCGCAAGGCCGCCGGACTTCCGACACCCAAGGTCAGCCACCATCTGATCTTCTCCGGTCCTCCCGGTACGGGTAAGACGACCGTCGCCCGTCTCTACGCCGGACTCCTGCACTCGCTGGGGGTACTGCCCCGGGGACAGCTCGTCGAGGTGGCCCGCGCGGACCTCGTGGGCCGGTACGTCGGCCACACCGCGCAGCTCACCAAGGAAGTCTTCGAAAGCGCCCTGGGTGGTGTGCTGTTCATCGACGAGGCCTACACCCTCACTCCCGAGGGGGCGACCTCCGACTTCGGCAGGGAAGCCGTGGAGACACTGCTCAAGCTGATGGAGGACCACCGTGACGACGTCGTCGTCATCGCGGCCGGCTACACCCACGAGATGCGGCGCTTCCTGGACTCCAACCCGGGACTCGCCTCACGCTTCTCGCGTGCGGTGGAATTCGAGAACTACACCACCGACGAACTGGTCGGCATCATGGCCCGGCATGCCTCGGACTCCGGTTACGACTGCCCGGACGACACGCTCAAGGCTCTTCACAGCTATGTGGACGCGCTTCCGCGTGACGCTTCCTTCGGCAACGCGCGTACCTCGCGACAGATCCTCGACGTCATGACCACGCTCCAGGCCCGCAGGCTCTCCGTGCTGGACTCCCCCGGGCTCGACGCGCTGCGCCGACTGCTTCCCGAGGACGTCCCGGCGCTGCCGGCCGGACGGGTCAGGCGTTCAGACGGAGTCGCTGACCGGGGAAGATGAGGTGCGGTCCACGGTCCAGGACCTCGTTGTTCATCTCGTACAGCGCCTGCCAGCCACCGGGCACATCGGCCCGCTCCGCGATCACCGAGAGGGTGTCGCCGGACTCGACGACATAGGTCTCCTCGTCGGTGAGGTCCTCGGAGTAGTGCGTCGCGCCGCCGCCGTTGCCCGACGAGCCGCCGGTGGACTGCTGCTGGGGCGCGGCCTGCGGGGTGGTGTCCTGGCCGGAACCGCTGGATCCGCTGGAACCGTTCGAGCTGTTCGAGCTGTTCGAGCCACCGGAGCTGTTCGAGCCGTTCGAGCTGCCTGAGCTGTTCGACGAGGAGCTGGACGAGCCGTTCGCACCGAGGCGTCCACAGGTCGGCCAGGCGGAGAGCCCCTGCGAGCGGGCGACGCGTTCACCGACCGCGATCTGCTCGGACCGGGTGGCGAGGTCGGCGCGCGGTGCGTACTGCCCGCCGCCGTAGGCCCGCCAGGTGGAGGGAGCGAACTGCAGTCCGCCGTGGTAGCCGTTCCCGGTGTTGATGTTCCAGCGGCCGTTGCTCTCGCACTCGGCGATGCGGTCCCAGTCCGTACCGGCGACGACGGTCGGCGCGGTGACGGTCGGCGCGATCGCGGCCCGGGCGGGAGCGGCCTGGGCGACGGCCTGCGCGGGGGCCTTGGCCTCGGCGGCCTCGGCGCTGCGGCCGGAGAGGCCGAGCACGCTCAGGAGGACGAGCAGAAGGGCGAGCGCCGATTCGACGGGCCGCTTGGCGAGGGGTGATGCCGGCATGACGGTATTTCCTCCGCTGTGCTCCAGAAGGTGTGCAAGGGCACGAACAGATAAGCCGCCGATATGGTTTTTATTCTGCTTTGACGCGTACGACGTTCGTACATTCACTCCGGTGGAGGTCTTCCATGGCACTGTTCGGCAACGCGCACACCGTCGATCCGGCCGCGGCCCAGCATGACTACGCACGGCTGCTCGGGCAGGGCGAGCAGGTGCAGGCCGCCTATCTGCTGATACGCGACACGATCCTGTTCACCGACCGCAGGCTCATCCTCGTCGACAAGCAGGGGATCACGGGCAAGAAGGTGGAGTACCACTCGATCCCGTACCGGAGCATCACGCACTTCGCGGTGGAGACGGCGGGTACGTTCGATCTGGACGCCGAGCTCAAGATCTGGCTGTCGGGCTCGGCCACCCCGGTCCAGAAGACGTTCACCAAGGGCGTCGACATCTATGAGGTGCAGGCCGTCCTCACCCAGTACGTCGCGCGTTAGCCTCCGCCCGCAGGCGGGCCATCTCGGCGCGGATAGTCGGCAGTTGGGCGTACAGCGCCTCACCCGGGCAGTACGTCTGGAACGTGTCGCGGTGGCCCGCGACGGCGTGGAGGTAGACCTCCTCGCCGCGCTTGTAGAGACTCTCGTCGTTCGTGGAGACCATCCGCACGAAGCCCTCCGGGTCAATGTCCCGGCCCAGCTTCCACGCGCCGACCTTCGCGATCCCGTCGATGAGCGCCTTCGGCACCGGGACCCCGGGGTCGAAGGTGCCGAGGGCCGCGATGCCGACGCTGTGCGCGTTGAAGCCGGTCGCGTGGGCACCGCGCACCGAGCGTCCGACGCCTCCGGCCCTGCCCTCGTAGATGGTCCCGCAGCGGTCGACGACGAAGTTGTAGCCGATGTCGTCCCAGCCCTCGCCCCGGACGTGGGCCTCCTCCATCGCCCTGAGCATCCTGGGGGCGTCGGCGCAGTCGTAGCCGTTGGTGTGCCCGGTGTGGTGGACGAAGACGGCCCTCACCGTCCCGGTGTACACCGCGTCCTCCTTGACCAGGCTCTCGTCCGCGTGCCAGGCCGCCCGGCTGACGATGGCCGGTTTCGGCGCCGCGGGCGGGGTCGCCGGCTTCGCGGTGGAGGGTGCGGGCACGGCGAGCCGGACCGGCGCGTCCCGGAGGACCAGGAACGCCAGCGGCACGACCATGGCACCCACGGCTGTTCGGCGAAGCCACATAGGCCCACCATGCGCGCTGACCTGCCGCTTCGCAGGTACGCGAGCCCGATCGGGTGAACACGGGAAGTGGGACCGCTGCGGCAGTGGGCGGCGGCCCGCGCGGTCAGGAGGCGGCGACCGCCTGCTGCTGCTCGATGATGCGTGCCGCGCGGTGCGGGGAGGTGTCGAGCCTGGCCAGCACGCCCGGGACCGCGTTGTTGGGGAGGATCAGCTCGAAGAGGGCCGAGATCTCGGCGACCAGGTCCAGCGGCTCGGCCATGGACTCGGTGACCAGCTGGACGCCGGTCCACGCACCGACGACCAGCCTGGAGGTGGCCTCCGGATCGACGTGCGGAAGGAGCTCGCCGCGCTCCTTGGCCTCGGTGAGTATCTCGGTGCCGAGAGCGATCCAGTCCGGCCAACGGGTACCGAAGAGCCCGCGCGCCCGGGGGTCGACGGAGAGCCGGATCGAGGCGCTGAGCAGGGGTTCCCGCGGCAGTCGGTAGGCGAGCAGGAGGGCCATGTCCACCCATTCCTGCAGCTTGAAGGTCTGCGGGGTCACCCCGTCCAGGGTCACCGCCTCCTGGAGGACTCCGCGGGCCAGCTCTTCCTTCGACGTGAAGTGGAAGTAGAGGGCGCCTCGTGTGAGACCCGCCCGGTCGAGGATCGCGGCGATGGTGGCGGCGTCGTAGCCGTGCTCGTCGAAGACCTCGGCGGCGGCTTGCAGAAAGATGCGGCGCGTGCGGATCGCCCGTTGCTGTCGTGCCAACTCGCGCCCCCCTTGAACGTGCATGACGCTACTTCAAAAAGTACCGGTGAACCGGTATCCTATCAGCGCCGTAACAACCATTTTGCGCCAGGTCCGGGGGGGCCGTGCCCGACATATCTCCTGTTACGCACCCACCGCTCGCTGCGGCCGAGGGGTGGAACGGAATTCTCCAGGACCACGTCCACCTGCGACGTTCCGACATGGTTCTCCTCACGTCCTGGCAGCGCGTGGAAGATGGCGAGTTCTCGCTGTCCGGCAGCTGGCCTGCTCCCGCCGCCGGTCTTCCGTACGACCAGCGGATGGTTACCCAGACCGTCCGGCAGAGCGGTCTGACCATCGCGCACGCAGCCTACGGCGCTCCTCTGTCCGATCACACCGTTCTCAACTATTTCGACCTGACCGTCGCTCCCGGACTCGCGTTACCCCCGGACGCGCCCTGTGACATCAGCGTCGAGGTCACGGTCAAGAGCACCAAGGAGCGCGGCGGGCAAGTCAGTTCACTCGACATGGAGTTCCGCATCTTCCACGGCGGCAGCATGATTGCCCGCGCGGATTCCGAGTTCGGCTGGCTCTCCACACGCGTCTACCGACGGCTTCGGGGCGACCACTTCACCGTCGACTGGAACGCGTGGCCGCTGCCCGCTCCGGTCGATCCCCGCACCGTCCGCCGGACCGAACCCTCCGACGTGGCCCTGTCGGCCGGAGACAGGCCTCTTCGCTGGCAGTTGCGCAACGACGTCGAGAACACCGTGCTGTACGACCACCCGGTCGATCACGTCCCGGGGCTCGCCCTCATGGAGGCGGCCCACCAGGCCGCGATCGCCGCCCTGTATCCCGCAACCCTCGAAGCGACCTGCGTGGACTGCGCGTTCGAGATGTACACCGAGTTCGACCGCCCCTGCTGGATCGAGGCGGAGGTGCTGCCGGCCGCCCCCGGGGAGGCCTCCGTCCGGATCACCGCGACCCAGGAAGGAGAAACGGTCTTCCGGGGACGGTTCAGCGGTCCCTGCGCCTGACGGCCCCTGGGATGCGGCCGGTTCACCCGTCCCGGCTCACTGGTTGATGAAGCCGCCGTCCACCGGGAGGACCGTGCCCGTGAGGAACGGGCTCCGGTCGCTCAGCAACCAGGCCGCCGCGTTGGCGATCTCCTCCGGCTCGGCCGTACGTCCCTGCGGGGTCATGCTGTTGACCATCTCCTCCAGGCCCGGGTTGCGCCCGAACCAGTCGGCCGTGATCTCGCTGCGCGTGGTGCCCGGCGCCACCGCGTTGACCCTGATGCGCTGTTGGGCGTACTCGTCCGCCGCCGCCCTGGTGAGGCCCACGACGGCGTGCTTGGCCGCTATGTAGGGCGCCGCGGCGGGTATGGCGACCAGTCCGCCCACGCTGCTGTTGTTCACCACCGAGCCGCCCGAGGGGTTGTCCAGCATGGCCGCGATCTCGTGCCGGAGACAGTTCCAGACTCCGCGCACATTCGTGTCCATGACGGCGTCGTACACGTCATCACCCATCAGGTGCAGGGGAGTTCGGTCTCCGCCCAGACCCGCGTTGTTGAAGGCCCCGTCCAGGCGCCCATAGGTCTCGACCGCGAAGGCCACGGCCCGGGCGGCGTCCTCCGCCACCGTGACATCGCAGACGGCGTACGAGGCTTGCGCCCCCTTCTGCTTCAATTCGTCCACCAGAGAGGCGAGTCGGTCCTCCCTCCGCGCCGCCAGGACGACGGTCGCGCCCTCCTGGGTGAACACGCGCGCCGCGGACGCGCCGATACCGCTGCTCGCCCCGGTGATCAGGACAACTTTTCCGTTCAGAAGATCACTCATGGCCGCAGTCTGGCAGGCCGCCCCGGCCACGGCTACGGCCTCGACGGCGCGCTTCGCGGCCACCGCCCGTCGGGTACCCCACGAATACGACACACAGCCACACTCATAACAAACCGCTCGTTCTGTTTTTATCCGACTTCACGGACGAGACCGACACCTGATCCCGTTACGCCCGGCAGCGCCGGGGAGCCGCGCGGTACCGTGCGGCATGCTCGCCATCCAGTTCGACCACTTCGGTGGTCCCGAAGTCCTCCGCCCCGTTGAACTGGCCGCTCCCCAACCGGGCCCGGGAGAGGTGCTCCTCACCGTGGAGGCCGCCGGGGTGAACTTCGCGGACACTCATCAGGTGGACGGCTCCTACCTTGCGGCCGACGCCCTGCCGTACGTCCCCGGCAGCGAGGTCGTGGGCCGCACCCCCGACGGCAGGCGGGTACTGGCCCGGGTCTCGCACGGCTACGCGGAGCAGGTGACCGCCAAGGAGTCCGCCCTCGTGGACATCCCCGAGGAGTTCGACGCCTCCCAGGCGCTCGCGTTGATGATGCAGGGGCTGACCGCCTGGCACCTGCTGCGGTCCGCCGCCAGGCTGCGCACCGGCGAGACGGTCGTCGTCCACTCAGCGGCGGGCGGCGTGGGCAGTCTGGCCATCCAGCTGGCCAGGGAGTTCGGCGCGGGCCGGGTGCTCGCCCAGGTCTCCACTCCGGAGAAGGAACGGCTCGTCCTGGAGCTCGGGGCCGACGCGGTCGTCAGCTATCCCCTCGCGGAGAAGGCGGACATCGTCCTGGACGCGGTCGGCGGGGAGCTCTTCGACCAGGCGCTGGGTTCGCTCGCGTCCTTCGGCCGGCTCGTGACCTACGGCAACTCCGCCCGCACGGGCTTCACCCCGGTCGACCCGGCCGCCCTGAACCGTCTCAACGCCTCCGTCACCGGATTCTGGCTGCGCCCCGCCCTCGCGGCTCCGGGCGCCGTCAGCGGGCCCCTCGGGGAGCTCTTCGCCCTGGTCGCCGACGGCCGTCTGAAGCCGGTGACCGGCGCCGCCTATCCTCTCGCCGAGGCCGCGCGGGCCCATGAGGACCTGCTGGCGCGCCGCACGACCGGCAAGGTGATCCTGACCACCTGAGCGGGTTCCGGTCCCGGCGGACCTTTGTAGGGTGACCGGATGCCCTCGCTGACCTCACGCCCCCCAGGACCGGCCACCGCTGAGGCCGGGCCCCCCGCCCCGCCCCGGCCCGGCCGTGACCCGTACTTCGACAACGCGAAGTACCTGGCCATCGTGCTCGTGGCGATGGGCCACTCCTGGGAACCGCTGCCCGGCAGCGGGCGCCTGGTCGAGACGGCCTACACCTTCGTCTACACCTTCCACATGCCGGTCTTCATCCTGATCGCCGGCTACTTCTCGCGCGGCTTCGAGCTGCGGCCCGACCGGGTGTGGAAACTCTTCACCAGCCTGGTCGTGCCCTACGCCGTCTTCGAGACCGCCTACACCCTCTTCGAGCGCCTCACCGGGGCCCCGGACTTCCCGCTGAGCCCGCTCAGCCCGTACTGGCTGCTGTGGTTCCTGCCCGCGCTGCTCCTCTGGCGCCTCACGACCCCGTTCTGGCAGACGGTCCGGTGGCCCGTGGCGGTGTCCCTGGTCGTGGCGGCCATGGGGGCGGTGACCAGCAACATCGGCGGCGACCTCCAGCTCCAGCGCGTCCTGCAGTTCCTGCCGTTCTACGTCCTGGGCCTCCAGCTGCGGCCCGAGCACTTCGCCTTCGTACGCCGCCGAGCCGTGCGCATCGCGTCCGTACCCCTGTGCCTGGTCGCCCTGGCCGCCGCCTACTGGGCGGTGCCGCGCACGACGACCTCGTGGTTCTTCCGCCGGTACGGCGCCGAGCAGCTCGGTTCGCCCGCCTGGACCGGCGCCCCCGTGACCCTGCTCCTGTTCGTCTGCGCGGTCGTCCTCAGCGCCTGCTTCCTCGCCTGGGTGCCGGGCCGCAGGCTGTGGATGACGGCCCTCGGCGCGAGCACGATGTACGGCTATCTGCTGCACGGCTTCGTCGTCAGGGGCGCGGTCAGGCTGGACCTCTACCAGGCGGACGTCCTGTCCACCCCGCTGGGCACGGTCCTGGCCAGCGTCGCCGGCGCGGCCGTGGTCACGGCCCTGTGCAGCCCGCCCGTCCGCCGGGTGTTCCACCACGTCGTGGAGCCCAGGCTCGACTGGGCCAGGAAGCCGAAGGAGGCGTCCTGACGGACTTCGCCGGGGCCCGGACGCACCGCACCCCCGAGGCCGTCGGCCTCGGGGGTGCGGTGTTCGGCGGGGAGAGCGAGCTCAGGCCTCGCCGGGCGTTCCGAGCAGGGCGGACGCGTTCTCCAGCGGGCTGAGGGGCACCGCGGGTGCGGGCACCTCCGCCGGGCGGCAGGTGAAGCCGAGACGCGTCAGCGCCCTGGTCACCTCGGCGGCGCTGAAGTCACGGCGGTCCTGCCGGGTGATGATCTCGCCGACCTGCTTGACGGGGTAGACGCGGCGGCTGATGACCACCGCGTCACCGGTGACGGGCTCGGGCTTGACGCCCTTCATCGAGTCCTCGACCTCGTTCTTGAACAGGTCGAAGGGGAAACGGGCGATCACACAGCGCATGGTGCCTCAACAGGGTCGAAGAGAGAGCCGGAAGGGTTCGGCCGGATGACTACGCGGCCTTGTTGGCCCGGCGCTGCGCCGCCGCGGCGCGCGCCTGAGGTGTCGCCGTGTTGGCGTTGGAACGGCGGCCCTGGCCGGGACGCGCGCCGCGCCTGCCACGGGGACCCGAGCCGCCGCTCTTGCGCTCCGTCACCGGCGCGCTGATGGTGACGGGCACGCCCGAGGGCGCCTGGGCCCCGGTGATACGGCTGAGCTCGGCCTCGCCGGAGCGGACCTGGGCGACCTGCGGGATGATGCCGGCGTCGGCCATCAGCCGGGTCATGTCGCGGCGCTGGTTGGGCAGCACGAGCGTGACGACACTGCCGGACTCCCCGGCGCGCGCCGTGCGCCCGCCGCGGTGCAGGTAGTCCTTGTGGTCGCTGGGCGGGTCGACGTTGACGACGAGGTCGAGGTTGTCGACGTGGATGCCGCGCGCCGCGACGTTCGTGGCGACCAGGACCGTCACATGCCCGGTCTTGAAGCGGTCCAGGGTGCGGGTGCGCTGCGGCTGCGACTTGCCGCCGTGCAGCGCCGCCGCCCGTACACCGCTGTTCAGCAGGTGGTCGGTGAGCTTGTCCACGGCGTGCTTGGTGTCCAGGAACATGATCACCCGGCCGTCGCGGGCCGCGATCTCGGTGGTCGTGGCGTACTTGTCGGCGCCCTGGATATAGAGCACGTGGTGCTCCATCGTCGTCACCGCACCGGCCGCGGGGTCCACGGAGTGGACGACCGGGTCGTGCAGGTAGCGGCGGACCAGCAGGTCCACGTTGCGGTCCAGGGTCGCCGAGAACAGCATCCGCTGGCCGTCGGCGTTGACCTGGTCGAGGAGCTCGGTGACCTGGGGCATGAAGCCCATGTCGGCCATCTGGTCGGCCTCGTCCAGGACGGTGATGGCGACGCGGTCGAGCCGGCAGTCGCCGCGCTCGATGAGGTCCTTGAGCCGGCCCGGGGTGGCGACCACGACTTCGGCGCCGCCGCGCAGCGCGCTGGCCTGGCGGCCGATCGACATGCCGCCCACGACCGTCGCCATCCGCAGCTTGAGGGACCGGGCGTACGGGGTGAGGGCGTCGGTGACCTGCTGGGCCAGCTCCCGGGTGGGGACGAGGACCAGGGCCAGCGGGCGTCGCGCGTCGGCGCGGTTGCCCGCGGTGCGGGCGAGGAGGGCCAGACCGAAGGCGAGCGTCTTGCCCGATCCCGTACGGCCGCGGCCCAGGACGTCACGTCCGGCCAGCGAGTTCGGCAGGGTGGCCGCCTGGATGGGGAACGGCTGCGTCACACCCTCGGCGCCCAGCGCCGCCAGCAGGGGCGCGGGCATGTCCAGCTCCGCGAAGGACTCGGAGGCGGGGAGGGCGGGGGTGATGGTCACCGGCAGGGCGAACTCACCCGAGACGGCGGAGGAGCGACGGCCGTAGCCACCGCCGGAGCGCTTCGGCCCGCCGGAGCGGCCCTGCCCGCCGGAGGCACCGGGCCGGCCGGAGCCCGCCGAGCGGAAACCGTTGGCGGTGCGGCTGCCGTTGGAGCCGCCGGAGCGCGTCCGGGAAAATCGGTCGTTCGTGCGAGATGTGCGATCGCGGTTCAAGGAGAACCCTTCCCTCGAATGGCACGTGTCGAGGGATTCTTTCCGGGCGGCTGCAGCCATGTACGGCGCCAAGAATCGCAAGAACGAGCCGGTGAAATAACGAGAACGAAGCCCGTCCGCCGGATGTGAACCAGCCGGATTCGGCACTCCATATGACTGCATTCGACGACCGCCCCGCCGGCCGCGCACTCCCAAAATTTCTTCACGGGGGCGGCGGCCGTGGGCACGGCCGGGAAAAACACAACGAGCTGGGACCCGCACCCCAAGGTGCGGGCCCCAGCTGC
Source organism: Streptomyces sp. NPDC002125 (assembly GCF_053593715.1). Taxonomy (NCBI): domain Bacteria; kingdom Bacillati; phylum Actinomycetota; class Actinomycetes; order Kitasatosporales; family Streptomycetaceae; genus Streptomyces; species Streptomyces sp. NPDC002125. Next base: position 416,685 of record NZ_JBSFDD010000003.1, on the reverse strand, counting down.
GCCATACGCCTGAGTGATCAGGCGGGGGTGATGTTCTCCGCCTGCGGGCCCTTCTGGCCCTGCGTGACGTCGAAGTTCACCTTCTGGCCTTCCTGCAGCTCGCGGAAGCCCTGGGCGGCGATGTTCGAGTAGTGGGCGAAGACGTCAGCGCCGCCACCCTCCTGCTCGATGAAGCCGAAACCCTTTTCCGCGTTGAACCACTTCACGGTGCCAGTAGCCATGTCATATCTCCTTCGGGGCGTTGCCCGTGGACGCACACTGTGCGCGTCCTACGTCGCCGCAAATGATTGCCCCGTCCGGAAGAGACCGGAAATACAAAAGCGCGCCCACCCGAGTGAAAAAGGCGAGAGCACTTGAAGTTTTGGGAACCACAACTGCAACTGAGATCAACAGTAGCACGATTCGGTCACAAGTGAGCTGTACGCCATATCACTCACCCGGCGCTCCGCCGCACACGGTATAAACTCTCACCGCTCATTAAGCGTATTTCTGTGCCGACGGAAACAGATATACACCCGCGCACCGGTCAGGAATGGGCGCCGCACCGTCAGGAACCGGCACCGCTCCGGCCGGCGGTGGGCCGCCGCAGTTCCTCGTTGAGACGCAGGGCCTCCTCGAGCTGGTCCTCCAGGATCACGATGCGGCAGGCGGCCTCGATCGGAGTGCCCCCGTCCACCAGCTCGCGGGCGCGGGCGGCGATGCGCAGCTGGTAGCGCGAGTACCGGCGGTGGCCGCCCTCGGAGCGCAGGGGGGTGATCAGGCGGGCTTCACCGATGGCCCGTAGGAAACCCGGCGTGGCACCGATCATCTCCGCGGCTCGCCCCATCGTGTAAGCGGGGTAGTCGTCGTCATCGAGACGGTCCGTGGCATTCGACGGAGATTCCGGGGGCATCTGCACCTCTTCTGCTGTGCACCGGACCACCGATATGGCCTGGCTGCACAAGAAACCCTAGGCGTAGGGGTAGGTCATGTCTATCGCGGCCGGAACAGGTTTCCACCGGTCCCGGCGTCCATGGTGCGCCCCCCGCGCCGGGCACCCGGCGGAAGAAGCCGTCCGTAGCCGCGTGATCACCCCAACAGGGCTGACCGATGGGTCAGTTGTCGGCAGACCTGGGAACGGTCATACTGCTCCCGGTAGCCCTTCACGCATCCCCCGTCGTGAAGGGCTACTTCACGTGCGCCCCCCGGCGCCTCGCACGGCCCCGCACGCCCCCATGGGCCCTCGCGCTCACCGCCCCGGCCCGCCCCGGATCGTCCGGGCACCGGCGGACCCCCGGACCGGCGGCCCCGGCCCCGATTGCGGACCCGCCCCGGAGCCGGTTACGTGGACGAGGGGGCGGCTCAGCGACGTAACCGGGAGGCGCTCGTATGCCCAGGACACCCACGAATTCCAAGGCCGGGCTGCTGCTGAGCCTGGGCGGCAGCGCAGTCGCCGTCGTCCGTACCGTCAAGCAGCTCCGCAGGACCAGGGGCTCCCAGGACAAGCTGACCACCGCGAACACCGTGGCGGGACTGCTGCCCCTGGTCACGTCCGCCCTGATCGTCCTGCGCAGGCTGCGACGCTCCAAGAAGCGGGCCTGACGCCGACGCGCCGGGCAGTGAGCCTGCCGGAGCGCGCCGGGCAGCGGGCCTGACGCTGAGCCCCCCGGGACCGGGCTCAGAGGGCGCGGTCGGCCGCGCCCGTCCGTATCCGCCCGCCGAGCCGCTCCAGCACCCGGGCGCGCAGCAGCTCGTACTCCGCGCGGAGCCGCACGATCTCGGCCGGGCGCTCGATCACCACGCCCCCGGAGACGATCTCGTGCGCGGCGAACTGCTCGCGCGTCAGGTCGATCTCCGTCCCCGGGCCGAGGCGGTTCCACCAGTGGTAGTCGACACGCTCGCCGTCGACCCGCACCTCGCCCCGGATCAGCTCGCCGCCGAGCAGGTCGTTGACCACCAGGGCGGTGACCCCGCACTGGTCCCTGGCCGGATTCTTGGCACTCCACCGCGGCCGGTGCTCGGGCGTGGTCGTGTCCGCGCCCCAGCTGCCGCGGACGGCGGCCTCGATGTCGGTGAGCAGCAGAGGTTCCATGCCGTGCATCGTCGCACCCGCCACTGACAACGCCCCCGCCGTACGGCGCTGTTCAGTAGCCCCGGCTCCGCGACACGAGCACCGCGATGTCGTCCTCGGCCGTGTCCGCGAAGCGGTCCACCACCTCCGCGAGCAGGTCGTCGAGCCGACCGCTCACCGGGACCGTGAGCCGGGAGAGCCGGTCGATCGACACGTCGATGTCCTCACCCCTGCGCTCGACCAGCCCGTCGGTGTACATGAAGAGCACCGTCCCGGGACCGCACGGCAGCACCGTCGTCACGTAGCCGCCGAAGCCCGTGCCCAGCGGCGGTCCCACCGGCATCCTCGCCACGCGGGCCCCCGACGCCCCCGGGTCGATGAACGCCGGCGGCGGATGGCCCGCGCTGGCCACCTCGCAGACCCCCTTGCGGCGGTCGACCACCGCGACGAGACAGGTCGCCGCCCGGTCGAGGCCCGACTGTTCGACCGCCCGGTCGAGCCGCTCCAGGATGCGGTGGGGCGGCTGGTCGTCCTCGGCCATGATGCGCAACATCGAGCGGTAGTTGCTCATGGCGACGGCGGCCTCCACCCCGTGGCCCATCACATCGCCCATCACCTTGAGATGGCGTCCGCCCCGGAGGGGGATGGCATCGAACCAGTCACCGCCCACCAACGCCCCCTCGCCCGCGGGCAGATAGAGGGACGCGATCTCGATGCCCGTGTTCGGCAGGCGGGGTTCGGAGAGCAGGGAGCGCTGGAGCTCCAGGGCGACCCGGTGCTCGTGCGCGTAACGCCGGGCGTGGTCCACGTCGACGGCGGCACGCCCCGCGAGGGTCCGGGCGACGACGACGTCCAGTCCCTCGGTGAAGGGTGGCGAGTCCCCGGCCCGCACCAGGCTGAGCGCCCCCAGCGGGCGCCCGCGCGCGGTCAGCGGCACCACGACGGCCGAGTGCAGGCCGACGGCCCGGTAGGCGGCGACGCGCTCGGGGGTGGGTGCTGCGCGGCCGAACTGCTCGTCGTCCTCGAAGTTCACGACCACCGGGCGGTCTTCCGCCAGGCAGCGGGCCACCGCCGCGTCCTCCTGGTAGTCGACGTCCATGTCCGCACCACCGAACTGGTCCAGGGCATCGGTGAGTTCCGGGGCCGCCGCCACACCGCCCCGCCGCACCCTCAGCACTCCCGCGGCCGGCTCGCGCCGCTTGCGGCCGTTGTCCTCGGGGAGCATGTCGACGATGGCGGCATCGGCCATCACGGGCACCACGAACTCCGCCAGCTCCTGGCAGGTGGTCTCCGCGTCCAGCGTCGTACCGATGCTGGAGGCCGCGTTGTCCAGGAGGGTCAGATAGCTCCTGGCCCGCCGCAGCTCCTCCCGCTGGCTCTGCGTGGCGGTGACCTCCTGGACGATGGCGACCAGGCCCCGCACCCGCCCGCTCTCCTCCATGCGGTGCATGCCGACCCGCCAGTAACGCCGCGCGAAGAAGGAGTCCACCCAGGTCTGGCCGCTGGTGGTGATCTCGCGGGGCCGCCCGTCGGCCAGCACCTCGCGCATGACCTCCGTGCGTACGTCCATCTCCGGCAGCACCTCGGCGACGGTCCTGCCCAGGTGTGCGGCGGCGGGGACACCGTTGAGCCGTTCGAGTGCCGGGTTCACGTAGACGTAGCGCAGATCCGTGTCGAGGACCGCCACCCCCGCCGGGCTGCTGGCCATCACCGCGGCGAGCATCGACACGTCGAAGGGCGTCGGGTCGGCGTGCTCTTCGGCCTGCAACGGAGCCTCCAGAGGGATGCGTGCCCGGCACGGCCCGGGCGCCGGCCCTCATCCGCCGCCGGGCACCCGGCCTCTCATCGTCTGCCGCCCCGCACCGGCCCGCATCTCCGCGGCGCGGGTGCTCCGGCGTCCAGTCCCTCCAGTCCGTCCAGCGACAGCGTCCCCTCGGACGCCGCGGCGCCGGGCGGCAGCCCGAAGGCCGCCTCGACCCGCTTCGGCACAGGGGTGAGGCCCAGCAGCCCCGTCACGAGCAGTCCTGCCAGATGGTGCCAGGCGGGGGCCCGGCGGATCATCGCGTGGTCGCTGCCCGGGATGGTCACCAGACAGGTGCGGGCGCCCGCGCGGCGCGCCCTGGCCGTGAGCGACTGCGAGGCCAGGGGGCTCGTCACCCGGTCCCTGGTGCTGTGCAGCAGGACCACGTCACGCCCCGCCAGCTGCGTCACCGGGTCGCCCGGCGGACACCACGGGGCGAGGCCCACCACCGAGCGGACCAGCGGGTGCCCGGCGGCATGCAGTGCGGCACGGGCGCCCATGGAGTGCCCGAGGAGGACCACGGGGATGTCCCCCGCCTCGCGCCGCAGGTCGTCCAGCACCCGTAAGGCGTCGTGCAGCGGGTCCTTGCGGGCGCCGTTCCAGCCGCGGTGCGTGTAGCGGACGCGCTGCACCCGTACCCCGGAGTCACCGCGCACCGCGCGGGCCACGACGCGCGAGACGGGCAGCATCCGCAGGCCCGGCAGATTCATGGCGCCCGGCGCCGGCGCCGCCATGCCCGTCTCGTAGCCGCCGTGGAGGATGAGCACCGCTGCCGACGGCCGTCGTTCGGCCACACGTACCTCCAGATCGGGATGCGGGGCCGTTGCCCTCGCTCACCCCCATATTCGGTGCCGGAGGCTCTACGGATGGGTCGAACCTGTCGATGAGTGGAAAGTGCCGTTCACTGTACGAGGCACGAATCCATCCGTACGCGACCCAAGGAGGCGCCGACATGGCGTCAGGACCCCAGATCGGTTCGCCCGCACCGGACTTCACCCTCCCCGGCGGCGCGCTCGCCGACGACACCTTCGACCGGCGCGACTACACGCTGTCCGCCGCGCGCGGCCGGAGCGTCGTCCTCGCCTTCTATCCCGGCGACAACACGGCCGTCTGCACCAAGCAGCTCTGCTCGTACTCCTCGGGCTTCGAGACCTTCGAGGGCCTCGACGCCGAGGTCTGGGGAATCAGTCCACAGGGTGTGGACAGTCATGAGTCCTTCGCCCGGGGGTTCGGTCTGCGCATGCCGCTCCTGGCCGACGAGGGACGCGGGACCGCCCGGGCCTACGGGGTCACCGCGCCCGGCATCGGCGTACGCCGCTCGGTCTTCCTGATCGGTCCTGACGGTGTGCTGCGGTGGAAGCACGTCGCCCTGCTCGGCGCCACGTTCCAGTCGCTCGACACGCTTGCCGAGCAGCTTTCCGGCATCAGAACCGCGTAGAAACTGCCGGACTCCGGCAGTACCCGTGGCGGGCGGCGTATGGGACCATTCAGCCAGTTCGACAGAAACACTTCGGGGGACTGCGAACACTGGGGGAGTGATCGCGTGACCATATTTCTCGGTCTCGGCATTGCGGGAATCGTCCTTCTCGTCCTCTCTCTGATCTTCGACGGCATTCTCGAAGGGCTCCTCGGCGATGCGCTCGGCGGGCTGCTGAACGGTTTCTTCGACGGGCTGCTCTCGCTGCCCGTCATCGCGGGCTTCGTGTCCATGCTCGGCTTCGGCGGCGCGATCGTCCTCGGCACGACGGGTGCCGGCACTCCGGTGGCCATCGCCGCGGGGGCCGGGGCGGGGATCGTCGCGGCCTGGCTGACCTGGAAGTTCAGCAAGGCCCTGATGCGGGATCAGACCACCGCCACCCCGCGCGGCGAGGACCTCGTCGGCACCTCCGGATCGGTCGTCACACCGATCCCCGCCGACGGTTACGGCGAGGTCCTGCTCCGGCTCGCGGGCCAGACGGTCAAGTTCGCCGCGAAGAGCGCCGTGCCGGTCGAACGCGGCGCCGAGGTCTGGGTCGAGGCCACGCTCTCGACCACCTCGGTCACGGTCCGCCCCGTCGAGCGCTGACCACCACCGAGCCACACGCCTGTCCGAAGTCCGTACAGCCGAAAACACTGCCGTCCCGTCGGGAGGGCAGGGGGGACACCTCTCATGAGTCCAGTAGTGATCGCCGTCATCGGCATCGTCGTCCTTGTCGTGCTCCTGGCCCTCGCCGTGATCACCCGGTACAAGGTCGCGGGCCCCAGCCAGGCCTTCATCATCACGGGCCGCCGCGGCAAGAAGTCCGTCGACCCGGTGACGGGCCGCACCAGCATCGACAACAGCGGCCAGAAGGTCGTCGTCGGCGGCGGCGTCTTCGTCGTGCCCTTCGTCCAGCAGAAGTTCACGCTGGACCTCTCCAGCCGCCACATCCCCGTCGCCGTACGCGGTGCCGTCACCCTGCGCGGGGTGAAGTCCAACCTCGAAGGCGTCGCGATCGTCAAGGTCGGCGGCAGCGAGGACGCCATCCGCGCCGCGGCCCAGCGCTTCCTCCAGCAGCAGAACGGCATCGTCGGCTTCACCCAGGAAGTGCTCTCCGGCGCGCTGCGCGCCATCGTCGGCCGCATGTCGGTCGAGGACATCATCCGCGACCGCGCCGCCTTCGCGGGCCAGGTCGCCGAGGAGGCCGAGGCCAGCCTCTCCGGCCAGGGCCTCATCCTGGACGCCTTCCAGATCCAGGACATCACCACCGAGGGCTCCTACCTGGAGGACCTGGGCCGCCCCGAGGCCGCCCGCGCCAAGCAGGAGGCCGACATCGCCGAGGCCATCGCCCGGCGCGCCTCCGAGCAGGCACGGCTGAAGGCGGCCGAGGAGATCGCCATCGCCGAGCGGACGTTCTACCTCAAGCAGGCCGAGATCAAGGCCGAGACCGAAGCCGCCGCCGCCAAGGCCAACGCGGCCGGCCCCCTCGCCGAGGCGGCCCGCCAGCAGGAGGTCCTCGCCGAGCAGGAGAAGGTGGCCCAGCGCCAGGCCGCCCTGACCGACCGCGAGCTCGACACCAAGGTCCGCAAGCCCGCCGACGCCGCCCGCTACCGCGCGGAGCAGGAGGCCGAGGCCCGCCGTATCGCCCAGGTCAAGGAGGCCGAGGCCGACGCGGAGCGCTCCCGCCTGACCGGTCAGGGTGAGAAGCTCCACCGCTCGGCCCTCGCCGACGCCGTCCGCATCGAGGGCGAGTCCGAGGCCGCCGCCATCGCGGCGAAGGGCTCCGCCGAGGCCGAGGCCATGCAGAAGAAGGCTGACGCGTTCAAGCAGTATGGCGACGCGGCCGTCCTCCAGATGCTGGTCGAGGTGCTCCCGCAGGTCGTCGCCAAGGCGTCCGAACCGCTGAGCGCCATCGACAAGCTGACGGTCATCTCCACGGACGGCGCCACGCAGCTGTCCCGCACGGTCACGGACAACGTCACCCAGGGCCTGGAACTCCTCAGCTCCACCACGGGCGTCGACCTGGCCGCCCTGCTCCAGAACCTCCAGGCCAAGGCGGGCTCGGCCGCCCCGGCGGTCCCCGCCCCCTCGGCCAACGGCGAGAAGATCGAGATCAAGGACTGACCCCGCCCGTCCCTCTCCCTGTGCCCGGCCGCCCTCACCTCACCGGCCGGGCACAGCCGTATCCGGGCGCGTGCGTGCCGCGTCTCCCACCGCTCCGGCTTCTGCCGCCGCTGCCTCCGCCGCTCGGACGGCGGCGAACTTCTCCCGCCAGGGCGTACGGGCGTACGGATCGCCGTCGTCCTCATAAGGCCCCGCCGCCGCCTTCGTCTCTGCCTCCGCCTCCGCCTCCGCCTCCGCCTCCGAGGCGAGCTGGGCGGCACGCTTCTCCTCCCACACCAGCCACGCGGCCTCACGACGACACGGCCCGCAGAGCGTTTCGCCGTCGTCGTCGGGCCCCGGCCGGAAGAGATGCTCCTCCTCGTCCCCGCGCCCCGCACAGGTCACCAACGGACTTACTGCTACGGCTGGTTCAGGAATCGGCTCCGGGGCGGGCGTGGGCGCCTCGGGCAGCTTCTGTACGAGTCTGTGCCGCAGGAAGCCGACCGCCGACCGGACCCCTCCCACCGGCAGATCGCTGACCAGCACCCTGCGCATCTCGGCCGCCGTGACACCGCGCCGCAGCCACACCACGGCGAGCTTCACCAGCTTCCGGGCCTCCGCCACCCCCAGATGCAGCGAGCGGTGAGCATGCCGCAGCGACAGCAACACCCGCTCGGCCTCGTCGTCCTCCGGCTCCGGCACGGGCAACTCCTCGTCCTGCAATGCCGGTTCGGTGGGTGGGTGGGAAGAGTTCTTCCCCAGTTCTTCGTCTACCGGTTTGTAACGACCGACAACCCGGCTCCCCGGCTGTCCGACCGTCGGATTCCGCTCACCCGGAGGCACGGCGACCGGCGCCGGGCCCCCGTCCCGGAACTGCCGGGCCTCGTCCGGACCGAGGGCCACATTGGCGAGGAGCTGCTCGGTCGTCCAGAACCCCCGCCCGCCCTGTTGCCGCCACTCGTACAGGTACCCGTGCGTGACCAGCAGCTTCTTGGCCTTCTGATAGGCCCGCCCGGTGATCCCGAGGGCCCGCGCATGCTCGCTGAGGGCCACACCGCGCCGGTCGTCGGGGAGGCCCTGCACATAGAGGAGGAGGATCTTCGCGTCACTGCTCAGACGCGGATTGCGGACCAAATCGTTCGCGGCCTTCGTATAGGCACGTGATGGCGCGATAGCATGCCAAAGCATCCTGGTGGGTCTCTTCCACTGGCGGTGAAGGTCCTCGGTGGGTGCTGATGACACTCCCGGGGACCGCCGCCCATGCACGTATCGGCACAGAGCGTGATGACGCGCTTACGGTACCGCAGTTGAAACCTCCGCCGCGCCGCATCCGAAAATGCCCAACTGGCCTGCTCAGAGGTTTTTTTACGCTCAATGACCGGCACGCCCCTCACCGCGCCGGCAGCCGCCCCGAGAGCGGGCTCACGCCTCCCGGGCTGACGGCAGACAGGACGTTCAGGTGCGTGGGGCACCTTGGCGATCTTGAGGTCCCGCCCTACCGGTCAATGCCGTCCACGCCGTGCGCTCCCACTTCACACGTCTCGCCGGAGCCGGAGCCGTACCCGCCCTCGGCGCTCCCGTCCGCATGCACCAACTCGACCACGCTGCCCGACTACCGCCCTGTCGCGATCCCCTGCCAGGGGGTCGGCGGGGCTATTGGCGTACCGGGACGAGATCTGGCCGGAGGTTCACCCGAGCCCGCTCATGGAGCGCTTGGGCCGCCGAATTCCTTATGTGGGGGGCGATGAGCCCCATCATGTTCGTCAAGGCTTTGTCGATACGTTCGGACTGCACCGACGGAAAGTCGTCAAGCACCGCGTTCCATGTGACGCACGCTTGTTCCAAGTGGCCCACTGCAAGCTGGCGTTCGGCAAGGATGGTGCGCTGCTGCACCCGAGTGCGGAGATAGGCGCTGGGACGAAGCCGGTCCGACTGCTCCAACGCCGTGACAGCGCCGTTGGTGTCGCCCAGTTCAAAGCGAACTTGGGCGGTGTGGTAGGCGAGCGCCGCCGGGTCGTACGACCCAAACACACGTCCCCGGGCCTCTGCTCGGTCCATCGCGGCTTCGGCTTCATTCAAGTACATCAGCGCACTCCGGCGGTCCCCGACCAGCGCCGCCGCGTGCGCCTGCTGCCCCGCGAGAAACGCGCGCATACGGGGCCCAGCGGCCGGACTTGCCGCCGCTGCCGCGTCTGCAAGTCGCATGGCAACTGGACCGTGCTTCAGGTCGACCGCCTGGACACTCATCCCGCGCAGCGTGGTGCAGAACGTCAGGTGGTCCTCCGAGGCACCAGCTAGTTCAAGCGCGCGCAGGTAGTACCGCTGGGCGAGCCCTTGCAACCCTTCGTCAACGGCCATGAAACCGGTGAGGTATGAGAGATCCGAAGCGGCGGACATCATGGCCTTGCGCACGTCGTCCGGCCCCTCCGTCCGCAGAAGGGGAGCAACAGTGTTGACCATGAACGCCGCTGCGAGGGGTCGCGCGGTCCGTCCGCCGAACTGGTCGTCCATCTCCGACAGCTTCTCGGTCATGGCGATGACCGATTGCACATCTGAGCGTCCGATCCGGGTGGTCAACCCAAGTTGGGCACGCTCCATTCGCCCCACGACGTCGGGCCACTCCGGCACTGACAGGGCTACGGAGAAGAGGGCCGCCCCGAGCATGCTGCGCCGGGCAGGGTCCATGTCTGCTCTCCCAAGATCAATGAGCCCGTCCGCTGTGCTGGTGGGGTCCTCCTTCCCAGCATTCTGCGGGGCGGGGAACCCCAAGTCCTTCGTGGTGACGGGGCGGCCCAGCCTTCGCGCGAAGGCTTCAACAACGAGCGGCCTCGCATCGTCGCGCGGCACGCTTCCACTGATCCATTGATGCACGGACGGTGCGGTGTACCGCGTCGGGGTCCCGCGTTCTGTCCCGATGCGGTTCACAGCTTGGGCGCACTGACGCAAGGTCCAACCGGCCTCACGTAAGAGGCGTTCTAGCTGGACGTTCGTCCCCTGGATGCTCACGTTCGCCAACTTCCCGTGTGCAGAGGAGTTAAGTGCTTAACGCTCTTAACTCCTGTGTCCCTGCCAAGACTACCGGCGCGCGGTAATCGCACGGTTGCCTAGTGCGACGACAGGTCGACACAGGGGATAGTGATGAAGTTTGACGACGCACCGCCCGTAGGCGCGCTGGTGGTCGACCAGCGGGGCCGGGTCGGGACGTACATGGGCACCGCCGGTCCCCGCTTGATGCTCCGCCCCCTGGGCGGCGGGTGCGAGTGGGAGGCCGAGCCCGGTTCCGTCCGCGCACCGACCCCGGCCGAACGGGAGACCGTCGAGAGAGCCCGCCCGGCCCGTATGGCGGGGGATGCCCCGGTGGCCGCCAAGGCTGGCACGCTCCCGCTGCTCATTCCGCAGGCGTGCCCCCGCTGCGCGCACTGGGCGGACCAGGAAGCGGCTGCGTGGCGTGCGCATGACGCCGAACGTGCAAGCGAATGCGCCACGTTCGCGTATCTGCACCGCGCGGAGACCCGCTGCCCGGAGCCGACGCCGTGAGCGCGCGCACCATGCTTCGGTCCGTTCCCGGGCCCCTCACGCGCGGCGAGCCCGTGGAACTGGTCCTCCGCGACGGAGCCGAGTGGTACGCACTCTCAGCCCGCGCCCTGATCGTTCCGACAATCCGGTCCCCCACTCAGATCCACACCGTTGCCCGCCGCTACGAACAGAAAGGAAACCGTGTCCACCCGCTTCATCCCTCACTCACCCCCACCGTCCGAGGCGCAGTTGCCATGGTCTTCACCTGCCCGCTCCGAACCGGTGGCCGGATGCGCGGAATGCTCCCGCCTGGTCAAGGCTGAGACGGACGCGGAAACCACACGCGACGCTTCCCGCGCCGTGGACGAACGGGTGCGTTTCCGTCGGCACTTGAAGATCGTGCACGCCGATAACAGCGCGCCGGACCCGTCCGAGTGATTCCAAGACTCCCTTGCCTTCCGGCAGGGGCGCCCCGACCTGGGGCACGTTACGACCGCACCGAGCAAGGACGGCGCTCCAGTCAGAGTGCCGGACGCCAAAGCAAGGAAGGGAAGCCATGACCGAGACGACCGCTCACCTGGTCGACCCGCGCGAACTCATCTCTCCGGAGATCCGCGAGAAGATCAGCACCACCGTTCGCGCGCAGCACCCGCAGATCACCGAGGACCGCGCGGACGCCGGCATCGGGCAGATGGCTGCGTTCCTCACGGCATGCGCCACGTCCGACCGGCCACTCAGCCCGTCGCCCGAGGTTGACGACTACTGGCACGCGTTCCTCATGCACACCGAGGACTACGACACATGGTGCGCCGACCGCTTCGGCAAGAAGGTTCACCACAAGCCCGGCTACCTCGACCCCGAGGAGCACGGCGGCGGCAAGATGCTCCGACAGTACGCCGTCGACACCATCACGGAGTTGGGGTTCCTGGTGGATCCCGACTTCTGGCCCGAGATCGAGTTGGCGGAGTGCTCGCAGTGCCACGCCAACTGCTCTGACAGCCCTCTGACCCCCGAGAGCTGACGCTCACCCCTTCACAGCGGGCCGGTGCTCCGGAGAGTCTGGGGCACCGGCCCACGCAGACCGAGAAAGTTCACGACCGTGACCCGTACCCCTTGGGCGGACCTGCCCGCCGCCGCACGCCGCGCCGTTGAAGCCGTCATCGGCCCCGTGCGTTCCGTGACCGAGCCGGATGCCGGAGTCATGTCCGCGTTCGTGGCCCGACTGGACGCCGGGGGCGGCGCGTTCTTCGCCAAGGGGACGCCGACTACCGCCCCCGACGCGTGGACGTATCGCCATGAAGCGCGCGTTATCAAGTACGTGCCCATGGCGCCGCTCCCTAAGTGGGAGACGAACGGCGGCGGGTGGACGTTCTACGGGTACAGCGTGGTGCCCGGTCGGCACGCCGATTTCACGCTCGGCTCTCCCGACCTCGGCCCCGTCGCAGAAGTGCTCACGCTGCTTTCCGGGACCCGGTGGCCGGCCGCCGTCGGCAAACGTCCGTTGCGGGACCGGTTGGCGCCGTTCATCCCCGAGGGGCAGGGGGCGGCGCTCGCCGGCTCGGCACTCGCACACACCGACCTCGGGGAAGGCAACATCCTGGTCGACGGCGGTACCGCTCGTTTGGTCGATTGGGCACTGTCCTGCCCCGGTCCCGCGTGGGCCGATGCCGCCCTGTGGGTTCCCCGGCTCATCGCGGCGGGGCACCAGTTCCGGGAAGCGGACGCCCTTGCCCGGCTGGTGCCCGCCTACGCGAAAGCCGACCCCGCCGCCCTCGGCACGTTCGCCCGCACCATCCGGGCGTTCTGGCAGCACCGCGCCGAGGAAGCCCCGATGCCCCACCGTGCCGTTCTGCTCACTGCGGCGGTCGAGTGGGAAAGCTGCGCCGCGTAGTGCCGAGCGACCGGTGAGGTCTTGGTGGGGGTGCTTTCTTCTGTGTGCTTCGGCGCCCACGCCCCTAGAGAGCCCCGTCCGACAGCCAACGGTGAACGACTGGCGGACGGGGCTCCGTCGTTCCTCAACTCCCCAGGAAAGTGCCCCGTGCCGTCCCACACCCTCTCCGGCGTTGCTGGTGCGGGCGTCATGGATCTCCATGTGCGGGAGGCCATCCCCGCGCGGGAGCAGGGCCGGGCGCCCGGCGCCGAAAACCGTCACGGCGCTCGGCAGGCACATCCGGGGCCCTGACGCCGCCGGAGGCGCCGTCAGGCGGACGGCAGTCCGCTCGTGTCGATGTCCACCTCGAACGGTGCGGGCAGGCGCACCACCGCGCCGAAGGGATGCGGTCCGTCGACGCGGGTGTATCCCAGCCGGCCCGGATCGGAGAACAGCGTCACACTGCCCTCCATCCGGTCGACGAGGAGGTACAGAGGCGCCCCGTACTCCGCGTATCGACGGCGCTTCACCACCCGGTCGGTCTCCGCGTTCGACTCCGAGGTGACCTCCACGACCAGCAGAGTCTGATCCGGGAGCAGCGCGCCCCCGCCCTTCGCGAGCTCCTCCGGCACCACGGCGATGTCCGGGACGTACCAGTTCGACGACCCCGGCAGGTCGAGGTTGCCTGAGCCCTCGACGCAGCCCAGCTCATCGACCCGGTCCTCGATCTGACGGCGGACAAGTCTGGCGGCGCGCTCGTGATCCCAGGTCGGTGACACCGGCTCGATGATCCCCTCGATGATCTGGACGCGATCGCCACGCACATGCTGTACGGCGAACTTGAGGGCACGCTCGGCATCGACGCCCTGGCTGTAGTCAGGCGCGCTCGTCATGAGGCTCCGCTCCCGTCCGGGTCCACGGTGTGGCTGTTCCGACATCATGCCCGTCCGGTACCGCCCCTGACGCCATCCGTCGCCGGTGGGCCCGCCCCGGGGCTCGACAGGCGAATCCAAGGGCCCGTTAGGGTAATGGGCGGATAAAGAGATGATCAAAAGCGTCGCACTGCCGCCGCGCGCTCTCCGGAGGAAGCCATGGGAACCCACCGCACATCGCTGCCAGGAGTCGGCGTCCAGTACGACTACACCACCGAGTCGGGGCAGCACATCTCCGTCGTCGTGCATCACGACGGGCGGCGGTTCCTGGGGTTCTACGAGAAGGACGACCCAGATTCGTGCGTGCTCTCCGTGCCGCTGACCACCACCGAGGCGACCGGGCTCGCGCATCTCATCGACGCCGCGCCGATCGATGCCGTACGGACCGAGGGGATCGACCTGGTCACCGAGCACATCCCGCTCGGGACCCGCTCCCCGTACGGGGGACGGCTGCTCGGGGACACGCGGGCGCGGACCCGGACCGGGGCCTCGATCGTCGCCGTGCTGCGCACGCACAGCGCGCATCCGTCGCCGGGGCCGGACTTCCGGCTCGCCATCGGGGACACGCTCGTCGTCGTCGGAACGCGTGAGGGCGTCGACGCGCTCTCCGAGATCATTGCGGAGGGCTGATCGTGCACGACACGACCGCACTGCTCGTGGAGCTGGGCTCCGTCATCCTGGGCCTCGGGATCATCGGGCGATTCGCCGGACGCATAGGCCTCTCACCGATTCCGCTGTATCTGCTGGCCGGACTCGCGTTCGGTGAGGGCGGGCTGCTGCCGCTCGGTGCCAGCGAGGAGTTCACCGCCATCGGGGCGGAGATCGGCGTCATCCTGCTGCTGCTCCTGCTCGGGCTGGAGTACAGCGCCTCGGAGCTCGTCACCAGTCTCAAGACGCAGTACCCGTCCGGGGCCGTCGACTTCGTGCTGAACGCGACGCCCGGTGCCATCGCCGGTCTGATGCTCGGCTGGGGGCCCGTGGGGGCCGTCGCGCTCGCCGGGGTCACCTGGATCTCGTCGTCCGGCGTGATCGCCAAGGTGATGACCGACATGGGGCGGCTCGGCAACCGGGAGACGCCCGTCATCCTCGGAGTCCTCGTCATCGAGGACCTCGCCATGGCCGTCTATCTGCCGCTGCTCACCGCCATGCTGGCCGGGGTCGGTCTCGCGGGCGGCAGCGTCGCGCTGCTGATCGCGCTCGGGACCGTCGGCTTCGTGCTGTATCTGGCCCTGCGCCACGGGCGGCTCATCAGCCGTGCCGTGTCCTCCGACAACCCGGAGATGCTGCTGCTCGTCGTCCTCGGGCTCACCGTCCTGGTGGCGGGAATCGCCCAGCAGCTCCAGGTGTCCGCGGCCGTCGGCGCGTTCCTCGTCGGCATCGCGCTCTCCGGTGAGGTCGCCGAGGGTGCGCGCAAGCTGCTGACTCCGCTGCGGGATCTCTTCGCCGCCGTCTTCTTCGTGTTCTTCGGGCTGTCCACGGACCCGGCCGAGATCCCGCCGGTGCTGCTTCCGGCGGCGCTGCTGGCGATCGTCACCGTCTTCACGAAAATCGGCACCGGCTGGTACGCCTCCCGGCGCGCGGGCATCGGTCCGCGGGGCCGCTGGCGCGCGGGCGGGACGCTCGTCGCACGCGGGGAGTTCTCGATCGTCATCGCCGGTCTGGCCGTGGCGACCGAGCCGCGCATCGGGCCCATCGCGACCGCGTACGTGCTGATCCTCGTGATCGCCGGGCCGCTCACCGCCCGGTGGACGGAGCCGGTCGCGTCGAAGCTCCAGGCCGCGCTGGCCGGCCGGCGGAAGAAGCCGGTCCCGGTGGCGGACGCTCCGATGCCCTCGCACGACGACCTCACGCCGGAGCACGCCGGGCGCGACTCCGACTGAGCGGGCACCGCGCCGGGCGCACGCGCCCGGCGCGGGTCAGAGCAGCGGTGTCGCCGCGTGCAGGATGCGGACCAGCGTCACCGTCGCGTTGAGCGACGACACCGCCGAGGCGGCCGTCCCCACGGTCGCGATCAGCGCCGCCAGGCCCAGGTGCGCCGAGGCCAGGGGCCGGAGCCCGGCCGAGGGTTCGGGGTCGAGCAGCGCCGCGACCCTGCGCGGGACCGGGCCGGCCGTCGCGAACGCGGGGAGCACGGCGGGCCCGGACGGGCCGTGCGAGAACAGGGCCGCCTTGCCCACGGCCGTGGCGACCGCCCGCCGGCTTCCGACCGTGTACGCCGCCTCCTCGTCCGCCCAGCGTTCGGTGCTGTACGCCACCGCCGTACGCAGGGGCAGGAGGAACGGGTTGGCGCGCGCCGCCAGTTGCGTCACCAGCAGATAGCGGTGGTGCCCGCCCTTCAGATGCGCGCGCTCATGAGCGACGAGCGCACGGCGCTCACGGGCGTCGAGGCACTCCATCATCGCCGTGGAGACGACGACCCGGCCCTCCCGGCGGCGCGTCCCCGGCAGGGCGTACGCGAACGGGTCGGCGGACGGCACCAGCGCGAGGTCGCCGTGGTCCTCGGCGGACAGCAGGGCGCGGTCCGCGCGGAACCGGGTCCTGATGTGCCGGACCAGCGTGCTTCCGCAGGCCGCCAGCACCGCTCCCAGGACGCCGATCGCGACCAGGCCCGACTTCTCCTCGTACGGCACCGCCGCGCGCACCTCGGGGTCCGACCAGCCGTCTGGCAGCGGGTTGCCGGGGAGCTGGGCCGTGCCCACCACCATGAGCAGGGCCAGGCAGAGCGTGCTGCACAGGGCCAGCGTCGTCCCGACCGCGGCCAGCAGCCGGGTGGCGCTCCTCGGGTGCAGATGCTGTTCGGCGAGGCGCGCCATGGGCAGCGCGGTCAGCGGGAGGATCAGGGGAAGGTAGACGAAGACGCCCATCGTGGTGGCTCTCAGCCTTCCCCCGCCGGCCCCTCGGACCCCGCCGGCCCCCCGGGATCGTCCGTCGCCCGGGAGAGCAGCTCGCGCAGCCTGGCCTCGTCCCCCGGGGTGAGCGCGGAGACGAAGCGGGCGAGGACCGCCTCCCTGTCGCGCTCGCCGTCCAGGACGCGGCGCATCCGCAGCGCCGCGAGGCCCGCCTCGTCGGACGCGGAGGTCCACACGTAGGAGCGGCCCTGGCGGGTGCGGGTCACGGCGTTCTTCGCGTAGAGGCGGGAAAGGATCGTGATGACGGTGGTGTAGGCGAGGTCGCCGTCAAGGTGTTCCTGAACCCAGCCGGCCGTCGCGGGGCCGCCCGCCGACCGCAGCACGGTGAGGACCTGGGACTCCAGCTGCCCCTGGCCGCGCCTGGGCAGCCGTGGGCCGTCCGGTGCCCCGTCGTCGTCCGTTGCTCGTGGCCTGTTCATCCGCCGCATCCTACTGAGTACCCGCGCGCGGGCGGGTCGTCCGTCGTACTGCGGGTATCCGCCCACGCTTCTTCTACACAGCTGTAGAGTTCGGATGGTTCCCGCACCACACGCACCGCAACGTATGGAGAGACGACATGGCCCTTTGGGATCGGATCAAGGAATCCGCGTCGACGATGCAGACGCAGCTGGAGGCGAAGAAGAACGACCTGAAGAGCGGGGCGTTCCGGGACGCCAGCATGGCCATGTGCGCCCTGGTCTCCGCGGCCGACGGTTCCATCGACCCGTCCGAGCGGCAGCGCGTCGCCACGCTGATCTCCACCAACGACGTGCTCCAGAACTTCCCGGCGGACGACCTCCAGCGCCGCTTCAACGCCTACGTGGACAAGCTGACCGCGGACTTCGCCTTCGGCAAGGTCAGCGTGCTCCAGGAGATCGCCAAGGCGAAGAAGAAGCCGGCCGAGGCGCGTGCCGTCATCCAGATCGGCATCGTGATCGGCGGCGCCGACGGCGACTTCGACAAGTCGGAGCAGGCCGTCGTGCGGGAGGCGTGCTTCGCGCTCGACCTGCCGCCGCACGAGTTCGACCTCTAAGGGCTGTCCCCGGAGCGTCCGGCCCGGAGCGCGCCCGGGCCGGACGGCGCGCGTCAGAGCTCCTTCGCCGGCCAGTCCAGCAGCCTCGCGCCGATCACCGCGGTCTGGAGCGCGTAGCGGTGCATCGGGTCGGAGGGGTCGGAGCCGGTCAGCTGGTGTATTCGCTCCAGCCTGTACGTCAGCGCGCGCACGCTCAGCGACAGCCGGCGGGCGGTCTCCGCGGCCACGCAGCCCGCGTCGAAGTACTCGGCGAGCGTCCGCAGCAGCGGTTCCGCGCCGCCCCGTGCCCGCTTGAGCGGGCCGAGCTGGCTGCGGACGAGGTCCGCCATCGCCTGTCTGTCCCTGGTCAGCACCGGATAGACCAGCAGATCGTCGGCGTAGAGCACCGGGTCGTCCAGGGCCATCCGCTCGGCCAGGTCGAGGGCGTCGAGGGCCTCGTCGTACGAGTGGACGACGCCGCCGGGGCCACGGTGCGGGCGGCCGACCGCGACCTGCCCCCCGTCCGTCGCGGCGTGCGCCTGCTTCGCGAAGTACCGCAGGACGTCGGGCTGGCTGCCGGGGGCGATGCAGACGAGGCGGCCGTCCTTCGTGGTGAGCAGGATCTTCCGGCCGCTGAAGCGGGCGAGCAGAGCGGCCTCCACACTGCGGGGCACCGGGTCCGACTCGGTGTACGCCTCGGGACCGGCGGCCACCGCGACGGCGTGGGCCCGGGAGAGCCGCAGCCCGAAGCGGGTGGCGCGCTCCGCCAGCCGGCCCAGGTCGCTGCGCCCGTAGAGCAGGTCGTCGATGAACTCCCGCCGCGCCGCCTCCTCCCTCCGCACGGTCAGGCGCTGCGCGCGCTCGAAGCCCTCCGCGAAGGCGTCCACCGCCTGCTCCACCGCGGCCAGCACCGCGTCGGCGCCGGCCCTGCCGGACGCGGAGGCGGAGAGCGGCCACGCGGTGCGGGTGACGGCGAGGTGGAGATTCACCAGGGCCCGCAGCTGGTGCCCGGCCTCCGCGGCCTCCCGGCCGAGCGTGCGCCGCGTCTCCAGTTCGTCCCTGGTCAGCCGGCGGCCGGTGTCCGCCGCCTCGGACAGGATGTGGGCATAGCCCTCCAGGAACCTCTCGGGGATCTCCGGCTCCGCCACGTCTTTCTCCTCCGCCCTCACCAGCACGTCATCCCGTCAACGCACGAGGTCCGGTGCCGGTGCCCGGCAGGGCCGGCCGTCGAAGTCTGCCGGAATGCGGCAGTGCGCCCGGGTGGGCCCGCTGACAGGATCACTTCAGCAGCACACGGGGGAAATCACGGGGGATCACGGGGGAAGGAACCGGTGGCCGCGGGACCGTTCGCGGTCTCGCGTCGCCGGTGCCCCCCCACCCCCGTCCCGCCCGGCACAGCCCGGCCCCCGGCCCGTACACCGGCATCACAGGGGGGTGGACCGGATGAACGAGTTCCTTTCCGCGGCGGTCACCTTCCCCGCCGTCGTCCTCGGCGGCGCGCTGGTCGTCGTCATCTGCTTCTGGCTGCTGGTGCTGGTGGGAGCGGCCGGGCACGACACCTTCGACACCGACCTCGACACCGAGGCGGTCGGCTTCGGCGGGGTCCCGGTCTCCGTGTCGGTGACGCTGTTCGTCGTCCTCTCCTGGTTCGCCGGTCTCACCGGCTCCGTCCTGGTGCTCCGCAGCGGAGCCACCGGCACCGCGCGGGCCGCACTCCACCTCGCCGTCCTGGCGGGTGCGCTTCTGATCGCCTGGGGGGTGGTCCGCATGCTCCTGCGCCGATTCCGCCGGTTCTTCCCCGCGGAACCTCCTCCATCCCGCGCGGACTTCGTGGGCCGGGTCTGCACGATCCGCACGGGCTCCGTCAGCTCCGACTTCGGCCGGGCCGAGGTCGCGGCGGCCGACGGGTCGACCGCGATCGTGCAAGTGAGGCAGGTACGGAGGCCGTCCGTGCCGGACGAGGTGTTCACCTCCGGCAGCACCGGGCTCCTCCACGCGTACGACGCCGACGGCGAGTTCTTCTGGGTCTCGCCGTACGACGCGGAGCTCGCCCCGCGCCCCCTGCCCCGCAAGGCCGTCTGACCCGCTTCCTCGCCGCCGGGCCCCCAGGGGCCCGTGGTTCCGCGTGCCGTCACACGGGCGCGCCCGTCGAAGGTGCGCACGCAGGCACTCGGCGGACCCCTCACGCGGTGATCATTCACACGACCGAACCGGAGGGACCAAGGCATGCTGGGTTCCGTGTCATCACTTCCTCAGCAACCCCAACGCCCCACGATCAGCGGCCACATGGTGGTCTGCGGCGACGACACGCTCGCCCGTCGGCTCGCCGTGGAGCTGCGCTACGTGTACGGGGAGCGGGTCACGCTCCTGCTCCCGCCGGGCCGCGACACCAGCAGGCCGGAGCTGCCGCTGACCCAACGGGCCCGCGCGGGTGCCCTGTTCGGCCGGATGTCGGCGGCGATGAACCGCAACGGCGGGGGCGCCGGAAGCGGGGACGGCGACACGAACGCCGGGGTCGAGGCCGTCCGCATCATGGAGGCGCACGAGCCCTCCGACGAGGTGCTGGAGGAGGCGGGCGTCGACCGGGCCGCCGCGCTCGCGCTCGTCTACGACGACGACGAGCGGAACATCCGGGCCGCGCTGACGGCCCGTCGGCTCAACCCGCGTCTGCGCCTGGTCATCCGGCTCTACAACCGCAAGCTCGGCCAGCACCTGGAGACGCTCCTCGACCAGGCCGCGGCCGTCTCCATGCCCGGTCTCGACCCGGCCGCGCTGGACGCCTCCACCACCGTCCTGTCCGACGCCGACACCGCCGCCCCCGCGCTGGCGGCCACCGCGCTGACCGGCAGCAGCAAGGTCATCCAGGCCGAGGGCCTGCTCCTGCGCGCCGTCGAGCGCACCCCGCCCCGGCCGGGCGAGCTCGCCGACCCCGGCCTGTGCACGCTGGCCCTGCTCTCCGCCACCAGCCAGGACCCGGCCGGCACCGAGGGCTCCGACAGCAGCGGCGACGAAGGGCCGCAGCTGCTGCCCGACCGGGCCACCGTCAACGCGGCGACCGGCCGGGGCACGGTCGTCCTGGAGGCCATCAGCCAGGCCGGGCCCGACCGGGGACCCGCCCGGATGGGAGGCAGGGGCGCGCCGCTCGGCCAGGTCTTCTCGCGCCGGCTGCGCTGGTCGGCGCTGGGGGTCGCGGCGGCCGTGGTCGCCCTCGCCGTCGCCTCGGTGATCACCACGGGGGAGAGCCCGCTGCACGCGGCCTATCTGACCCTGCTGGACCTGCTCGCCATGGGCGACCCCGCCGTGGAGGACACCGACTCGGCGTCCCGCCAGGTCATCCAGCTGCTCTCCGGCATGGCCGGGCTCCTGCTGCTGCCGCTGCTGGTCGCCGCCGTCCTGGAGGCCTTCGGCTCGCTGCGCACCGCTTCCTCGCTGCGCCGCCCGCCGCGCGGACTGTCCGGCCACGTGGTCCTGCTGGGACTCGGCAAGATCGGCACGAGGGTGCTGGTGCGGCTGCGCGAGCTGGACATCCCCGTGGTGGTCGTCGAGGAGGACCCGGAGGCGCGCGGCATCCCGCTGGCCCGCAGCCTGCACGTGCCCACGGTCATCGGCGACGTGACCCAGGAGGGCGTCCTGGAGGCGGCCAAGATCCGCCGCGCCCGCGCACTGCTCGCGCTCACCAGCGTGGACACGACGAACCTCGAAGCCGCGCTGTACGCCCGCTCCGTCAAGCCCGACCTGAGAGTCGCCCTGCGGCTGTACGACGACGAGTTCGCCACCGCCGTCTACCGCACCCTGCGCACGGCGCACCCCCAGGCCCTGACCCGGTCCCGGTCGGTGTCGCATCTGGCCGCCCCGTCGTTCGCGGTCGCCATGATGGGCCGGCAGATCCTCGGCGCGGTCCCGGTCGAGCGCAAGGTGATGCTGTTCGCCGCGCTGGAGGTGGCCGGGCACCCCCAGCTGGAGGGGAGGACCGTCGACCAGGCCTTCCGGGCCGGCGCCTGGCGGATTCTGGCCCTGGACGCCACCCCGCCCGCCGACCGCCTCCCGGACCTGGCCGCCGTACCCCCGTACGACCCCCTCGACCCCTCGGGGCAGGGGACTCCGGACCGCCCGTCCGGGCTGGTCTGGGACCTGCACCCGGGCTACGTGCTGCGGCCGGACGACCGCGTCGTGATCGCAGCGACCCGGCGCGGGCTGGCCGAACTGCTGCGGGGACAGCGGTCCGTGGCCCGGCGCTGAACCACGCCCGGGGCGGTCGGCGCGGCCCTGTCCGGGGGCCGTCTCCCGCCTAGCGGAACATCCCCATCGCCTCCCGGACCTCGCGGAGGGTGGCCTCGGCCACAGCGTTGGCCCGCTCGTTCCCGGTGCGCAGCACGTCGCGCACGTACCCCATGTCCTGGGCGTACTCCGCCCGCCGGGCCCGGATCGGGGCCATGCGGGCGTTGACGGCCTCCGTCACGGTCCGCTTGAGACCCGCGGCACCGCCGTCCCCGATCTCCTCGGCGAGCTCGGACGGGTCGCGGCCGAGACAGAGCGCTGCCAGCAGCACCAGGCTGGACACCCCGGGCCGGCGCTCGGGTTCGTAGGTGATGTGCCGGTCGGCGTCGGTGGTCGCGCTCCTGATCAGCCGGGCGGTCTCGTCCGCGCTCGCCCCGAGGGCGATGGCATTGCCCCGGCTCTTGCTCATCTTGGTGGCGTCGGTGCCCAGCAGCAGGGGCGCGGCGGAGAGCAGCGCGTCGGGTTCGGGGAAGACGGCTCCGTACCGCTCGTTGAAGCGGCGGGCGATGGTGCGGGTGATCTCCAGGTGCGGCAGCTGGTCCTGGCCGACGGGCACGACGTCGCCCTTGCAGAACAGGATGTCGGCGGCCTGGTGCACCGGGTAGGTGTACATGAGTCCGCTGACGGCGGCCTGCCGGGAGTGGGCGATCTCGTCCTTGACGGTGGGGTTGCGGCCGAGTTCTGCGACGGAGACCAGGGAGAGGAACGGCAGCAGCAGCTGGTTGAGGGCGGGGACCGCGCTGTGGTTGAAGACGGTGGCGCGGGCGGGGTCGATCCCGATGGCGAGATAGTCCAGGAGCAGCCCCTCCACGTGCTCGGTGAGGCGCTCGGCGACATCCCGGTCGGTGAGGACCTGGTAGTCGGCGATGAGCACGAAGACGTCCACGCCGAGGTCCTGGAGGCGCACCCGGTTGTGGAGGGTGCCGAAATAGTGCCCGAGGTGCAGGGCCCCGGTGGGCCGGTCGCCCGTGAGGACGCGGAAGCGGCCGGGATCGGCGGCGAGCCGCAGCTCCAGTTCGTCGCTGCGGCGCTGGGCGGGGCCGACGGGCAGGTCGGTGGTCATGGTCACGGGGGTTCTCCTCGGCGGTGGTGTACGCGTGGAGGACGGCCCGTCGTGGGCACCGGGGCAGCAGAAAGGGCCGTCCGAAGATCGAACGGCCCTGGTTCCGCGCAGATGAAGGTGGCCGCTCCTAGGAGGAGCGCCACCAGTTTCGGCACGGGACGGAGGTCATGCGGCGAGTGTAACGCGCAGCCGCCCCGACGCCCTGCGTCCGGCGCGGTCCGAGCCGTGCACGCACAGGCAACGAGCGGGCACGCAATCGCTATCGGACCGCGTCCCCGTCCTCGTAGAACAGGGGTGCGGCCACGGTCGCGCGGGCCCGCCGAAGCAGGCGGAATAGGTGGGGAGGGCTCTCCGTTGTAGGGTGTGTTCACATAGTTCAACGTTCAACCAACCTCGGCAGTACTTATTTGGAGGCGGGCGCCATGCAGTTCGGGATCTTCACCGTCGGGGATGTCACCACCGACCCCACGACCGGCACGACCCCCAGCGAGAACGAGCGCATCAAGGCGACCCTCGCCATCGCGCTCAAGGCCGAGGAAGTGGGCCTGGACGTCTTCGCGACCGGCGAGCACCACAACCCGCCGTTCGTCCCGTCCTCGCCGACGACCACGCTGGGCTACATCGCCGCCCGCACCGAGAAGCTGATCCTCTCGACCTCCACCACGCTGATCACCACCAACGACCCGGTGAAGATCGCCGAGGACTACGCCACGCTCCAGCACCTCGCCGACGGCCGCGTCGACCTGATGATGGGCCGCGGCAACACCGGGCCGGTCTACCCGTGGTTCGGCAAGGACATCCGTCAGGGCATCCCGCTCGCGATCGAGAACTACGCGCTGCTGCACAAGCTGTGGCGCGAGGACGTCGTCGACTGGGAGGGGAAGTTCCGCACCCCGCTCCAGTCCTTCACCGCGACCCCCCGCCCGCTGGACGGCGTCCCGCCGTTCGTCTGGCACGGCTCCATCCGCTCCCCGGAGATCGCCGAGCAGGCCGCTTACTACGGCGACGGCTTCTTCCACAACAACATCTTCTGGCCCATGGAGCACACCAAGAAGATGGTCGACCTCTACCGGCGCCGCTACGCCCACTACGGCCACGGCACCGCCGAACAGGCCATCGTCGGGCTCGGCGGCCAGGTCTTCATGCGGAAGAACTCGCAGGACGCGGTGCGGGAGTTCCGTCCGTACTTCGACAACGCGCCGGTCTACGGGCACGGGCCCTCGCTGGAGGACTTCACCCAGCAGACCCCGCTGACCGTGGGCTCCCCGCAGGAGGTCATCGAGCGGACCCTCTCCTTCCGCGAGGACGTCGGCGACTACCAGCGCCAGCTGTTCCTGATGGACCACGCGGGCCTGCCGCTGAAGACGGTCCTGGAGCAGCTCGACATCCTGGGCGAGGAGGTCGTGCCCGTCCTGCGCAAGGAGTTCGCCCGGCTGCGCCCGGCCGGAGTGCCGGACGCCCCCGTCCACCCCGCGGTCGCCGCCGCCCGTGCCGCCGCCACCGCCGACCCGAAGGAGCTCTGAGCACCGTGCAGACCACCGCCCCCCTGAGGATCGTCGCCGTCGCGGCCGGGCTCAGCAGCCCCTCCTCCACCCGGCTGCTGGCCGACCGGCTCGCCGGGGCGGCCCGCGAGCGGCTTGCCGCCGACCAGGACCGCCGGGTCGAGGTCGAGGTCGTCGAGCTGCGCGATCTGGCCGTCGACATCGCCAACCACCTGGTCACCGGCTTCCCGCCGGCCGCCCTGAAGAAGGCGATCGACGCGGTGACCGGGGCGGACGGGCTGATCGCCGTGACGCCCGTGTTCACCGCCTCGTACAGCGGGCTGTTCAAGTCCTTCTTCGATCTGATCGACAACACCGCGCTGACCGGCAAGCCCGTCGTCATCGCGGCGACGGGCGGAACGCCCCGGCACTCGCTGGTCCTGGAGCACGCCATGCGCCCGCTCTTCGCCTATCTGCGGGCCGTCGTTTTGCCGACCTCCGTGTACGCGGCGTCGGAGGACTGGGGCTCGCAGGGCGACGAGTACACCGAGGGCCTGCCGTCCCGCATCCGGCGGGCGGGCGGCGAGCTCGCCTCGGCCGTCACGGGCCGGACCGCCTCCGGGGCCTCCCGGGCCCTCACGCTCGACGACGGCGAGGACGCGGTCGTGCCGTTCGCGCAGCAGCTGGCGGATCTGCGGATCGGCTGACCACGGGCGCCCCGACAGTTTGAGAACGGTCGTTCTTGACCGATCGTTCTCAAACTGTGTACGGTCGTGACATGGGAAGACCCCGCGCATTCGACAAGGAACAGGCCGTCAGCGCCTCGGCCGCCCTCTTCGCCACCTGTGGCTACGAGGGCACCTCGATCGACGACCTGACCACCGCCACGGGCATGCACCGGGGCAGCCTCTACAACGTCTTCGGCTCCAAGCGGGGCCTGTATCTGGCCGCCCTCCGCGCCCATCTGGACCACGAGATCCTTCCGGGTGCCACCGCCGTCCGCTCGCTCACCGACGCCGGGCAGGCGCGGGCGTCGGCCACCGCCGCGTTCGACGACGGCCCGGCGGCCGGATTCCTCCTGCTCGCCGCCGTCGAGCGCGCGCCGCAGGACCCGGAGGTCGCCGGGCTGGTCGCGGAGGGCTTCGCGGCCCTGGAGGACGCCCTGCGTCCCACCCACCCCGATGACGCCGCCCAGGCCGCCTCCACCGTCATCGGCACCCGCCTGCGCCTGCGCGCCCGCCCGACCACCTCACAGGAGAACTGACATGGCCCTGATCGCCGTCGACCGTGCACGCGGCACGCTGACCGTCCAGCTGACCGGCCTCGACAGGCTGTGGGCGCTCAAGAGCCGGGTGGAGGTGCCGCTCACCCAGGTGCGGGGCGCCACCCACGACCCGGGCATGGTCCACGAGCGCAAGGGGACCAAGCTCGGAGGCACCCATATGCCCGGCGTCATCACGGCCGGGCGGTTCCGCCGGGACGGGGAGCTCGCCTTCTGGGCGGTACGGAAGCCGGCCGACGCCGTCGTCATCGAACTCACCGAGGGCGCCCCGTACAGCCGCCTCGTGATCGGCACCGCCGACCCGCGCGCCACCGTGGCCCTCGTCGAACAGGCCATCGCCGCCGCCTGACGCACGGGACCCACCGGACCCCGGATGACTGTCTTGACTAGAGTTGTCGGTAAATGCCGGATAAGTCCTAACGAGCTGGAGGCAGACATGGGCAGGATCGTCGTGGGCGTTGACGGATCGGACTCGTCGGTCAAGGCACTGCGCTGGGCCGTACGCCAGGCCGAGCTGACCGGTGACACCGTCGAGGCGGTCAACAGCTGGGAGTACCCCTCGACCAGCTGGGCCTCCATGATGCCGGGCATGCCCGAGGACTTCGACCCTCAGGCGGTGGCGACCGTGGCCCTCACCGAGGCGCTGGAGGAGGCTCTCGGCGCCGAGGGCGCCGCGGCCGTGGAGAAGATCGTGGTGATCGGCAACCCCGCCCAGTCCCTGCTGGACCGCTCCAAGGGCGCGAACCTGCTGGTCGTCGGCGCCCGTGGCTACAGCGGTTTCAGGGCGACGCTGCTCGGCTCGGTCAGCCTCCACGTCACCCAGCACGCGACCTGCCCGGTCACGGTCGTACGCGACTGACCGGACGCCGCCCCGCACCCTCGTACACGGGGGTGCGGGGCGGCGTGGTGCGTCGGCCCGAACCGCCCGAACCGTCACCCCGGGCTGCGGAACCGCACCGTCACTTCCGGTTGTAGAGCCGCATCGTCACCGAGCCGAAGACCACCACGAACAGCCCGGACCAGCCCAGCGACCAGGCGATGTCCGCCGCCGGCCAGTTCCCGGCCATCAGGTCCCGCACCGCCGCCGCGAGATGGGTGACCGGGCTGTTGTTCACGAACGCCTGGAGCCAGCCCGGCATCGTCCTGGGGTCCACGAAGACGTTGCTCAGGAACGTCAGCGGGAAGATCACCATCATGCTGACGCCCATCACCGACTTCTCGGAGCGCAGCATCAGCCCGAACATCGTCCAGATCCAGGAGAAGGCGAACGAGAACACCAGCAGCAGCGCGACCCCCGCCAGCACTCCCAGCACCCCGCCGTCCGGCCGGTAGCCGATGACGATGCCGACCGTGAGCATCACGACCGAGGCCAGGAGATAGCGCACGACGTCGCCGAGCAGATAGCCGACCATCGGGGCCGGACGCCAGACCGGCAGCGTGCGGAAGCGGTCGAACACGCCCTTCGCGATGTCGGTGTTGACCGCGACACCCGTGTACATCGTGATCATCACGACGCTCATCACGAGGATGCCGGGCAGCAGGAACTGGATGTACCCCTCGGTCGACCCCGCCAGCGCCCCGCCGAAGAGGTACGTGAACATCAGCACCATCATGATCGGGAAGACCGTCACGTCGAAGAGCTGCTCGGGCACGTGCTTGATCTTCAGCATGGCCCGCCACCCGAAGGTCAGCGAGGCCGACAGCGCGCTGGGCCGGCCCGGGCGCTCCTGGCCGACCAGCAGGGAGGCGAGCGTCTCGGCGTCCGGCGCGGTGACTTCGGCGTCGTCGCTTCCGGTTGCCGTGGGCGCGGTGCTCATGCCGCTGCTCCCTTCCTGTCCGTGAGGGCGAGGAAGACCTCGTCGAGGCTGGGCTGGCCCAGCGCGAAGTTGTCCACATGGATGCCGCACCGCGCCAGCTCGGCCAGGGCACGGGCGGCCTGCTCGGCCGCGCCCTTCTCGGTGCCGTGCCCGCTGACCGTGGCGGTGAGCGCCACCGGGTCGTGGTCCAGCTGCACCGCGGCGTCCAGCACGAGCGCGAGGACCCGCTCGGCCTCGGGGCGCTGCGCGGGGTCCCGCAGCCTCAGATGGACGGAGCCCGCGCCGACGGAGGCCTTGAGCTCGCCCTTGGTGCCCTCGGCGATCACCCTGCCGTGGTCGATCACGGCGATACGGGAGGCCAGCTGGTCGGCCTCGTCGAGATACTGCGTGGTCAGCATGACCGTCGTGCCCTGGGCGACGACGGCCCGCACGATGTCCCACACCTGGTTGCGGCTGCGCGGGTCGAGCCCGGTGGTCGGCTCGTCGAGGAAGAGCAGGTCCGGCGTGTTCAGGATGGAGGCGGCGATGTCGATCCTGCGCCGCATGCCGCCCGAGTAGTTCTTCACCTGCCTGCCCGCCGCCTCGCTCAGCCCGAACGCCTCCAGCAGCTGCGCCGCCCTGGCCCTGGCCGCGGGCTTGCCGTGGCCGAGGAGCCGGGCCAGCAGCACGAGGTTCTCCGTACCGGTCAGGTCCTCGTCGACCGAGGCGTACTGCCCGGTGAGGCTGACCCTGCTGCGGACCGCGTCGGCGTCCCGCACCACGTCGTGGCCGAAGACCCGGGCCTGGCCGGCGTCCGGGCGCAGGAGGGTCGCGAGCATCCTCACGGCGGTGGTCTTCCCGGCCCCGTTGGGCCCCAGGACTCCGTAGACGGTGCCCCTGGGTACGGCGAGATCGATGCCGTCCACGGCGCGGTTCTCACCGAAGACCTTCACCAGCCCCGTGGTCTCGATGGCCAGTTCCGAGCTCATGTTCCTCCTTGCCGACGGTGTCGAGGGCGGACACGGGGCCACGATGGCACGGCCGGACGGGGCGCGGGGGCGTATCGGGCGAATCAGACGGGTAAGGCCGCCGGAGCTGATCCGGCGGCCGTACCCGTCTGATTCGGTAGAACGCCGGGACCGGTCAGTTCTCGCGGGTGTAGTAGGTGTAGAACATCGTGCAGAACGCCCCCGCGCCGACCACCAGCCCGATCACGCTCGACATCAGCACGCTGTTGCCGTTCAGGCTGGAGAGGAAGCCGACCGCGCCCCCGGTCAGCACGCCGAACGCGGCGGCGCGCATCTCACGCGGCAGGGCCCACCTGACCCGGACGAGCGCGTAGCAGAGCGCGGCGAAGACCACTCCGGAGACGACGCCCAGCCAGATCTGCCCCGCGGTGGTCTCCCCGCCGTCCCGGTTGATGAAGAAGGCCCAGAAGCCGAGGATCACACCCAGCGCCACGGGCACCGCCCAGGAGAGCGGGCTCGGCCCACGCCGGGCAGGGGTGCGGGCATGCGCTCGGCGGCGCGTCGGCATCGTTGCGTGTGTGGCCATGGCGCACAGCTCCTTCCGTCACCCCCGTCCCCGTGTTCCTCCAGAGCACACCCGGCCGGGTCCCCCGGCAACTCGAACGGCCTACGGCCCGGGGGCGGGCGGCCGGTGCAGGGGCTTGTCTTGAGCCTGTGCGGACCTTCCTCTCAGCGGCTCTCCCGGCGGTACTGATCGTCCTGCTCACCCTGCTGGTCCCGGTGAGCGCGCTCTCCGCGTGGGTCGATCTGGAGCTCGACGACACCGACCGCTATCTCGCCGCCGTCTCCCCGCTCGCCTCCGACGAGGACGTCCAGGAGACCGTGGCGACCCTGGTGACCGACGAGGCGATGAAGAACATCGACGTGGGGCCGCTCCAGGAGACCGTCGAGGAGTTCCTGCACGACGCGGCCCTCTCCTTCACGGCCACCGAGACCTTCCAGCGGGCCTGGGACAGCGCGAACCGCGCGGCGCACGAGGACGTGACGGCCTCGCTGCACGGGGAGGAGGGTCAGGCCGTCACCATCGACCTCGCGCCCGTGATCAAGGACGTCAAGGAGGAGCTGACCGGCCGGGGCGTGCCGTTCGCCGACCTCATCCCCGTCCAGGAGACCTCGATCACCGTGCTCTCCGCCGACCGCGCGGACGACCTGCGGTCCTCGTTCGGATGGCTGCGGCTGTGCAGCGTCTGGCCGGCCGTCGGGACGGCCGTGCTGCTCGTCCTGGTGCTGGGCCTCTCCCTCGTACGCGGCGGCCTGCGGGCCTTCCTGACGGCCGCGGCCGTGGCGGGCACCGGGCTGGTGCTCGGCGCGGTGCTGCTGCGGATCGCCGTCGCCGTGGGCCGCGACCGGGTGCTCGACCGGGTCCCGGACACCGACCGGGCGGGCGCCGCGGCGGTGTACGACGCGCTGACCTCCTCCCTGCTGACGACGGTGTGGACCGTGCTCGCGGTCGGGGCGGTACTGGTGGCAGGAGGGGTGGTGGGACGGGTCGTGGCGGCGCGCCGGGGGTAGAGGGCTTCCTGCCGTGGCTGCCGGCCCCTTGCCCGACATGCGCGGGTGCGTGGGGCGGGCGAGAGTGGGATCCGTGAGAGCAGGGGGGCGACTGAGAGGTCTGCCGTATGCGAGCCATCGCTGTCAGCGCGTTCCGTGCGGAGCCCTGTCTCGTCGAGATGCCGAAGCCCGACCCCGGAGCGGGCGAGGTGCGGGTGAAGATCGAGTACGCGGCGCTCAACCCGCGTGACTGGCAGATCGCGGACGGCGCGCTCGACGGCGTCCTCCCCCATGTGTTCCCGCTGGTCCTGGGCACCGACTTCGCGGGCCGGGTGGACATGATCGGCAACGGCGACAACCGCTTCAGGGTCGGCGACCCGGTCCTCGGCCGGGTGACGGCACCGCCCGTCGGACGCTGCGGGGCGTACGGCGCATACGTGTGCGTCCCCCAGGACTCGCCGATCGCGCTGGTCCCGCGCGATCTGCCGCTCCGGACCGCGGCGGCGCTCCCGACGGCGGGCACGACCGCGGCACAGATCCTGTCGAGCACGGCCGTACGCAGCGGACGGAGCCTGCTGGTCGTCGGGGCGACGGGTGGCGTCGGCAGCTTCCTGACCCAGCTCGCGGCGGCCAGGGGCATCGGCGTCGTCGCCGCCGTGCGGGGCGACGAGAGGCGGCGGATGGGGGCGCTGGGCGCCACGGCGACCGTCGACACCACGGAGCCGGGAGCGCTGGAGGCGGCGGTGCGGGAGCTGTATCCGGGCGGGGTGGACGCGCTCGTCGACCTCGTCTCCACGGACGCCGCCTCGTTCGCCTCGTACGCCGGACTGCTGGCGGACGGCGGGGTCGCCGTCACCACGAGGGGCGTCGCCGCGCCCGCGGGCGTCGCCTGGGCCGATTTCCGCCTCGCTCCGGCGCCGGGGCTGCTCGACGAACTGACCTCGGCGGTGGCGAGCGGGGAGCTGGAGGTCCCCGTCGACATGGAGCTCCCCCTGGAGAAGGCCCCACAGGCGCTCGCCCAGAACCGCGCGGGCGGGGCGCGGGGAAAGACCGTATTCGCCCTCTGAACAGGCACGCAGAACACCGGAACGGGAGAATCCCCATGGCCGACCAGGACATCTTCGAGCAGATCGGCGAGCTGGTCTCCGAGGAGCGCGCCCTGCGCGCCCGCTCCACCGCCGCGCTGGGACTCTCCGCCGACGAGCGGTCACGGCTGCGCGAGGTGGAGGTGCGGCTCGACCAGTGCTGGGACCTGCTGCGGCAGCGGCGGGCGCTCGGCGAATACGGCGAGGACCCCTCGGCGGCGAGGGTGCGGCCCGCCGACGAGGTGGAGGGGTACCAGAGTTAGGCGGGTCCGGGGCCGGGGCCGCGCCCCTGGAGGCGTTCCATCTCTCGGCGGTCCCGCTTGGTCGGGCGGCCCGCGCCCCGGTCCCGGACCGGGACCTGGATCGCCGTCTCGCGGGGCGGCGGGGGCGGGCTGTTGTCGACGAAGCACTCCGCCGCCACCGGCGGCCCCACCCGCTTCCTCACGATCTTGGAGACGACCACGATCCGGTCCCGGCCCGCGTGCCGCAGCCGCACCTCGTCGCCCGTACGCAGGGCCTGGGCGGGCTTGGCCCGCTCGCCGTTGACCCGCACATGCCCCGCGCGGCAGGCGGCAGCCGCCTGCGACCGCGTCTTCGTCAGCCGGACCGCCCAGATCCAGGCATCGACCCGGACGCTTCCCTCCGCCTGCGGTGCCTCACCGGAAACCATGTCTCCGACTCTAACCGTCTCCCCCCGGGGGGAGACGGTGTCCGGTGAGGCACCGGGCTCGGGTCAGGAACCGAAGTCGCCGATGACCTCGGACATGTTGTAGCTGTACATCTCACGCTTGCACCCGGGACACGCGGTGGTCGGGGCGTGCTCGCCGAGGGAGTAGAGCTGCGGGGCGAAGCCGTCGCCGCGGCCGTGCGCGACGTAGAAGTCCTCCGGGCCGATCGAGGACTGGAGGACCTTCGTGTTCCCGACGAGCTGCGGCGTGCCGCCCACCGTCTGCGGGGTGGCCTGGAGCAGCCGCCCGTTGGAGGACGCGTTGCTGCGGTGGAAGTACCACTTGCCCTCGTAGCGCGTCACGCCCTGCATCTTGTGCCAGAGGTCCTCGCCGTTGAAGGAGGCACCGGCCGGCAGCCCGTAGGCGAGGTCGGCACCGGCGGCCGTCCCCGCCGCGCCCTCGACGGCGGCGGTCAGGGCCGTCATCGGGTAGGTGCCGACCCGGCCCGTGCTGTCGCCGCCGTTGTTGTGGTTGCAGTACTCACCGAGGATCAGGTGGTCCGTGTCCGTCCGGTCCAGCGAGATGTACGAGGCCTTCGGGCGACCGGTGGAGTAGCACTGGTTCCCCTTGGTGGTCCCGCCGTTCTTCGCCGTCGTGAACTTCAGCGTGGCGACCTGGGGCATCACGTACCGGTAGCCGTAGGAGTACCAGACGTTGCTCTGCCGGCCGACCCGCTTCTTGTCCAGGACATCGCTGACCAGGCCGTCCGGGGTCGGGTCGTTGACGTCGGCGTCGTTGTCCGGGTTGAGGTCCATGATCTTGCGCAGGTCGAAGACGCGCATGCCGTTGGCGGTGTCGGCCACGTACAGGTAGTTGCCGTACCAGACCATGCCGCCGGCGTGGATGCCCTCCTGCGCCGCGCAGGACGCTGTCACGGTGGAGGTGCACTTGCCCTCGCGCGCATGGAGCGCGTCGAAGGAGATGTGGTCCTTGGAGTTGACGTAGGGCCAGACCAGCAGGACGTGGCGGTACATCTGGGTGGCCTGGTTGAAGAAGCTGACCCGTATGCCCTTCTCGTTGCAGGCGTCGGACACGGCCTCCTGGACACAGTTGTCCCGGCCCGAGGTGAAGTCGCTGCGGCCCGGGTTGGCGTTGTCGTAAGCGGCCACGGCGATCGGCTCGGCGTTCGACGAGCCCCAGTCCTCGTCCTCCTGCGCGTCCGAGACTCCGGTGATCGCCTGCGGGATCCACTCGGTGGACGTGGCGTCGTCGTCCTTCCAGCAGATGCGGTGGTTCACGGCGAGGTCGGGGCCGTAGATGCTCTTGGTGCCGCAGTCGCCCTCCCACGCCGCGGGGCGGTTGGCCTGCTCCATGAGCTCGGTGAGGCCCTGCTTGGGCAGCGCGGCATCCAGATCGGCCACCAGGCCGGTGAGGGAGGACCCCGCCTCCAGCTTGAAGTCGCCGGCACGGCCGGGGATCGGGGCGGGGAGCACGGCGGTGGGGGCCAGGCGGGAGGCGGACCCGTCGGGGCCCGTCAGGTCGTCCTGCTCCCCCTCGGGAGCGTCCTCGAAGCCGTCGTCCGGCATGCCTTCGTGGCCGGGGACGGGGTCGTCGGCGGCCACCTGACGTGGGGCGGCCGGAGCGGCGGTGGCACCCGCCGCGGGGACGAGTGCGGACAGCAGCAGTCCTGCTGCCACGGCACAGGTCACGAGGCGTGTTCTGCGGGATGGTTGTCCCATGTGGGGGCCCTTCGGTGAGTGCGCCTGGACATCGGCACGGTGCGCCTGATCAGACATCAGGCGCACCGGCCGGTCACGCTAGCAACGCAACACCGTTCCCTGTAGGAACATTTGAACGACACCCATCAGGTACGCACCGGGTGGGCACATGCCGGACGAGGCGCTCCGCTTCAGACCCCGATGTCGCTGCCGTCCTTGCGCCAGACGGCCACCACCGACGGGCGCACGATCCTGCCGGGACCGTCCGGCCAAGTGCTCGCCGGCTTCTCGACGGACGCCCCGTCGACCTCGCCCGGGTGCTGCACGGCGACCAGGACCCGGCGGTCCTGGATCACCGGGCCGCAGGTCTCGGCACCGGTCGGGACCGTCAGGAACTGCTTCAGCTCACCCCGGCGTTCGCCCTGCGTGGCGACCCCGAACAGCCCGTCGTGCGAGCCGAGCTGGTTGCCGTCCGTGGAGATCCACAGGTTGCCGTGGTCGTCGAAGGCCACGTTGTCGGGGCAGGAGATGGGGCTGACCTTCTCCTTGGGGAACCCTGAGAAGTACGTCGACGGGTCCTCCGGGTCGCCCGCCACGAGGAAGAGCCGCCACGCGAAGCGGTCGCCCGCCGGGTCGTCCCTGCGCTCCATGAGCTCCAGGATCTGACCGTGCTTGTTGGCGTTGCGCGGGTTGGCCTCGTCGGCGCCCGCCTTGCCCGCCTTGCCGCGGTCGGTGTTGTTGGTGAGGGCGATGTAGACCCGCCCGGTGCGCGGCGAGGGCTCGACGTCCTCGGGGCGGTCCATCTTCGTGGCGCCGACCTTGTCACCGGCCAGGCGCGTGAAGACGTACACCTCGTCGGCCGTCATGCCGGGGACGTGCGAGGTGTCGCCCGTCGCGAGCGGGATCCAGACGCCGCTGCCGTCGAACTCGCCGTCGGCGGGGAGCGTGCCCGTGCCGTCGAACTCCGCGGCGGGGGAGTCGCCCGTCAGCTTGGCGACGTACAGGGTGCCCTCGTCCAGCAGCGTGAGGTTGTGCTCGCGGGCGGCGCGAGAGTTGCCCTTCTTCATCCGCTTGCTGGAGACGAACTTGTAGAAGTAGTCGAACCGTTCGTCGTCGCCCATGTAGACCACGGGGCGCCCGTCGGCGGTCAGCCGGGGCTGCGCCGCCTCGTGCTTGAACCGGCCGAGCGCGGTCCGCTTCCGGGGCGTCGAGTCGGGGTCGTACGGGTCGAGTTCGACGACCCAGCCATGGCGGTGCGCCTCGTTGGGCTCCTGCGCCAGGTCGAAGCGCTTGTCGAACCGCTCCCACTTGCGCTCCGTGGCGGCCGTGCCGATTCCGTAGCGCTTGTCGGTGTCGCTGGAGCCGTTGGCGAAGTACTGGTTGAAGTTCTCCTCGCCGTGCAGCGTGGTGCCCCACGGAGTGGTGCCGCCCGCGCAGTTGTTGAGCGTACCGAGCACCTTGCGGCCGGTGCGGTCGGCGGACGTACGCAGCAGGGGGCTGCCCGCGGCCGGTCCCGTGAGCCGGAACTCACTGGTCGCGGTGAGGCGGCGGTTCAGCGGGTGGCGGCTGACCGGGGCGAGCTTCCCGGTGCGGTTCTCCTCCTGGACGACGACCACGGAGAGTCCGTGCGCCGCCCAGGCGATCTCGACCTGCTCACGGGTCGGGTTGGCCGGATCGTAACCCCGGAACATCAGGATCTCGTCCGTGTACTCGTGGTTGGCGACGAGGACCTGACGGCCGCGCTCACCGGGGAGCGGGAGCAGGGAGAGGAAGTCGTTGTTGTAACCGAACTGGCCCGCCTGCGCCTTCGCGGACTGCTTGTCCGGGTCGAAGGCGGGGGCGCCGCGCAGAATCGGTTCGCCCCAGCGGATCACCACGTTCTGGCCGTAGCCCTCGGGGATCGTGACCGCGTCGGCCTTGTTGGGCGCGACGGCCTCGAAGCGCAGGCCCCGGGCGCCGGACGCACCCGGCTTCGGCCTGCCGCCGTGGCGGCCCGCGAGCGGCGCGGCCTCGGCACTCTGCGCGGCGGGCCCGGCAAGAGCCGCGGTCCCGGCCGCGGCGGCGACGGTCACCACGGCGGCGGCGCGCATCATCGACCGGCGTGACAGGGCACCGGCGATGATGTCGCCGGCGTACTCGTTGTCGCTGGTGTTCGGAATGTCCTGGAAGCAGGCGTCACCGCAGCGGTAGCGGCAGGTCAGCGCAGAACGCCCGCCCGGGTGCGAGCCAATGAGCGGCAGCAGGTTGCGCACGTTTTCGTCCCTCCGTCTGTGTGTCGGACGTGACGCTAGGAGCGCATTCACGACACACGTGGGACTGCCGATGAACAGAGGGTGAAGTCCAGGACACCGCTGTCCGCCCGAGCCGTACGCCCCGCCGTCCGGGCTCGATTGCGACTCGGTTGGAGCTCGGTTGACACAGGGGCGGGCCGCGCCACCGAACGGCCGGATCCGGCCGCTAACCTTACGTATCCGCCCTGGCCAGGGATCAATTCCCGCAGTACGGACATTTATCGCACCCAACTCATGCGAAAGGCCTCGCCCATGGGCATTCGGAGCTTGCTGCGCAAGGTGTTCGGCCGGACGGAGCAGGACGAGCCGACCACGGCCACCGTCCCGCCCCAGGCCGAGCGCACCCAGCCCACGGAGGCGGAGCCGGGGACCGCGACTTCGGCGGCCGAGCCCGCGAAGGCCTCGGTACCGGCACCGGCCTCCCCCGCCTCGGACCGGTCGGCCGACGCCGGGCACAACAGCGGACAGGCGTCGGACCTGGTGGCGGCTGCCTTCGACAAGGCGTCCGCCACGACCGCGCCGACGACGGCGCCCAAGGTCCCGGCCCAGGGGTCGGACCCGGAGGCGCGCCTGGAGGCGAAGCCGGCGGTCTCCGTCGAGGAGCCCGCCGTCGCGGCGCCGATCACGATCGACGTCGACCCGGAGCCGGAGGCCGTCGCGGTGACGCCCGAGCCGGAGGCCGCGGTGACCGCACCCGAGGCGAAGCCGGAGGCGGAGACCGCGCCGGAGGCCGAGCCCGAAGCGGCGGTCGAGGCCGAGGCGGCGGCCGAGGCCGAGGCGGCGGCCGAGGCCGAGGCGGCGGCCGAGGCCGAGGCGGCGGCCGAGGCCGAGGCGGGCGCGGAGGCAACTGCCGTGGAGGCACCTGCGGTTGAGGCTCCGGTCGTGGAGGCGCCCGAGGCGGACGAGCCCGTCGAGGAGCCGAAGGCCGAAGCCGTCGTCGCGCCGGTCGAGGAGCCGGAGGCCGAGGCGCCTGCGGCCGAGCCCGTCGAGGAGCCGAAGGCCGAAGCGGCACCCGAGCCCGTCGCCGCAGAGACTCCGGTCGCCGAGCCCGTCGCCGCCGAGGCTCCGGTCGCCGAGCCCGTCGCCGCCGAGGCTCCGGTCGCCGAGCCCGTCGAGGAGCCGGTGATCAAGATCGTCCCCGAGCTGGCCGCCGAGCCCGAGCCCGAGGCCGCCGCAGAGCCGGTCGCCGAGCCCGCCCCGGAGGTCGTAGCCACGCCCGAGCCGGTCACCGCCGCCGAGCCCGAGGCCGTACCCACCCCCGAGCCGGTCGCCGCCGCCGAGCCCGAGGTCGTAGCCACCCCCGAGCCGGAGGCCCCCGCCGAGGCGGTCGCGGTCAGCGCCGCCGCCCCCGCCGGCAAGCCCGCCGTCACGCTCGCCCGGGTGAAGGCCGCCGCGCCCGAGCTCGTCGCGCCGTACAAGGCCGCGCAGGCCGCGCTCAAGGCGCACGGGCTGACCGGGCTGCGGGCCACCGTCTATCTGGTGCTCGACCGGTCCGGGTCCATGCGGCCGTTCTACAAGGACGGCAGCGCCCAGCACCTGGGCGACCGCACCCTCGCGCTCGCCGCCCACCTGGACGCCGACGCCACCGTGCCCGTCGTGTTCTTCTCGACCGACATCGACGGCACCGGGGCGGTCGACCTCACCGCCCACGAGGGCAGGATCGACGAGCTGCACGCCGGCCTCGGACGTCTGGGCCGCACCAACTACCACCGGGCCGTCGAGGAGGTCGTCACCCACTACGAGAAGTCCGGGGCGTCCGGCCCCGCGCTGGTGGTCTTCCAGACGGACGGCGCACCGGACGCCAAGGTCGCGGCCAAGCAGGCGCTGGCGGACGCGGCACGGCTGCCGCTGTACTTCCAGTTCGTCGCGTTCGGCGACGAGGACGCGAAGGGCTTCGACTTCCTGCGCAGGCTCGACGTCGAGAACGCCGGCTTCTTCCACGCGGGCCCCGCCCCGCGCGAGGTGCCCGACGCCGCGTTCTACCGGGAGATCCTCGCCGGGCTGCCCGCCTGGGCCGCCGCCCGAGGCGTCCTCACCGAGGGCTGATCCACCGGCAGCCGTACGGTCACGGCGAGCCCGCCCCCCGGGGCGGGTACCGCCGTGGCCGTACCGCCATGGGCCAGGGCGATGGAGCGCACGATCGACAGCCCGAGCCCCGAGCCCTGCCCCATCCGGTCCCGGCCCTCACCGCGCCGGAACGGCTGGAAGAACCCCGCGATGTCCGCCTCGTCCACGACCGGTCCTGTGTTGGAGACCACCAGGGCCCCGTCGGCGGAGAGCGACACCCGCACCGAGCCCCCAGGCACGTTGTAGCGCACCGCGTTGGACAGCAGGTTCGCCACGAGCTGCGCGAGCAGCTGCCGGTTCCCCCGTACGCCACAGGGCTCGGCCTCGACCGTGATCGCGGGACGGGCCGCCGTCCGCTCCGTCACCGCCGTGGGCCTCGCCGACTCCTCCGCCACCACCTGCGCGAGATCGACCTCCTCGCGCTCGCTCTTCGCCAGCCCCCGCTCGCTGCGCGCCAGCACCAGCAGGCCCTCGATGAGCCGCTCGCTGC
This sequence comes from Streptomyces sp. NPDC002125, assembly GCF_053593715.1. NCBI lineage: Bacteria > Bacillati > Actinomycetota > Actinomycetes > Kitasatosporales > Streptomycetaceae > Streptomyces > Streptomyces sp. NPDC002125. Next base: position 378,316 of record NZ_JBSFDD010000003.1, on the reverse strand, counting down.
GCCGGTTGCTGTCCAGCAGCGTCTGCCGGGTCCTCACGAGGTCCTCCGGCGAGGGGTCGTCCAGCCCCACCTGGATCGCGGCCCGCTGGGTGGCCAGCGGCGTCCTCAGCTCGTGCGAGGCGTTGGCGATGAACCGCCGCTGGCTGTCGAACGCCTTCTCCAGCCGGGCAAGCAGCGCGTCCAGCGTCTCGCCCAGCTCCTTCAGCTCGTCGTCGGGGCCGCTGGACGCTATCCGCTCGTGCAGGGTGTGCTCGGAGAGCCGCCGCGCCTTCGCCGTCATCGCGTGGACGGGCCGCAGCACCCGCCCGGCGGTCCACCAGCCCACGCCGACCGCGCACCCCGTCATGACGAGCAGCGCCGCCACCGACCAGTACAGGAGCTCCCGGCTCGCGGCGTCGCTGACGTCGTCGGTGACGTCGTAGACCGTGGGCGGGCCGAGGCGGCCCCGCGCGTGGAGCGGACCGTTGACCGCGAAGCCCGGCTGGGAGACGGCGGCCGAGGTGGCGATGGCCCGCGCCTGGGAGTCCGTGCCGGCCCTGGAGGCCAGGTTCACCGTGGTGAGCAGCGCCGTACCGAGGACCAGGAAGACCCCGCCGTACACCAGCGCGATCCGCATCCGGATCGTCGAATGCCGCACCGGGGGCACGCCCGTCGCCCGCACCAGCCTCAGCAGGCGCTTCACAGGGCGTACCCGACGCCCTGCACCGTGCGGATCAGCGCCGGCTCACCCAGCTTGGCCCGCAGCTTGCTCATGCAGACGCGGACGGCGCCGGTGAAGGGGTCGGCGTTGGCGTCCCAGGCACGCTCCAGCAGCTCCTCCGCGCTGACCGTGGCCCCGTCGGCCTCCAGCAGCAGCTGGAGCACGGTGAACTCCTTCGGCGACAGGTCCAGGTCCCGCCCGTCCCGGGTGGCGGCCCGCCGCACACTGTCGAGCCGGATGCCGTGCCTCTCCAGCTGCGGCGGCACGGGCCTGGCGCTGCGTCTGCGCAGCGCACGCACGCGGGACACCAGCTCGGGGAACTCGAAGGGCTTGCTCACGTAGTCGTCGGCACCGAGGTCGAGCCCCTCCACCCGGTCCTCCATGGTCCCCGAGGCGGTGAGCATCAGAATCCTGGTGCGGGACCCGGCGGACACCAGCCTGCGGGCCACGTCGTCGCCGTGCACCCTGGGGAGATCACGGTCCAGGACGACGACGTCGTAGTCGTGGAGTCCCAGATAGGCGAGCGCCGCGTCCCCGCTGTACACGGTGTCGACGGCGAATCCGGCCCGCCGCAGCCCGGTCGCCACCAGCTCCGCCAGAATCTCCTCGTCCTCGGCGACCAGTACCCGCATCGTGTTGTCCCCTGCCTCGTGCACGCGTGCCCACTCCTCCCAGGATGCGTCTTTGGTACGGGAAAGGATGTTTCGCAAAGCTCTCCGTCGCCCGGGCCGCCGTTATCGATGTGAGTGGATCTCCCACGGGCCGTTAGGATTTCGACCATGGCGGCCACTGGATCCGAGAAGCAGGGGGCGAAGGCGTTTTACGTCTCGACCCCCATTTACTACGTCAACGACGCTCCTCACCTGGGCCACGCCTACACGACCGTCGCAGGCGACGTGCTCTCCCGCTGGCACCGCCAGCGCGGCGAGAAGGTGTGGTACCTCACCGGCACGGACGAGCACGGTCAGAAGATCATGCGCACGGCCGAGGCGAACAACGTCACACCTCAGGCCTGGTGCGACAAGCTCGTCGAAGAGGCGTGGAAGCCCCTCTGGGAGCATCTGAACATCGCGAACGACGACTTCATCCGTACGACGGAGAAGCGGCACACCGACCGTGTGCAGGAGTTCGTGCAGGACCTGTTCGACAAGGATCAGATCTACAAGGGCGGGTACGAAGGCCCGTACTGCGTGGGCTGCGAGGAGTACAAGCTCCCCGGCGACCTGATCGAGGCCGAGGACGGCACCAAGCTGTGCCCGATCCACAAGAAGCCGGTGGAGCTCCTCAAGGAGGAGAACTACTTCTTCAAGCTGAGCGAGTACGGCCCGAAGCTCATGGAGTTCTACGCGGCCAACCCGGACTTCATCCAGCCCGAGTCCGCCCGCAACGAGATCGTGAACTTCGTCAAGCAGGGCCTCCAGGACCTGTCGATCTCCCGCTCCACCTTCGACTGGGGCGTCCCGGTCCCCTGGGACCCGAAGCACGTCATCTACGTGTGGATCGACGCGCTGCTCAACTACGCGACGGCGGTCGGCTACGGCGCCAACCAGGAGAAGTTCGACGCCACCTTCCCGGCGGACGTCCACCTGATCGGCAAGGACATCCTGCGCTTCCACTCGGTCATCTGGCCGGCCATGCTGATGGCGCAGGGTCTGCCGCTGCCCGGCAAGGTCGTCGCCAACGGCTGGCTGATGGTCGGCGGCGAGAAGATGTCCAAGTCGAACCTGACGGGCATCAAGCCGCAGGACCTGACCTCGCACTTCGGCGTGGACGCCTACCGCTGGTACTTCCTGCGGGCCATCGCGTACGGCAGCGACGGCTCGTTCTCCTGGGAGGACTTCAGCGCCCGCTACACCTCCGAGCTCGCCAACGACTACGGCAACCTCGCCTCGCGCGTCGCGGCCATGGTCGGCAAGTACTTCGGCGGCGCCCTGCCGGAGGCCACGGCCGCCGGTGACGCGGAGCGGGCGGTCCAGGAGGGCCTGGCGAAGGCCGTGGCCACGGCCGACGCGAAGATCGGCGAGGACCTGGACTTCCAGGCCGGAATCCTGGCCATCTTCGACTTCGTGAAGCAGGTCAACGGCTACATCACGGAGCAGGAGCCCTGGAAGGTCGCCAAGGACACGTCGCCGGAGGGCCAGGCCAGGCTCGCGACCATCCTGTACACGGCTGCCGAGTCGCTCCGCGGTGTCGCGGTCCTGCTGAACGCCGTGATGCCGGACACCTCGCAGAAGCTGTGGGAGTCCCTGGGCGCAGAGGCGTCCCTCGGTGCCCTGGCCGACCAGCGGGTGCAGGACGCGGGCGACTGGGGCCGGCTGCCCGTCGGCGCGACGGTGACGAAGGGCGCGGTGCTGTTCCCGCGTCTGGAGGAGAAGCCCGCGTAACCGGTGCACGCACGGCAGGAGCCCGGGTCCCGATGTGTTCGGGACCCGGGCTCCTGCGCGTGGCCTGTCAGCGCGTCCAGTTCTTGAGCGGCTCGGTGTCCAGCTCGATCCCCACGGGGTCGGGGAGCGTCACGGTCTTGCCGTACGGCACGGTGACGACCTGCTCGTACCGCACACCGTCCGGCTGCGAGTGGACCTTCACCTCGCAGGTGTCCCGGTCGATCAGCAGGTACACGGGGATGCCGGTCTCGGCGTACGCGCGCGGCTTCTCGACGCGGTCACGGCGGTCCGTGTCCTCGTCGTACGACGTCACCTCGACCACCATGAGAACGCCGTCGGGGTCGGCCCATTCGCCATGGCCGACGAAAGCGCCACTGCGGGCGAGAACACCGTCCGGCCGGGCGTTGCCCTTCCGGTACGTCTCGATCCGCAGCCCCTGCTCCGCGTACAGCCAGCGGGATGGATCAGCCTGAATACACAGGCGCGTCAACCACTCGATGATCCGCCCGTGATCCCCGTCCGGCACAGCCTTGACCCCCAGTTTCCCGTTCACGAATTCCAGCCGCAGCGCTTCCTCCGCGCGTATGGCGTGGCGGGCCAGATCCTCGAACACGTCCTGGGTCAGCACGGAGTCCTCAACAACGGTCATGGCAGCCTCCTCGGGAACTGGGCGACGGAGCCAGCCTACGGCCAGGCGACCACGCGTGTTCCGCGTTTCACCGGGCCAGCGACCCGGCGTCCCCCATCACGATCACCGGCTGCTTCGCGGGATCGAGCGTGAGCAGCAGCTCGCGCATGCGGTCCTCGGTCAGCGAGACGCAGCCCTGGGTGGGGCCGCCGTGGTCCACGTGGATCCAGATCCCGCCACCCCGCTCCCCGCCGAGCGGCCGGGTGCGGTCCAGCGGGCTCGTGCCAGGGGCGCGGTTGTAGTTGATCGCGACCACGTAGTCGAAGGAGCCTTCGAGGGGTTCCCCCAGGAAGCCCTCGCCGCTCACCGCGAAGCGGGACTGTTCGTCGTAGGGGAGCAGCGCGCCGGGGTCGGGCAGCCGGCCGCCCGCGTCGGTGAGGCCGTACACCCCCACGGGCGAGCGGAGGTCGCCGGCGAGATGGTGGTCCGTCCAGCCCTCCATGCCGTTGTGCGCGGGCCAGGGGCCCGCCCCGGGTCTCCAGCCCCGCGCGGGGTCGTCGCGGCTGTAGAGGACAACCGTGGAGCGGTTGGAGTCGGGGCCTTCGCCCGTCACCACGACGGCCTGCCGTGCGGTGGCCGGGATCTGCGCCCTGGTCTCGGGGCCGAGTGCCGGAATCTCCGCCGGAGGGACGAAGGGCTCGACGATACGGGTGGCCGACGACTCGGGTCCGCCCGCACCGCGGGGCGTGGAGGCGGTCTGCACGGCACCCGCGGAGCAGCCGATGACCAGGACGAACAGGATGACGAGAAGGACGTACGGGCGACGCAGGACGGACACGGTGCGCAACTCCTCGGTGGCGGGGCTGACGGGCGCTTCAGGTGCCAGTCTTTGCCGGGCCCGGCGGCGCCCAACCTGAACCCGGGGCCATCCGGATGTACCCGGTCCGTGTACCCCGGATACCGGAAGTTCCGCGCGGTCCACCCGTACGCAGGCAAGGAGCCCGGAACCGTGGTGGTTCCGGGCCCTTCACCGGGGGGTCGCGCACACGCCGGGTGCCTGGGGCGTCCTCAGAGGTCCGTGCCGTCGTGGGTCTCGTCGGGGTCGACGCCCATCGTGATCGAGCCGGTCACCCCGCGCGCCATCCTGCCCTTGCGGTAGGAGAGTTTCAGCAGCCCGCCCGTCACCCCGCTCTGGTCGTAGATGGTGTCCTCGGTGAGAGTCGTGCGGGTGGTGGTGCTCGTCGAGTACGGCTCCTCCTTCGCGGAGTCGAGGACCGCGGACTCGGCGAAGAAGAACTGCCCGGTGTGGCAGGTGTGCCCGCCCTCGTAGCCGGCGTCGGTCATCTTCCCGCCGACGTGCACCTTGGTGTGGATGTGCACGGCACGGCCCTGGTACCAGCCCGGGAAGACCGTCGTGAACTCCACGTAGCCTCGCTGGTCGGTGAGCTGGGTGCCCCGCAGGTAGCGCTCGTCGTCGGTGGGCTCGCTGTGCCCCCCGCCGCCGGGGCCGCCGGACGGAGGCGTCCCGGTGGGGGTCCCGGTCGGCGCGTCCGTGGGTACGCCGGTGGGCGCGTCCGTCGGGGCGCCGCTGGGCGGGGTGCCGCCGCCGGGGCCGCCCTGGCTCATGCTCTCGTAGCCGGAGTAGATCCCCAGCGCGTCGCAGTGCCAGATGTCGACGGCCGCCTTCTTCAGCGGCTTACAGGTGTCGGAGTCGATCACCTTGAGGCGGAGGGTCAGCGGGATGCCCTCCTTGCCCTCGGTGATGTCCTTCCGGATCTTGTCGGCGTCGATGTAGTACGGGCCCTCGGTGGTCTCCGAGGTCAGCCGGTAGCAGGTCTCGCCCTGTCCGGCGGTCCCACCGGACGCCGTGCTCTTCTCCTCGTCCGCCGAGGCGGTGGCGACGACGCCCGCCCCGACTCCGGCGGCGGCGACGACCGCTCCACCGGCCATGATCACCCTGCGGCGGGTCAGGTCCTTCTTGTGTGCGGGTCCCTGATTGTTTGTCATGAACCGGGAGGCTAGGCAGCCCTGCTGGCAGGAACATGGGTGCCGGCTGTGCGTTCCTGTGCGCGTGCCGCGACCAGGGCGGCACGTACGAGAACAGTCCCCCGGCCGGGCGGCCGGGGGACTGTTTCACGTGGAACCGAAGCGGAACCGCTTACTTCGCGCCGGTGTCCCGCGCGACCGAGTCCTTGGCCTCGGCCTTCTCCTTCGCCGCCGCGACGGGCTTGCGGAGCTGGATGTTCAGCTCACGCAGCCGGGTCTCGTCCAGCACGGTCGGGGCACCCATCATCAGGTCCTGGGCGTTGCCGTTGAGCGGGAAGGCGATCGTCTCGCGGATGTTGGGCTCGTCGGCGAGCAGCATCACGATGCGGTCGACGCCCGGGGCGATGCCACCGTGCGGCGGGGCGCCGAGGCGGAAGGCGCGGAGCATGCCCGCGAACTCGTGCTCGACGGTCTCGCGGTCGTAACCGGCGATCTCGAAGGCCTTGAGCATCAGCTCGGGCTCGTGGTTACGGATGGCGCCGGAGGACAGCTCGATGCCGTTGCAGACGATGTCGTACTGCCAGGCGAGGATGTCCAGCGGGTCCTTCGTCTCCAGGTCCTCCAGGCCGCCCTGGGGCATCGAGAAGGGGTTGTGCGAGAAGTCGATCTTGCCGGTCTCCTCGTCCTTCTCGTACATCGGGAAGTCGACGATCCAGCAGAAGCGGAAGACGCCCTCCTCGAAGTGGCCGGCGCGCTTGGCCGCCTCGACGCGGACGACGGACATGATCTTGGAGACCTCGTCGAACTCGCCCGCGCCGAAGAAGACCGCGTGGCCGGGGACGAGGGAGAGGCGCTCGGTGAGGCTCTTGACGTCGGCCTCGGTGAGGAACTTGGCGATCGGACCCGCCAGCGTGCCGTCCTCGCCGACGCGGACCCAGGCGAGACCCTTGGCGCCGTGCTCGACGGCGTACGCGCCGAGGCCGTCGAAGAACTTCCGGGACTGACCGGCGGTGTCCGGCACCGGCAGGGCGCGGACGTGCTTGCCGGCGAACGCCTTGAACTCCGAGTCCGCGAAGATGTCGGAGATGTCGACGAGCTCCAGCTTGGCCCGCAGGTCCGGCTTGTCGTTGCCGTACTTCAGCATCGACTCGCGGAACGGGATGCGCGGGAACGGCGAGGTGACCTCGCGGCCGTTGCCGAACTCGGTGAAGAGCTCGGTCATCAGTTTCTCGATCGGCTGGAAGACGTCCTCCTGCTCCACGAACGACATCTCGACGTCGAGCTGGTAGAACTCGCCGGGCGAGCGGTCGGCGCGGGCGTCCTCGTCGCGGAAGCACGGCGCGATCTGGAAGTAGCGGTCGAAGCCGGAGATCATCAGCAGCTGCTTGAACTGCTGCGGCGCCTGGGGGAGGGCGTAGAACTTGCCCGGGTTCAGCCGGGACGGGACCACGAAGTCACGGGCGCCCTCGGGGGAGGTCGCGGTGAGGATCGGGGTCGCCATCTCGTTGAAGCCGAGGGCCACCATCTTGGAGCGGATGGCGGCGATCACGGACGAGCGCAGCATGATGTTGCGGTGCATGCGCTCGCGGCGTAGGTCGAGGAAGCGGTACTCCAGGCGCCGCTCCTCGTTGACCCCGTCCTCGGCGTTGATCGTGAAGGGCAGCGGGGCGGCTTCGCCCAGCACCTCGACCTCGGTGACCTCGATCTCGATCTCACCGGTCGGGAGCTCCGGGTTGACGTTGTCGGCTCCGCGCGCGGAGACCTTGCCGTCGATCCGGACGACGGTCTCCTTCGTCAGCTTCGACAGCGCGTCGTTGCCGGGCGTGCCCGGACGGGCGACGAGCTGCACCAGCCCGTAGTGGTCGCGCAGATCGATGAAGAGGATGCCGCCCAGGTCTCGGCGATTGTGCAGCCAGCCGCTCAGCCGGACGTCGGTGCCGACGTCAGAGGCGCGGAGCTCGCCGCAGGTGTGGGACCTGTACCGATGCATCGTCGTTCATCCAGTCTTCGCGGTCGGGGTGGATTGACACCCCAGGCTACCGCCCGTAGGGGCACGACTTCATTGCCATTGATCCCGGGGACCCGTCCGGGACGCGTGTACGGGCCCCGGCGGCGGCCGCCGTGCGGTCGCCCCTCGGTGGCGTCCGGGGAGAACTTCTTCCTAAAGTGGGGCAATGCGCACCGAGGAGATCCTGGTCGCGATCGGGACCGGAACGTGGAGCTGGGACAGCTCGGCGGGCCTGGTCACGCTCGACGCCGAGGCGGCCCGGCTGCTCGGACTGCCCGCCGAGCCCGTGACCCGTCCCGGTGCGGAGGTGCGCCCCCGCTTCCACCCGGCCGACTGGAACGAGGTCGACGGAGTGGTGAACTACGCGATCGCCGAGGGCACGGTGGCCGAGGCGAGGCTGCGGATCCTGGACGAGGACGGGAAGGTCGTGCGGACCGTCCGCAGCCGCTCCAAACCGGTCGCGGTCGATTCGCCGGGCCGCCATGTCTACGTACTGATGGGCACACTCCAGGAGGTCGCGGAGCCCCCGGATGCCTCCGCGGCCCACACCCCGCTGACCGGCGACTGGCGCCGCTCGCGCGAGGCGTTCCTGCTGGACGCGGGGAGGGCGCTGGCCGAGGCCGGGTCCACCGAGGAGGTGCTGCGGGTCGCGGGGTCTCTCTCCATGCCGGGTTTCTCCCCCGACGGGCTCGCCCTCTTCGGGGTCTCGGGCGACCGGCTGACGGTCATCGGGCACCACGGGCACAACGTCGGCGACGAGAAGCCGTTCACCTTCATGCCGCTGGAGACCGACTATCCGGCCGCCGAGGTCGTGAGGACCGGCCAGGCCATCTATCTCTCGTCCCCGGCGCAGTACCGGAAGCGCTTCCCGACCACCTGGCCGCTCGCCAGGGACTTCGGACGCCAGTCCTGGGCCTTTCTGCCGCTGATCGCGGGGGGGCACACGATGGGCGCATGGATGGCCGGGTTCCGGCACAGCGTGGCCTTCTCGCCGGACGAGCGCTCGGTGCTGACGACGGTGGCCCGGATGCTGGCGCAGGCCCTGGCCCGCGCGGGGGCCGCCGAGACCGAGCGGGAGCTGTCGCTGGGCCTCCAGAAGGCCATGATGCCGTCGCTCGGCCCGGGTGTACCCGGCCTCACGGTGGCGGCGCGCTACATCCCGACGGGCGGCGGGCTCCAGGTCGGCGGCGACTGGTACGACGTGATCCCGCTGCCCAACGGCAGGATCGCCCTGGTCATCGGCGACGTACAGGGGCACGACGTGCGCGCGGCGGGGCTGATGGGCCAGCTGCGGATCGCCCTGCGCGCGTACGCCGCCGAGGGGCACCGCCCGGACGCCGTGCTCTCCCGCGCCTCACGGTTCCTGTCCGGGCTGACCGACGCCTATGACCGTGTCGAGGGCGAGGACGAGGCCGACGCGATGCGCTTCGCCACCTGCCTGTACGCGGAGGCGGACCCCGAGACGGGCACCCTCGACGTGGCCCGGGCCGGCCACCCCGACCCGGTGGTGATCAGCGTCGACGGCACCGCGGTGATCCGGCAGACCGCGGGCGGGCTTCCCCTCGGAATCGAGAAGGACGCCGACTACCCGACGACCCGTGTCGTCCTGGGGCCGGGAGAAACGATCATGCTGTGCACCGACGGGCTCATCGAGACCGGCGGGCACGACATGGCCACCGGCTGGACACGGCTGCGGCCCGTCCTGGAGCAGCCGTCCGAGGACCTGGAGAAGCTCGCGGACGACCTGGTCCAGGCCGTGCACGGCCCCGGCTCGCACCACACGACAGGTCCGCTCGTGGACCGACGCGAGGACGACATCGCCGTCCTCGTGCTGCGGCGCGAGGGCGTGCGGACCCGCAGGACCCCCAGCAGGCGCTCGGCCATGACCATCGCCCAGGCGGAACCCGAGCGCGTCGCGACGGCCCGGCAGCAGCTGCGGGAGCTGCTGCACGACTGGGCGGACCCCGAGCAGATCGACTCGGCCGAGCTGATGGTCTCCGAGATGGCCACGAACGTGCTGGTCCACACGGACGGGGACGCGCTCCTCGTGGCGGAGGTGACCGGGGAGCGCGGCGAGCGGCGGCTGCGCCTGGAGGTGGCCGACGCCAGTGACGAGCTGCCGCACAAGCGGCGGCCGGGGGAGATGGCGTCCAGCGGCCGCGGGCTGGTGCTGATGGAGATGCTCGCCGACGCGTGGGGGGTGGACCCGCGAGGAGAGGGCAAGTCGATCTGGTTCGAGCTGTACGAGGCGGAGAAGCCCGAGGGCACCGGAGCCGCCGAGGGGTCATGAGCCCTCGGGAACGCTCCCGCCGCCGTTCGCCTCGTACCCCTTGCGCAGCTCGCCGATCACCCCGAACACCGCGGCGCAGAGCGGCACCGCGAGCAGCATCCCCAGCAGCCCCGCGACACTTGCCCCCGCGGTCAGCGCGATCATGATCATGGCGGGGTGCATCTGGACCGTGCGGCTCTGGATCGCCGGCTGCAGCACATGGCCCTCCAGCACCTGGACGGCGACGACCACGCCCAGGGCCCAGAGCGCGATCACGAACCCCCGGTCGGCGAGCGCGACCAGCACGGCGACCGCCCCGGAGATGAAGGCGCCGAGATAGGGGATGTAGGCACCGACGAAGACCAGCGCCCCCAGCCCCACCGCCCCCGGCACCCGCAGGATCAGCAGCCCCACGGTGATGCAGAGCGCGTCGATCAGGGCGATGAAGGTGGTGCCGCGCATGAAGCCCTCGACGGCCTCGAAGGCCCTGCGCCCCATGGCCTCCACGAGGTCGCCCGTGCCGCGCGGGGCGAGCCTGTGGGCCAGGGCGACGGTGCGGTCGGAGTCGCGCAGGAAGAAGAAGGTCAGCAGCAGCGCGAGGACGGCGGTGGTCAGCAGCGAACCGATGAGGCTGATCCCGGTGAGCAGTCCGCCCGCCGCGCTCGCTCCGAACCTCTCCACGAGGCCCTTGGCGTTGTCCGCCAGATCGTCCACATCGGCGACCCCTTCGATCTCGAAGTGGTCGATGACCCACTGCGCGGCGTCCTTCAGGGACTCCACGATCTGGTCGCCGGTGTCGATGAGCGCGGTGACGACGATGTAGCCGGCGCCCCCGCCCACCGCGACGAGCGCGACACAGGTGAGCCCGGCGGACAGCGACCTGTTCACCTTGTGCGCGGTCAGCCAGCGGTGGACGGGCCCGAGCAGGGCCGTCCCCAGCAGCGCCAGCAGGACCGGGGTGACCGCGGTCTTCAGCGTGACGCACAGCCAGACGGCGACCGCCGCGACACCGGCGACGAGAAGCATGACGCCGCACCAGGCGGCCGTCCGCCGCGCGACGTCGGGCAGGAGGGGCTTCCGGGTAGGCACCCTCCCACCCGATCACGGGGCGGGAGCGGTGTCCCTCCCGCACGGGCGTACGGGTGACGGACCGTCAACCCCCGCGCCCGTGCGGGACAGGCCCCGCTACATTCCGTGGACGGCCGGGACGGTACCCAGCAGACCCTTCTGGAAGTCCTCGAAGGCCTGCTTCAGCTCGTCCTGGGTGTTCATGACGAACGGCCCGTAGTGCGCCATCGGCTCACGGATCGGACGTCCGCCGAGCAGCACGACCTCCAGGTCCGGGGTGTTCCCGTCCTGTGTCTCGTCGGCGCGGACGGTCAGCGAGGACCCCTTGCCGAAGACCGCGGTCTGGCCGGTGTGGACGGGGCGGCGCTCCTGGCCGACGCTGCCGCGCCCGGCGAGGACGTACGCGAGGCCGTTGAAGTCCTCGCGCCAGGGCAGCGTCACCTCGGCACCCGGCCGGACGGTCGCGTGGACCATCGTGATCGGGGTGTGCGTGATGCCCGGACCCTCGTGACCGTCGAGGTCACCGGCGATGACACGGAGCAGCGCGCCGCCGTCCGGGGAGGCAAGGAGCTGGACCTGGCCGCCACGGATGTCCTGGTAGCGCGGGGCCATCATCTTGTCGGCCGCCGGGAGGTTCACCCAGAGCTGGAGGCCGTGGAAGAGGCCGCCGGACATGACGAGGGCCTCGGGCGGCGTCTCGATGTGGAGGAGGCCGGAGCCCGCCGTCATCCACTGGGTGTCGCCGTTCTCGATGGCGCCGCCACCGCCGTGGCTGTCCTGGTGGATGAAGCTGCCGTCGATGATGTAGGTGACGGTCTCGAAGCCGCGGTGCGGGTGCCAGGGGGTCCCCTTCGGCTCGCCGGCGGCGTACTCCACCTCACCCATCTGGTCCATCATGATGAACGGGTCGAGGTGCCGGTAGTTGATCCCGGCGAAGGCGCGGCGCACCGGGAACCCCTCGCCCTCGAAACCGCTGGGCGCGGTGGTGACGGTCAGCACGGGACGCGCCTGGGCCTCGGCCGGTGCCACGACCTTGGGAAGGGTCAGCGGGTTTTCGACGGTCACTGCGGGCATGGGAGCCACCTCCGGGAGTCTTCTGCGTCCAATTTAGTTGAACAGTGAACATCTTGCAAGGCGGCGTTCATTCCCGCCCCCTTTCGTTCCCGCCCCCTCCGGACAGCACCGAGGGCCCGCACCGGTTCGGTGCGGGCCCTCGGGGAGTGCGCGGTGCGCGGCGGGCGCCGCTCAGCCGTCTGCGCGGCAATGGCGTCTAGCCATACATGCGGCGCATCGCGAAGTCGACCATCTGCTCCACGGCCTTGGCGTCGAAGACCATCCGGTGATCGCCCTCCATGTCCAGGACGAAGCCGTAGCCGGTCGGCAGCAGGTCGATCACCTCGGCCCCGGTGATCACGAAGTACTTGGACTCCTTGCCCGCGTAGCTCCGCAGTTCCTTGAGCGTGGTGAACATGGGGATCACCGGCTGCTGGGTGTTGTGGAGGGCCAGGAATCCGGGGTTGTCGCCGCGCGGGCAGTAGACCTTCGCCGTGGCGAAGATCTGCTGGAAGTCCTCCGCGGACAGCGACCCGGTCGTGAAGGCACGGACCGCGTCGGCCAGGGACGGCGGCGAGGGCTCGGGGTACAACGGCTGCTCGCCGTAGCCGCCGCCCATCTGCTGCTGTGCACCTGGGTTCTGGTCGTAGCCATACATGCCGCAAAGAGTAATCGGCCACATCTGCCCCTTGAGGGGTTGCGTCTTATTACTGGCGGGTAGCATCATCGTAGGGGTCAGGTGATATACCCACGCCAGGCCGTCCGTCGCCCGATCCTCACTCCTCCACGGGGCGCTGCGCGCCACTGCTATTGATTACGGAGCCTTCCCATGGGGCACTACAAGTCGAATCTCCGCGACATCGAGTTCAACCTCTTCGAGGTCCTCGGGCGCGACAAGCTGTACGGCACGGGTCCGTTCGCGGAGATGGACGTCGACACCGCGAAGAGCATCCTCGACGAGGTCACCCGCCTCGCGGAGAACGAGCTCGCCGACTCGTACGCCGACGCCGACCGCAACCCGCCGGTCTTCGACCCCGAGACGAACACCGCGCCGGTCCCGGACTCCTTCAAGAAGTCCTACCAGGCGTTCATGGACTCCGAGTACTGGCGCCTGGGCCTGCCCGAGGAGATCGGCGGCACGACCTCCCCGCGCTCCCTGATCTGGGGTTACGCGGAGCTGCTGCTCGGCGCCAACCCGGCCGTCTGGATGTACTCCTCGGGTCCCGCGTTCGCCGGCATCCTCTTCGACGAGGGCAACGAGGCACAGAAGAAGATCGCCGAGATCGCCGTCGAGAAGCAGTGGGGCTCGACGATGGTGCTGACCGAGCCGGACGCCGGCTCGGACGTCGGCGCCGGCCGCACCAAGGCTGTCGAGCAGGAGGACGGCTCCTGGCACATCGAGGGTGTGAAGCGCTTCATCACCTCGGGCGAGCACGACATGTCCGAGAACATCATCCACTACGTGCTGGCGCGCCCCGAGGGCGCGGGCCCCGGCACCAAGGGCCTCTCCCTCTTCATGGTCCCGAAGTTCCACTTCGACTGGACCACCGGCGAGCTCGGTGCGCGCAACGGCGTGTACGCGACGAACGTCGAGCACAAGATGGGCCTCAAGGCGTCCAACACCTGCGAGATGACCTTCGGCGACCAGCACCCCGCCAAGGGCTGGCTGATCGGCGACAAGCACGATGGCATCCGCCAGATGTTCCGCATCATCGAGTTCGCCCGCATGATGGTCGGCACGAAGGCCATCGCGACCCTCTCCACCGGCTACCTCAACGCGCTGGAGTACGCCAAGGAGCGCGTCCAGGGCACCGACCTGTCGCAGTTCATGGACAAGACGGCCCCCAAGGTCACCATCACGCATCACCCGGACGTGCGCCGTTCCCTCATGACGCAGAAGGCGTACGCCGAGGGCATGCGCTCCCTCGTGCTGTACACCGCCTCCGTCCAGGACGCGATTCAGGTCAAGGAGGCCGCGGGCGAGGACGCCAAGGCGCTCAACGGCCTCAACGACCTGCTGCTCCCGATCGTGAAGGGCTACGGCTCCGAGAAGTCCTACGAGCAGCTCGCGCAGTCGCTCCAGACCTTCGGCGGCTCCGGATACCTCCAGGAGTACCCGGTCGAGCAGTACATCCGTGACGCCAAGATCGACACCCTGTACGAGGGCACGACGGCGATCCAGGGCCAGGACTTCTTCTTCCGGAAGATCGTCCGCGACCAGGGCGCCTCGCTCAACGCCCTCTCCGAGGAGATCAAGAAGTTCCTCGCGGGCGCCCAGGGCAACGAGGAGCTTTCCGGCGCGCTGGACAACCTCGCCAAGGCCGCCGTGGACCTGGAGGCGATCGTCGGCACGATGATCACCGACCTCACCGCGACCGGCGAGGACGTCAAGAACATCTACAAGGTCGGCCTCAACACCACCCGCCTGCTGATGGCCTCCGGCGACGTCGTCGTGGGCTACCTGCTCCTCAAGGGCGCGGCCGTGGCCTCCGAGAAGCTGCGCAACGCCTCCGCGAAGGACGCGGCGTTCTACCAGGGCAAGATCGCCGCCGCGAAGTTCTTCGCGGCGAACATCCTGCCGGGCGTCTCCGCCGAGCGCGCGCTCGCCGAGACCGTCGACAACTCGCTGATGGAGCTGGACGAGGCCGCGTTCTAGGGTCTCCCGTTTGGATCAGGCCGGGTCAGGGAGCGGGGCCTGGTGCCGTGCATCGCAAGGCGGAGGATTGAGGCAACGCGGAGCGTTGTCGAGTGACGACAACGCCGCGAGGTGCGGTGCCAGGGCACGCGAGCCCGGCATGATCCAAACGAGGGGCCCTAGTCCTTCCGTACGCGTTCCGCACAGTCATAGGTCCGGCCCGTCCCCTCCCGGGGGGCGGGCCGGACCTATGATTCCGGTGACTACCGAGGGGGATGAGGTCATGGGTACGACGTCGGTGAAGGCCGCGGGCATACGGTGGGCGGCGGCCGGAGCCGCGGTGCTGCTGCTGACGGGCTGCGGCGGTGGCGGTGGCGACGACAAGGCGACGGCCCTGGACGAGGCGCAGGTCGCCTCGGTGCTGCCGGACGAAGGAGCGCTCCCCGACTGGAAGTTCTCCGAGGATCCGTCGGCCGCCCCCATGAGCGAGGCCGCCCGGAAGAACTTCTGCCCGTCCACGGAGGGCGAGGGCTGCGAGGACTCCTCGTTCTTCGGCTCCGTCTCCTTCCGGCGGGACGACGAGAACGCGAGCGCCCGCTTCTGGATGGTCGCCTACAAGGACGAGAAGGCCGCCGAGGCCGCGTACGACGTGCTGTGGAAGAACACGGCGCGCACGGCCGGCAGGGACGAGGCCGACCTGGGCTCCGTGGGCGCGGAGAGCGACGCCGTGGCCGGCCCCGTGGGCTACGACGGAGCGTACGGCGTCACCGGCCAGATCCGGGTGGGCACGGCACTGCTCTGGGTCGCCTCGGACGCCCGGAGCGAGAAGGCTCTCGACAAGGATCTGGTCAAGGACCTCGCGGCCCTCTTCTCCGACCGCGCTCAGCAGGCGCAGAACGGCGAGGACCCGTCCGCGAAGCTCTGAGGGCCGTGCGGAGGGAGGGGCACCGGCGACGCTTTCCGGACACGGGCCGCGGGTGGCCGCCGTACACCATGAGGCGTCCCCGTCGACCGTCGTTAAAGTGAAGAACATGAGCTCTCCCCTCCGCTTCGACCGCGGGCACACCGACGATCTGATGGCTTTCCTGATGGCCAGCCCCTCCCCGTACCACGCCGTGGCCACCGCCGCCGCGCGGCTGGAGAAGGCCGGTTTCCGCCGGGTCGAGGAGACGGACGCGTGGGACGGCTCCACGGGCGGGAAGTACGTGCTGCGCGGCGGGGCGATCGTCGCCTGGTACGTGCCCGAGGGCGCCACGGCCCACACGCCGTTCCGGATCGTCGGAGCACACACCGACTCCCCCAACCTGCGGGTCAAGCCGCTGCCCGACACGGGGGCGTACGGCTGGCGCCAGGTCGCCGTCGAGATCTACGGCGGGACGCTCCTCAACACCTGGCTCGACCGGGACCTGGGCCTGGCCGGCCGGATCTCGCTGCGCGACGGCACGCACCGGCTGGTCAACATCGACCGGCCCCTGCTGCGGGTGCCCCAGCTGGCCGTGCACCTGGACCGGTCCGCCAACCCCGAGGGCCTCAAGCTCGACCGTCAGCGGCACATGCAGCCGATCTGGGGACTCGGTGAGGTCGAGGAGGGCGACCTCATCCGCTTCGTCGCCGAGGAGGCGGGCGTCGACCCCGCCGAGGTGACCGGCTGGGACCTCATGCCGCACGCCGTGGAGCCGCCGGCCTACCTCGGCCGCGACCGTGAACTGCTCGCCGGGCCCCGCATGGACAACCTCCTCTCCGTGCACGCCGCCACGGCCGCACTGGCCGCCGCGGCCGGGCAGCCGGACGAGGAGATCCCGTACATCCCGGTGCTCGCCGCCTTCGACCACGAGGAGAACGGCTCCCAGTCCGACACGGGCGCGGACGGCCCGCTGCTCGGCACCGTTCTGGAACGCTCCGTGTTCGCCCGCGGCGGCTCCTACGAGGACCGCGCCCGCGCCTTCGCGGGGACCGTCTGCCTCTCCTCGGACACCGGCCACGCGGTGCACCCCAACTACGCCGAGAAGCACGACCCGACGCACCACCCGGTGGCCAACGGCGGGCCGATCCTCAAGGTCAACGTCAACATGCGGTACGCGACCGACGGCAGCGGCCGGGCCCTGTTCGCGGCGGCCTGCGAGAAGGCCGGCGTGCCCTGGCAGACGTTCGTCTCCAACAACTCGATGCCGTGCGGAACCACGATCGGCCCGATCACCGCGGCCCGGCACGGCATCCTGACCGTCGACGTCGGCGTGGCGATCCTGTCGATGCACAGCGCGCGTGAGCTCTGCGGCGCCGACGACCCGTATCTCCTGGCCAACGCGCTCACCGCGTTCCTGGCGGGCTGAACCGGCAGGCTTCCGCCGCCTCCGGGGACATGCTTGCCCCCGCGCCGGGTACCCGACCGGTACACCGGCCCGGAGTCACCGGGCCGTCGAGGAGGCGGAAATCATGGGACTCGGAGGATGCATTCTCCTGATCGGCGCGGGAGCGATCCTGGCGTTCGCCACCGACTGGGAGATGGACACCGTGAACGTCGACCTGGTCGGCTGGATCATGATGCTCGTCGGCCTCATCGGGGTCTTCGTCTATGTGAGCATCGCGCGGCGCCGCCGCATGGTCGTCCCGCCCACCACCACGGTCGTGTCGGAGGACGAGCGCCGCTACCACTGACCGGCGCCGGGGCGGCACCGCCGCCCCGGACCCGGCCACGCGGGATCAGGCCTGCTCGTCCATCCCGGCCAGCACCAACGGCAGCCTGGACGTGCCCCCGGCACCGACGACGACGGGCACGCCCCAGTCCTGCTGGTGCACATGGCACGCCGGGTACTCGTTCGCCGGGTCGTCGTCGCAGGACGCGGCCATCGCGGACACATGCAGGACGCCCTCGGTGACACCGTCCGCGAGGACCAGGTCGCGGCTCAGTTCCGTACCCTGCCCCGATCCCCCGGCCAGCAGTTCCGGCGGGGTCGACGAGACCAGCAGACGGGTCGAGGGGCCGTAGCGGGTGTCCAGCTTCTGCCCGGCGGGGGCCTGGAAGACCACGTCCAGCCGCAGCGTGCCGGGCGCGATCTCCGTGGCCGCGCGCTGGGTGCGGTGCGCCTGGTCGGCGACGCGCACCGCCTCCTCGGGGAGCCGCAGCCGGGTCAGCCGGTGCCGCGCGGACTCGACGACGACCAGATCGCCCTCCACCAGCACCGCGTCGCTCGGCTCCCGCAGATCGGTGGCCAGCGTGGTCACCTCACCGCTTTCGGGGTCGTACCTCCGCAGGGCGTGGTTGTAGGTGTCGCTGACGGCGACCGAGCCGTCCGGGAGCGCGGTGACACCCAGCGGATGCTGGAGGAGTGCCTGGCCGGCGGGGCCGTCACGGTGGCCGAAGTCGAAGAGACCGGTCCCGACGGCGGTATGGACGGCGCCGTCCAGGCCGACCCAGCGCAGCGCCGAGGTCTCCGAGTCGGCGACCCACAACCGGTCCCCGGCCGCGGAGAGACCCGAGGGCTGCGCGAACCACGCCTCGGCCCCCGGCCCGTCGACCAGGCCCTCGTTGGTCGTCCCCGCGGCGACGGCCACCGCGCCCCGCTCGGGGTCGTACGTCCACAGCTGGTGCACCCCGGCCATGGCGATCCACAGCCGATCGCCGAACCAGGCGATGTCCCACGGCGACGACAGATCCACCTCGGTGGCCGGGCCGCTGGTGGCCGAGCCCTGCCACCACTGGCGGCCGGTCCCGGCGAGCGTGGTCGTCACGCCGGTGGCGAGGTCGAGGTCCCTGATCGCGTGGTTCACGGTGTCGGCGACGGCGATCCGGCCGTCGGGCAGGAAGGCCAGACCCTGCGGTTCGCTGAAACGGGCCCGGCCGGAATCCCCGTCCGCGAATCCGCGCTCACCGGTGCCGATGTGGCGGCGCACGGTCTCGCCGTCCGCCTCCAGCTCGACCAGGCGGTGGCGGGTGGTGTCGGAGACGAGAAAACCGCCGTCCGGGAGGGCGAGCGCCTTGCCGGGGAAGCGCAGATGCGTGGCGACCGGCTCGGGGGCCACATACGGGCCGTCCCCGCGGCGCAGGGTGCCCTTGGCGGCGTGCTCGGCCTCCAGCTCCTCGACCAGCTTCCCGATGGCGTGCGCGTGCCCCTCGCCGGCGTGCTGGGCGACGACATAGCCCTCGGGGTCCACCACGACGAGCGTCGGCCAGGCACGCACGGCGTACTGCTTCCAGGTGGCGAGCTCGGGGTCGTCGAGGACCGGGTGATGCACCTCGTACCGCTCGACGGCGTCGACCACGGCCTGGTGCTCCGCCTCGTGCACGAACTTCGGCGAGTGGACACCGATGATCACCACGGTGTCTCGGTGCTTCTCCTCCAGCTCACGCAGCTCGTCGAGCACATGCAGGCAGTTCACACAGCAGAAGGTCCAGAAATCCAGGATCACGATGCGCCCTCGCAGATCAGCGAGGGTGTACTGCCGGTCACCTGTGTTCAGCCAACCGCCCTTGCCGATCAGTTCGGGGGCGCGGACGCGTGCACGTGCTGTCATGACATAAGTCAACAGCACCCCGGCCTGCACGCATTCCGGTCAGGCGTCGGGGAACCTGTGATCCATGAGACTTCTCGTACGTGAGCGACTGCTCGGCGTCGGCGACGACTACTGGATCGAGGACGCGGACGGGCACAAGCTCTTCCTCGTCGACGGCAAGGCCATGCGGCTCCGCGACACCTTCGAGCTCAAGGACACGAGCGGCCGGGTGCTGGTAGAGATCCGCCAGAAGCTGATCAGCCTGCGCGACACCATGCTCATCGAGCGCGACGGCGAGGAGCTCGCCAAGGTCAAGCGGAAGCGGCTCTCGCTGCTGCGCAACCACTACCGGGTGTCGCTGGTGGACGGCACCGAGCTCGACGTCAGCGGCAAGATCCTGGACCGCGAATTCGCCATCGACTACGACGGCGAGCTGCTCGCCCAGATCTCCCGGCGCTGGCTGACCGTCCGCGACACCTACGGAGTCGACATCGTGCGCGAGGACGCCGACGCGCCGCTGCTGCTCGCGGTGGCCGTGTGCGTGATCGTCCTCGCCGACAAGGAGCACGACAAGGAACGTGGCGAGGACTGAGAGCCGGATGGCCCTGTTTCACGGTTTCACGTGAAACAGGGCCATCCGGGCACGTACGCGAGTGACGCCGGGCTCAGCGCGGGGCGGCGAGGCCCAGCCGGCGGTCCTTCAGCGCGGGGAACTGTGCGCGCGTGGTGGCGGTCCTCGCCGGGTCGAACTCCACGGTGAGCACCTCCTCGCCCGCTCCCGCCTCGGCGAGCACCTCGCCCCAGGGATCGACGACGATGCTGTGGCCCGCCTGCTCGACCCCGGCGTGGGTACCGGCGGACCCGGCCGCCAGGACGAACGCCTGGTTCTCCACGGCGCGGGCCTGGGCGAGCAGCGTCCAGTGCGAGCGGCGGCGCTCCGGCCAGCCGGCCGAGATGACGAGGGTCTCGGCCCCCGCGTCGACGAGCCCCCGGAACTGCTCGGGGAAGCGGAGGTCGTAGCAGGTGGCGAGACCGAGGGTGGTCTCCGGCAGGGCGACCGTGACGAGCTCCTCGCCCGCCCCCATCATCACGGCCTCGCCCTTGTCGAAGCCGAAGCGGTGGATCTTGCGGTACGCGGCGACCCGCTCGCCCTGGGGCGAGAACACCAGCGTGGTGTTGTAGAGGGTGCCGTCCTCGGCGCGCTCGACGAAGGAGCCGGCGTGCAGCCAGACACCTGCATCGGCGGCCGCCTTCGCCATGACGTCGTGCGTGGGTCCGTGCAGCGGCTCCGCCTCTTCGGCGAACACGGTGTAGGCGAAGGCTCCGACGGGCCAGAGCTCGGGAAGGACGACCAGGTCCGCTCCCCGCTGGGCCACGACCAGTGAAGCCGCGCGCTCTCTACGGGAATTGACCGATTCATCCGGGTTTACTGCGATCTGGATGAGGGAGGCGTGCACACTACCACCGTCCTGGCATGAGAGCCGTCAACACGGGCCTACGATCGTCACACGAAAGCACTGCCGGGGTGCCTGCTCGCAGCGTAACTTAGCGAGCGAACCTCCCACGCAGCCCGCAGACAGCACCGTCGGTGCCGGCCGCCCGCCGGTACTCCCTGCTCTCCAGCCCATGCACCGCAGAACCGCACGAGGGGTCCCGTGACCGTCCATCCCAGCCTCCAGACCTATGCCGATGCCTGGACCCACTCCATCGAGTCGATAGCCGAGTTGGTCGCGCCACTCGCCGAGGGGGAGTGGAACGGCCGGACGCCCTGCCCGGGCTGGTCGGTACGCGACATCGTCTCGCACGTCATCGGCATGGAGTGCGAGATGCTCGGCGATCCCCGCCCGATCCACACGCTTCCGCGCGACCTCTACCACGTGCAGAACGACCACCAGCGCTACATGGAGATGCAGGTCGACGTACGGCGCCACCACACGGCGCCGGAGATGACCTCCGAGCTGGAGTACACGCTCATCCGGCGCATGCGTCAGCTGCGCAACGAGTCGCGCGCCCCCGAGACCATGGTGCGGGCCCCCCTCGGTGCCGAGCAGACGCTGGAACTGGCGCTGCGGATGCGGGCCTTCGACGTCTGGGTGCACGAGCAGGACCTGCGCACCACGCTCGGCCGGCCCGGCAACCTGGACTCGCCCGGCGCCCTGATCGTCCGGGACACGCTGCTGCTCGCCCTGCCGAAGGTGGTCGCCAAGGACGCGGGCGCACCGCCCAATTCGGCCGTGGTCTTCGATGTGCACGGCCCGCTGGAGTTCCTGCGCACCGCCAGGGTCGACGCCGACGGCCGCGGCTCGGTCGACGGCGCGCCGTCGCTGGGCCCCGCGGTGACGCTGGCGATGGACTGGGAGACGTACTACCGGCTGGCGTGCGGCCGGGTCCGGGCGGGGGCCGTGGAGGACAGGATCAAGATCGAGGGCGACCAGGAGCTGGCGGCCGAGATCCTGCGGCACTTCGCCGTCACCCCGTAGCACCCGCACCGTGACCGGCGGCGCGCCCGTCCTCCGGCGGACCGGGGCGGGCGCACCGCCGGGTGGTCTCACACGGGCACGTGGACGGCTTCCACCCGGCTGACGACGTGGTGGTCGCGTTCCCTGTGCGTGGCCCGGGCGTACAGCCGCAGGATCTGCACGACGCCGATCGCTTCCAGGACGAAGATCGAGGCGAACGCGACGCGGTAGTTGTCCCCGGTCGCGTCCAGCAGGACGCCCACCGCGAACAGCGTGGTCATCGAGGCGATGAAACCGCCCATGTTGACGATGCCCGAGGCGGTGCCCTGGCGCTCCGGTGGATTGGCGGGCCGGCCGAAGTCGAATCCGATCATCGAGGCCGGCCCGCAGGCGCCCAGGACCAGGCAGAGGGTGACCAGCAGCCACATCGGTGCGTGGTCGCCCGGATAGAAGATCGCGGACGCCCAGACGAGCGCGGTCATCGCGACGGTGCCGAGGGCGAGCGGTGCGCGCGCCGCGTGGTGCCGGGCGATGATCTGCCCGTAGACGAGTCCCACCACCATGTTCGAGAGCACCACCAGGGTGAGCAGCTCACCCGCGGTGCCCCTGCTGAGCCCCTGTGCCTCCACCAGGAAGGGCATGCCCCAGAGCAGCAGGAAGACCATGCCGGGGAACTGCGTGGTGAAGTGCACCCACATGCCGAGCCGGGTGCCCGGCTCCCGCCAGGAGGCGGCGATCTGCTTCCGGACGTACGCCGCTCCGGCGTGTTCGGCGGGAGGCGGTTCGTGGCCCTCGGGGTGGTCCTTGAGGAAGAGCAGCGTCAGGACGAGCACCACCACACCCGCCAGCGAGCTGCCGACGAAGGTCGTGGTCCAGCCGAACCCGTGCAGCGCACGGGCGATGAAGAGGGTCGAGACGAGGTTGCCCGCCATCCCGAAGAGCGCGGCGACCTGCCCGATCATCGGCCCCCGCCGGGCCGGGAACCACCGGGTGCCGAGCCGCAGCACGCTGATGAAGGTCATCGCGTCGCCGCAGCCGAGCAGCGCGCGGGAGGCGAGCGCCATGCCGTACGAGGGCGAGAGCGCGAAGCCGAGCTGTCCGAGCGTGAACAGCACCGCCCCGATGCTGAGGACCCTCTTGGTCCCGAGCCGGTCGACCATCAGGCCGACGGGTATCTGCATGCCCGCGTAGACCAGCAGCTGGAGGATGGAGAACGTCGACAGGGCCGAGGCGTTGACGTCGAAGCGGTCGGCGGCGTCGAGTCCCGCGACGCCCAGGCTGGTCCGGAAGATGATCGCGACGAAGTAGACGGCGACGCCGATGCCCCAGATCCGGACGGCGCGACGGCCGCCGGGCGGATCGCCGGGCAGGGAGAGGGTGGGGGCCGCTGAGCTCATCGGTCGTCACCCCTGACCAGCACCCTGACCCGGCTGACATGGCGCCGTACGACCTGGGCGGCGCCCTCGGCGTCGCCCGCCCTGATGGCGTCCAGCAGTTCACCGTGCTCGGTGATGTTGGCGGCGATCCTGCCGGGATGCGCCTCCATCACGGCGACGCCCATCCGTAGCTGCCGGTCGCGGAGCTGGTCGTAGAGGCGGGAGAGGATGTCGTTGCCCGCGTTCTTCACGATCTCCGCGTGGAAGCAGCGGTCCTTGACCGACACGG
The DNA here is from genome assembly GCF_053593715.1 of Streptomyces sp. NPDC002125. Classification (NCBI taxonomy): domain Bacteria; kingdom Bacillati; phylum Actinomycetota; class Actinomycetes; order Kitasatosporales; family Streptomycetaceae; genus Streptomyces; species Streptomyces sp. NPDC002125. Next base: position 354,970 of record NZ_JBSFDD010000003.1, on the reverse strand, counting down.
CGGCCAGATCCCCCGCCTCGGCGAGCTCCCGCTGCTCCTCCAGGAGCTGTTCGAGCCGGGCGATCAGCCGGGGCGGGGCGGGCACGGCCTTGCGGGCCGCGAACTCCTCGACGAGCAGCCGGGTCTCCACCACGTCCGAGATCTCCTGCGCGGAGACGGCCAGCACCAGGGCGCCCTTCTTCGGGTAGAGCTTGATCAGCCCCTCGACCTCCAGGCGGAGCAGTGCCTCGCGCACCGGGGTCCGGGACACTCCGACGGCCTCGGCCAGGTCGCCTTCCGTGAGGAGCGTGCCGCCCTCGTAGCGGCGGTCCAGCACCGCTTCCTTGATGTGCGTGTAGACGCGCTCGGCCGCCGGTGGCGGCTTGGGGTCGGTCTTGCGGGCCGGAGGGGAGGCGGAAGGCGCTGCAGGCATGCACACAGCATAGATACAAGATGCACGCATGGCAGCACGGTCCACGATGCGGGACACGCGGGCGCATGTTCAGGCCACCCGTTCCGAAATCACCCCCACGTGCGCACATCCATCCGCCCGCCTCATGCGTCTCACCATCGAGCGGCACCCTCATGTGGCCGCAATTCAGGCGTATTTGGAGCGTTTGACTTGAAGATCGGTCTTAAGGGCATAAACCGTGCACGTGTCGCCGTCACCGTGACTCTCACGGCAGGCACACTCCTCGCGGGCAGCGCGTTCGCCTCCACGGCTCAGGCGGCGACCCCGCCGACTCCCACGATCACCGCCAAGGGCGGCTTCGTGATGAACAACGGCACGGCGAAGGCGCTCTACAGCAAGTCTGCGGACACCCGCCGCTCCACCGGTTCCACGACCAAGATAATGACCGCCAAGGTGGTGCTGGCTCAGAAGAACCTGAACCTGGACGCCAAGGTCACGGTCCAGAAGGCGTACAGCGACTACATCGTCTCGAAGAACGCCTCGTCGGCCCGGCTCATCGTCGGCGACAAGGTCACCGTCCGCCAGCTGCTCTACGGTCTGATGCTGCCGTCGGGCTGCGACGCCGCGTACGCGCTGGCCGACAAGTTCGGCACGGGCTCCACGCGTGCCGCCCGGGTGAAGTCCTTCATCGGCAAGATGAACGCCGACGCGAAGAGCCTGGGCCTGAAGAACACCCACTTCGACTCCTTCGACGGCATCAGCAGCGGGTCCAACTACTCGACGCCGCGCGATCTGACGAAGATCGCCAGCAGCGCGATGAAGAACTCCACGTTCCGCGCGATCGTGAAGACCAAGTCGACGAAGCAGAAGGTCACGACCAAGTCCGGCGGCTACCGCTACATGTCGTGGTCCAACACCAACACCATGCTGGGCAGCTACACCGGCATGATCGGTGTGAAGACCGGCTCGGGCCCGACGGCCAAGTACTGCCTGGTCTTCGCGGCGACCCGCAACGGCAAGACGATCATCGGGACCGTCCTGACCTCGACGTCCGCGACCACCCGGACCGCCGACGCCAAGAAGCTCCTGGACTACGGATTCAAGAAGTAACCCGTACCGCGCACGGAGAAGGGGGCCCGCCGCGAATCGCGGCGGGCCCCCTTCCGTGTGGCCGGCTAGGCCCAGGTGATCAGGCGCTTCGGCTGCTCCAGGATCGCGGCGACGTCCGCCAGAACCTTGGAGCCCAGCTCACCGTCGACCAGACGGTGGTCGAACGACAGCGCGAGCGTGGTCACCTGGCGGGGCTTCACCTTGCCCTTGTGGACCCAGGGCTGGAGCTTGATGGCCCCGACCGCCAGAATCGCGGACTCCCCCGGGTTGAGGATCGGCGTACCCGTGTCGACGCCGAAGACGCCGACATTGGTGATGGTCACCGTGCCGCCGGCCATGGCGGCCGGGGACGTCCTGCCCTCGCGCGCCGTGGAGACCAGCTCGCCCAGCGCCTCGCCCAGCTCGGGCAGGGTCTTGTCGTGCGCGTCCTTGATGTTCGGCACGATCAGACCGCGCGGGGTGGCGGCAGCGATGCCCAGGTTGACGTAGTGCTTCCGCACGATCTCCTGGTTGGCCTCGTCCCAGGCGGAGTTGATGTCCGGGTTGCGCCTGATCGCGACCAGGAGGGCCTTGGCGATGATCAGGAGCGGGTTGACCCGCACCCCCGCCATGTCCTTGTCCTCCTTGAGCTCGGCCACGAGCTTCATCGTGCGCGTCACGTCGACGGTCACGAACTCCGTGACGTGCGGCGCGGTGAAGGCGCTGCCGACCATGGCCTGCGCGATGGCCTTGCGCACGCCCTTGACCGGGATGCGCGTCTCCCGGCCGTCCGCGCCGCTCACCGGCACGACGGCGGGCTCGGGGACGGCGGCTGCCGCCGCCACGGCCTGCGCGGGCACCTCGGCGGGGGCCGGGGCCGCCGCCGCGTGGACGTCCTCGCGGGTGATGATCCCGCCCTCGCCGGTCGGGGTGACCGTCGCGAGGTCGATGCCCAGGTCCTTCGCCAGCTTGCGCACCGGAGGCTTGGCCAGCGGGCGCGCCTCCGGGACGGCCGCGCTGTGCGTCTCAGGGACGGCCGCGCCGCCCGCCTCAGGAACGGCCGCGCCGTGGCCGTTGAGCTCGGCCTGGGCCGCCGCGGCGGCCGGGCCGGGGATCTCGACGCTCTTGCGGGCGCGGCGCTTGGTGGAGGTCTCGGCCACGCCGTAACCGACCAGCACGGGCTGGCGGCCCTTGGGCGCCTCCTCCTCGGCCTCCGCCACGGGCTCCTGGACGCTCTCAGGAGCCGCGGCCGGGGCGTCACCGCTGCCGGGCGCCACGTCCACCGCGATGATCACCTGGCCGACATCGACGGTCGTGCCCTCGGGGAAGCGCAGCTCGTGCACCACCCCGTCGAAGGGGATCGGCAGCTCCACCGCGGCCTTCGCGGTCTCGACCTCGCAGACCACCTGGCCGTCGGTGACGGTGTCGCCGGGCTGGACGAACCACTTGAGGATCTCCGCCTCGGTCAGTCCCTCGCCCACGTCGGGCATCTTGAACTCGCGGAAACGAGCAGACGTTTCGGTCATCGTCGTCACGACCCTCTCCTCAGAACGCCAGCGAGCGGTCGACGGCGTCGAGCACCCGGTCGAGACCCGGAAGGTACTCGTCCTCGAGCCTGGCCGGCGGGTAGGGGGCGTGATAGCCGCCGACCCTCAGCACCGGCGCTTCGAGATGGTAGAAGCAGCGCTCGGTGATCCGGGCCGCGATCTCGGCCCCGGAGCCGTAGAACACCGGTGCCTCGTGAACCACCACGAGACGGCCCGTCTTCTCGACCGAGGTCTGTACGGCGTCGAAGTCGATCGGCGACATCGACCGCAGGTCCAGGACCTCGATCGACTTGCCCTCCTCCTGCGCCGCGGCGGCCGCCTCCAGGCAGACCTTCACCATCGGGCCGTACGCGACGAGCGTGAGGTCGGAGCCTTCGCGGGCCACGACCGCCTTGTGGAGCGGGAGGGGGATGGACTCGGTGTCGAGCTCGCCCTTGTCCCAGTACCGCCGCTTGGGCTCGAAGAAGATGATCGGGTCGTCGCTCTGGACGGCCTGCTGCATCATCCAGTAGGCGTCGCTCGCGTTGGACGGCGAGACGACCTTCAGGCCCGCCACGTGCGCGAACAGGGCCTCGGGCGACTCACTGTGGTGCTCGACCGCGCCGATGCCGCCGCCGTACGGGATGCGGATGACGACCGGCATCTTGATCTTGCCGAGCGCGCGGGCGTGCATCTTCGCGAGCTGCGTGACGATCTGGTCGTACGCGGGGAAGACGAAGCCGTCGAACTGGATCTCGACGATCGGGCGGTAGCCGCGCAGGGCCAGGCCGATCGCCGTACCGACGATGCCGGACTCGGCGAGCGGGGTGTCGATGACCCGGTCCTCGCCGAAGTCCTTCTGGAGCCCGTCCGTGATGCGGAAGACCCCGCCGAGCTTGCCGACGTCCTCACCCATGATGAGGACCTTGGGGTCGGTCTCGAGAGCCTTGCGGAGCGACTCGTTGAGCGCCTTCGCGATGGACATCTTCTCAGCGGCCATGGCTAGTTGCCCTCCTCGGCGAACGATGCCTGGTAGGCGGCGAACTGGGCGCGCTCCTCGTCGACGAGCGGGTTGCCGTCGGCGTAGGCGTGCTCGAAGATCGCCAGCCGGTCCGGGTCGGGCATGGCCCGCACCGCTTCGCGGACCCGCTTGCCCAGCGCCTCGCTCTCCTCCTCCAGCGCGGCGAAGAAGGCCTCGTCGGCGAGGTCCTGCTTCTCCAGATACGTACGCAGCCTGAGGATCGGGTCCTTGGCCTCCCAGGCCGCCCGCTCCTCGTCCGCCCGGTACTTGGTCGGGTCGTCGGAGGTGGTGTGGGCGCCCATCCGGTAGGTGAACGCCTCGACGAGGGTCGGCCCCTCGCCCCGGCGGGCACGCTCCAGCGCGGACCTGGTGACGGCGAGGCACGCCAGTACGTCGTTGCCGTCGACCCGGACACCGGGGAAGCCGAAGCCCTGCGCGCGCTGGTAGAGCGGCACGCGGGTCTGCTTCTCGGTCGGCTCCGAGATCGCCCACTGGTTGTTCTGGCAGAAGAACACCACGGGGGCGTTGTAGACGGCGGAGAAGGTGAAGGACTCCGCGACGTCTCCCTGGCTGGAGGCGCCGTCACCGAAGTACGCGATCACGGCCGAGTCCGCGCCGTCCTTGGCGACGCCCATGGCGTAGCCGGTGGCGTGCAGGGTCTGCGAGCCGATGACGATCGTGTAGAGGTGGAAGTTGTTGGTGCTCGGGTCCCAGCCGCCGTGGTTCACACCGCGGAACATCCCGAGCAGATTGGTCGGGTCGACTCCGCGGCACCAGGCGACGCCGTGCTCACGGTACGTCGGGAAGACGTAGTCGTCGTCGCGCAGCGCCCGGCCGGAGCCGATCTGCGCGGCCTCCTGGCCCAGCAGCGAGGCCCAGAGGCCGAGCTCGCCCTGGCGTTGCAGCGCGGTGGCCTCGGCGTCGAACCGGCGGGTCAGGACCATGTCGCGGTAGAGACCGCGGAGCTCGTCCGTGCTCAGGTCGATCTCGTAGTCCGGGTGCTCGACGCGGTCACCCTCCGGCGTCAGCAGCTGCACCAGCTCGGGGCCGGAATTCTCCGCCCTCGCGGGCGTCTTCGCGGCGCTGGTCCGCTTGCTGCTGCGTCGCGGTTTGCGCGAGGCAGTGCTCTCCACGGTCACGTGCGTGCTCCTCCGTCGGTCCGGCCCCCGGGATGGCCGGGAACCAGTGCGGCTCGCCTGTGTCCGGACCCGTGCACGGGGTGGGTGCCACTCGGCCGGGAACAGGCGTGACAGGTGCCCCGGCGAGCGTCCTGCCACAAGCACGTTACCCAGTGCATCGCACAACTGCGAAACACCTTGTGACCTGCGATTTTGCTTGGATTTCCAAGTAAATCGCAAAATGCGCGAAGTCCCGCTGGTCACAGCACTGGAAACAGCCTGGCAGGCGGCCGGAACAACGGCACGTTATCCCGGCCGACAGCCCCAGGGAAGGGCGGAGGACAAAGGATTGTGTGAGACTGCGAAGGTGCACGAAGAAGGAAAAATCACGGTATTCCTGCTCGATGATCACGAAGTCGTCCGGCGCGGCGTTCATGAGCTGCTCTCCGTGGAGGAGGACATCGAGGTCGTGGGCGAGGCCGGCACGGCGGCGGACGCGCTCGCGCGCATCCCCGCGACCCGGCCCGACGTGGCCGTCCTCGACGTACGCCTGCCTGACGGCAGCGGTGTGGAGGTCTGCCGCGAGGTCCGCTCCAGGGACGAGAACATCAAGTGCCTGATGCTCACCTCGTACGCCGATGACGAGGCGCTCTTCGACGCGATCATGGCCGGGGCCTCGGGATACGTGCTGAAGGCCATCCGCGGCAACGAGCTGCTCAGCGCCGTACGGGACGTGGCGGCCGGAAAGTCCCTGCTGGACCCCGCGGCCACCGCCCGGGTGCTGGAGCGGCTGCGCGAAGGCAAGGACGGCAAGGGCGACGACCGGCTCGCCAATCTGACCGACCAGGAGCGAAAGATCCTCGACCTGATCGGCGAGGGGCTGACGAACCGGGTGATCGGCGAGCGGCTGCATCTCGCCGAGAAGACCATCAAGAACTACGTGTCCAGCCTGCTCTCCAAGCTGGGCATGGAACGGCGCTCGCAGGCGGCGGCGTACGTGGCCAGGCTCCAGGCCGAGAAGCGCTGAGCTGCCGGCCGGGACTTTGGTCCCTGGCCGTCGGGGGCGGCGGACTCTTACCCCGCTCCTACACGTCCCGGAGAGTGGAGGGCATGCTCTTCTCCCGCTCCTCCGGCACCGGAACCGGAACCGCCCTCGACCTCTCCGACGGCCTCCCCGCCACCGGACCCGTCTCCGGCGCCTCCGCCAGCTCCGGCTCGGACAAGCTGCTCGCCATGGAGCTGCTCGGCAGCGTCCGCTACGGCCGGCTGGCCATGAGCATGCGCGCCCTGCCGTTCCTGGCGGTGGCCCGGCACCTGGTGATCGAGGAACGTGTCGTCCTGCGGATGCACAGAGGGCTCGGCTTCCACGAGTCCTGCGACGGAAGCGTCATCGCCTACGGGGCGGACAACTTCAACTCCCCGGCGCCCGGCGGCGCGAAGGACCTCTGGTCGGTGCAGTTCACCGGGCCCGCCGAGATTGTCCATCTGGCCTATGACCAGCGCGAACGCTTCGGAACCGGCCCCGCCGACGTGAACGGGGAGTGCTTCGATCCGGTGTATCTCCGGCTCGACCCTCACGTCACCCATATACACACTCTGGACTTCGACGCAAGTCCGTAAAACCGGCCACTCAGTGTCACCTAACATGTGGCGAGTGCTGCGCTCATCTGTGACCCTCCCACCTGTTCCTCCGGTCGGCGAGGTCCTGCGCCGCTACCCCGACACCGGCGAGCCGCTGGCCTGCGAGCCCCTCACCAAAGGGCTGCTCAACCATGGTTACCGCGTGTCCACCACCCGTGGTTCGTACTTCCTCAAGCACCACCTGGACAAGCACCACCTCGACGACTCCAGCGGCGACCACGCCACGATCGTCAGGCAGCACCGGGCCACCCAGCAGCTGCACTCCCTCGGTGTGCCCGTCGCCCCTCCCCTCACGGACACGCACGGTCACACGGTCACGGTGATCGACGGGCAGCGTTATGCCCTGCACCGGTGGGTGGACGGCCTCCACCGGGACGGCACCCAGCTGACGACCGCCCAGTCACGACGGCTCGGATCGCTCCTCGGCGCCGTACACATGGGTCTGGAGCAGGTCATGGAGGCGGACCCGCCGCCTCCGGCACGGGGGGAGAGCCCCAGCCCGGACCCCGCCGACACCTTCGCGCTGATCGATGATCTGCTGGCCGCGGCGCGCGGGATGGGCCCCCGGGACGCCTTCGACGAGCTCGCGGTGCACCGGCTCGTCGAGCGCCGTGCCCTGCTGGAGCAGCACGCGCACCGCCGCCCGCCCACCCCCGGCGGTTCGGCGAGGGGATGGGTGCACGGCGACTTCCATCCGCTGAACCTGCTCTACCGGGGCACCGACCCCGTCGCGATCGTGGACTGGGACCGGCTCGACGTGCAGCCGCGCGCGGAGGAGGCGGTGCGCGCCGCGGCCATCTTCTTCGTCCGGCCGGACGGGGAACTGGCACTGGAGAAGGTCCGGGCGTACGCCCGCGCCTACCGGCGCTCGGCCGGCGCGGGCGCGGCCGAGATGGCGGCAGCCGTGCACCGGGTCTGGTGGGAGCGCCTCAACGACTTCTGGATACTGCGCTGGCGCTACCGCTTCCACGACCGCAGGGCCGACCCGCAGTTCCCTGCGGTGTCGGCCCTGGCGGTGTGGTGGACGCGCGAGTACGAGGCGGTCGGCGAGGCCTTCACCGGGTGAGGGCCCGCGCCCCTGCCCCGGGACTTCCCGGGGTGGGGGCCCGCGCCTTCACGAGGTGAGGCCCCGGGTCACCCGGCGGTGGTGCCCGCGGTGCCCGCGGCGCCCGCAGCCGCGCCTGCCGCTTCGCCCGCGGTGCCGCCGTCGGACGTCTCGGGATCGGTCGGCTCGTCGGTCGGCTCCCCGGTGGAGGACCCGTCGTCCCCCTCGCTCGCACCGCCGTCGGACGTGCCGCCCGTGTCCGGAGCGGACGTCGAGGGCTCCTCCGACGGCTCCGTCGTCGGCTGCGTCGGGTCTTCCGTCGGGGTGCGGGTCGGCTGCTCGGTCTGCCATGTCTGACCGCCCGAGGAATCGTCCGGCTCCTCCGTCTCCTCCGTCTCCTCGTCCGTCGGCTCCGCCGAGGAAGGCGTCGGCGAGGGGGAGACCGATGTGGTGGGCGCGGTCGGGGACTTCTTGCCGCCGTTGCCGTCGTTCGCCGCCTGCACGGCGAACGCCACACCCGCGCCGATCGCGATCAGCGCGAGCAGGACGAACAGCCACATCTTGCCGCGCCCGCCGCCGTTGTGGTGACCGCCGGCGTACGCCCCGTCGTCGGGGTTCATGGGCGGCAGGATCGGGCCCTGCGAGGTGTCCCCGTGCATCGGGCGCCCCATGGCCGCCGTACCGCCGCCGATGTTCATCGCCGTGGTGCGGTCGGCGCCGTGCGCGTCGACCGGGCCGGTGTTCCACGTGCCGGTGTGCCCGCCCTGGACCTGAAGCATCTGCAGGCTGTACTGGACGAGGCCGCGCATCTCCTCGGCGCTCTGGAACCGGTCGTCCGGGTCCTTCGCGAGGGAGCGCATGACCAGGCCGTCCAGCTCCGGCGGAACGTCCCCGGCCACCTCGGAGGGCGGGACGGGGATGTCCTGGACGTGCTGGTACACGACGGAGAGCGGGGTCTCACCGGTGAACGGGGGCCGCAGGGCCAGGAGTTCGTAGAGCAGGCAGCCGGTGGCGTACAGGTCGGACCGGTGGTCGACCGCCTTGCCGAGCGCCTGTTCGGGGGAGAGGTACTGGGGCGTGCCCATGACCATGCCGGTCTGGGTCATCGTCGACTGGGCGCCGTGCAGTGCACGGGCGATGCCGAAGTCCATGACCTTGACCGCACCGGAGTGCGTGATGATCACGTTCGCCGGCTTGATGTCACGGTGCACGATGCCGTGCTGGTGGGAGTACGCCAGGGCTTCCAGGACGCCCGAGACGATGATCAGGGCCTGCTCGGGCGGCGGTGCCTCCGCTTCGAGCAGCAGGTCGCGGATGGTGTTGCCCTCGACGAGCTCCATCACGATGTAGGGCACGGTCGCCCCGCCCACGACGTCCTCACCGGAGTCGTACACGGCGACGATCGCATGGTGGTTGAGCCCCGCGACCGACTGTGCCTCGCGCGTGAACCGGGCCTTGGAGACCGGGTCCTCCGCGAGGTCGGAACGGAGAAGCTTCACCGCCACCGTGCGCCCCAGACGGACGTCCTCCGCCGCGTAGACCTCGGCCATGCCGCCGCGGCCCAGCCGGTGCGTCATGCGGTACCGGCCGTCTCCGACCACACCCCCGACGCCCCAGGAGTCGGTGCCATCCGAAACTCCGCCGCCGTTTGCTTCGGAATCGGGTGCCATCAGTCCTCGCCGTCGTATCTGTCCGCGCGTCCGCGGGTTCTCACGGTGCCTTGCTGCATTGCCACGTCACGCTACAGCCTCAGTGCGACACACCGGATTTGAGAGTGACGGGCCATCCAACCGGCTCGCGCGCCGCTCGCGCAAATTCCATGCGCTTCCTGTAACGCTTCCGAGACGCTTCTTGTGCGTAGGGTCACGGAACGGGCACCCGGCTTGACGTGTCGTACCCCTCGGGCAGACTTGGCCCGTAACAGGGATGATCGCGTCCGGCGGGCGCCGAGGGGGATGCAAGTCATGAGCCACGACGGCGCACAGGGGCGCTACGCGGGCGGTTCCGTGGCCGGCGGCCGCTACCAGCTGCGCGACCTGCTCGGCGAGGGCGGGATGGCGTCCGTCTACCTCGCGTACGACACGGCCCTGGACCGGCAGGTCGCCATCAAGACGCTGCACACCGAGCTGGGGCGCGAGCAGTCCTTCCGGGAGCGCTTCCGGCGCGAGGCGCAGGCCGTCGCCAAGCTGCAGCACACCAACATCGTCTCGGTGTTCGACACGGGCGAGGACGAGCTCGGCGGCGCGCTGATGCCGTACATCGTCATGGAGTACGTCGAGGGGCAGCCCCTGGGCTCCGTGCTCCAGTCGGACATCCAGCAGTACGGCGCGATGCCGGCCGACAAGGCGCTCAAGGTGACGGCCGATGTGCTGGCCGCCCTGGAGACCAGCCACGAGATGGGCCTCGTCCACCGCGACATCAAGCCCGGCAACGTGATGATGACCAGGCGCGGCGTCGTCAAGGTCATGGACTTCGGTATCGCCCGCGCCATGCAGTCCGGCGTCACCTCGATGACGCAGACCGGCATGGTCGTCGGCACCCCGCAGTACCTCTCCCCCGAGCAGGCGCTCGGCCGCGGTGTCGACGCGCGCTCCGACCTGTACTCGGTCGGCATCATGCTCTTCCAGCTGCTCACCGGACGCATCCCGTTCGACGCGGACTCGCCCCTCGCCATCGCGTACGCGCATGTGCAGGAGGAGCCGGTCGCCCCGTCCAGCATCAACCGTTCGATCACTCCCGCGATGGACGCCCTCGTCGCCCGCGCGCTCAAGAAGAACCCGAACGAGCGCTTTCCCAGCGCCGCGGCCATGCAGGACGAGATCGCCCGCGTGCTGCACGCGAGCGGTCCCGCGGGCGCCCCGGTGATCGTCGGCGGCGGCGCCCCGGCCAACAGCGGTTCGGGCGTCGGCTCGGCGGTCTTCCCGCCGGTCGACCAGGGCACTCCCGCCCCGCACAGCGTGCAGACGCCGTACCAGCCGCACCCTCACCAGCAGCCCGGCCCCTACGGCGTCCCGACCCCGGCGCCCACCCCGGGCTACGGCTACCCGCAGGCCCAGCCGTACGGGGCCCAGGCACCCCTGGCCCACCAGACCCCGCCTCCGTACACGATGTCCCCGCAGACCTCGGGCGGACCGGGCGGCGGCGGCTCGAAGCGGAACATGCCGGTCCTGGTGGGTGCGATCGTCGTCGCCCTGGTGGCGATCGGCGGCCTGGTCGCCTTCCTGAACATGGGCGACGACTCGGAGAACGGCAAGAACGACCCGGGCACCAGCGAGTCCGCCGTCGCCGGCGAGCACAAGCCCCCGGAGCGGAACCGCACGATGGACACGGAGAAGTGCACCGACGCCACCGAGGACACGGACGACCCGGCGAAGGTCCAGGCCCCGAACTTCGTCTACAAGGACATCCTCTCCGCGAAGGCGTGCGCGATGGCCGCAGGCTGGACGATCAAAGAAATCAAGGTGGAGGGCAACACCTACGCCGAGGACCAGGTGATCGACCAGTTCCCGACCGCGGGGACGGCCGTGGCCGAGCAGGGCGCCCACTTCGAACTGCGGATCGCGACCGGCGACCCTGCCTGACCGGCACCGCACCGGGCGGCGGGACCGGTTCCGCCGCCTGCGGGGGCCGCTGAGGCCCGGGGGCCGCTGAGGCCCGGGGGCTGGTGAGACCCGGCGGCTGGTGAGGCCCGGCTGTCGGTGACGTCCGGCGGTCGGCCGCGTCCGGGATGCTGGACAAATCGGGGCATGTGACCCTGATCTCATGCCTCCAGGACTCCCCGCCTCGCGGTCGTCACGGTGTGTGGCCTGCCTGGTGGTGGCGGCCGGGCTGGCACTCGGGCCCGCCACCTGGGCCCACGGGGGCGACGCCGCCCCCTCCGCCCGCCCGGCGCACATGGCGTCCGTGACGCACCCCGGACCGCCCTCGCCCGGCGCGAGCGCATCCGCCGACGCTTCCGAGTCCCCTCTGGCCGGCCGGCAGGCGGGCGCGGGCCGGGCGCGGCCGGGGCGGTCGCTGTCACCGCTGGAGCTCGCACAGTCCGAGGCCGCGGCCGACGAAGTACCCCCCGAGTCCGATCCCCACGAGGTGCCCGCGTTCACGCCCCCGCCGGGCGCCTTCCCCGAGCCGGGCGAGACCGAGCGGCAGCGACGGGCGCTGGACGAGCCCGTCGTACGACAGGTCCGGGACGTGTCGCTGGGCAGCGGAATCACCCTGGTCGGGCTGGGCCTGGCCTTCCTGGCGTTCCGCATGCGCCGCACCCACTGACCGGGCCTCCCGCCGCCGCTCCTGACCCCCTCCTGGGGCACGTGCGCGCTTGCATCGAGCAGCATACTGGGTATACATACTCAGTATGTCGATCCGTCACGGGCTGCTTGCCCTCCTGGAGCGGGGGCCTCGGTACGGCTCCCAGCTCCGTACCGAATTCGAGTCCCGCACCGGTTCCACCTGGCCGCTGAACGTCGGCCAGGTCTACACGACGCTCAGCCGCCTGGAACGCGACGGGATGGTCACCCAGGACGGCGAGGACGACGCGGGCCACGCGCTCTACGCGATCACCGACGACGGCCGCACCGAGCTGCGGAGCTGGTTCGAGACCCCGGTCGACCGCGCCAGCCCGCCCCGGGACGAGCTGGCGATCAAGCTCGCGATGGCGGTGGGGGCGCCCGGGGTGGACATCCGCGCCGTCATCCAGTCCCAGCGGAGCCACACCCTCAAGGCGATGCAGGACTACACCCGGCTGAAGGCCCGGGCCCTCGCCGCCGTACCCGCCGACCGTGACGAGGTCGCCTGGCTGCTCGTGGTGGAGCAGCTGATCTTCCAGGCCGAGGCGGAGGCCCGCTGGCTGGACCACTGCGAGTCACGACTGGTCCGCCTCGCGGAGGCCGCGGCGACCGAACCCGCCGCCCGGCCCGCCACGGCCACGGGCCGTGGTGCCACGCGGTCCACCGCCTCGCGCCCTTCCGGCCGCCGCTGACCACCGGCGACGCGGGCCGCTCCGTGCCCGCGGCCTCTTCCCGTACACCGTTCTCAGGGGGGAACAGCTCACCATGTCACCGTCCGTCCCCGCACCGTCGTCCACCGGTCTCTCCGTGGACGCTCCCGTCCTGCGGCTGAGGGCCCTCACCCGCACGCACGGCTCCGGCATCGCCGAGGTGCACGCCCTGCGCGGCATCGACCTGTCCGTCAACACCGGTGAGCTCGTCGCCGTGATGGGCCCCTCGGGCTCCGGCAAGTCCACGCTGCTGACCCTGGCGGGCGGCCTCGACACCGCGACCAGCGGCCAGGTCGTCATCGAGGGCCAGGACCTCTCCACGCTCGGTCCCAAGGGCATGGCACGCCTGCGGCGGCGCAGCGTCGGCTATGTCTTCCAGGACTACAACCTGGTCCCCGCCCTCACCGCCGCGGAGAACATCGCCCTGCCGCGCGAACTCGACGGCGTCTCCGTACGCAAGGCGCGCAAGGAGGCCATGGAGTCGCTGGAGGAGATACACCTCGCGGACGTCGCCGACCGCTTCCCCGACGAGATGTCCGGCGGCCAGCAGCAGCGCGTCGCCATCGCCCGCGCCCTGGTGGGCGACCGGCGCCTCGTGCTCGCCGACGAGCCGACGGGAGCGCTCGACTCGGAGACCGGCGAGCTCGTGCTCGCCCTGCTCCGCACCCGCTGCGACCAGGGCGCCGCCGGGGTGATGGTGACGCACGAGCCCCGGTACGCGGCCTGGGCGGACCGGGTGGTCTTCCTCCGGGACGGAGCGGTCGTGGACCAGACGATGTCCACCGCCGCCGAATCGCTGCTCGCCACTGAAGGTGCCGAGTGAGCGTGCTCACCGGATGGCGCGCCGCGCTCCGGATCGCCCGGCGCGACGCCCTGCGGGCCAAGGGCCGCAGCGCGCTCGTCGTCTCGATGATCGCTCTGCCGGTCCTCGGTGTGACGGCCGCCGATGTGACGTACCGCAGTTCCACACCCACCGTCGCGGAGAACCTGACGGCCCGGATGGGTTCGGCGGACGCCGTGTTCAGTTCGGCGGGCATCGGGAACGTCCCCCTGGAGCAGATGCCCGACGCCAGCACCTGGGACGTGCCCGGCGGGGCGGCGCTCCCGGCCGAGGACGAGCGCACCCCCGTGGACGTACGGGGCACGTTCCCGAAGGGTTCGCGCCACCTCACCGAGCAGTCCGTTCCCGCGCTGGTCACCACGCGGCACGGGGTCGCCAACACCGAGATCGTCGAGCTGCGCACCTCCGATTCGGCGCTCCGGGGCCGGATCGAACTGGTCGACGGGGTGTACCCGCACGGTGAGGGGGAGATCGTCGCGACCGAGCACTTCCTGAAGTCCGCCGGACTCGGTGTGGGCTCCCGCACGACACTGCGCGGCCCCGAGCAGACGTACACGATCACCGGCAGCGTCGAGCTGCCCGGGGACCTGGACAAGAGTGCGCTGTACGCCGATCCGGGCGCGGTACTCGCCCCGTGGAAGGCCGCGGCCGACCGTGACGAGAAGGTCGTCCCTCCCTACCCCGGCGACATGACCTGGCTCGTCCGGAGCCCCGACGGTGCCGGCGTCTCCTGGCCGGACGTGCTCCGGGCCAACGAGAAGGGTGTCCTGGTGCTGTCCCGCCAAGTCGCCCTCGATCCGCCGCCGGACTCCGAGGTCCCGCTGCTCGCGCACCAGGACATGTCCCTGCGTGAGGACTCGGCGGAGCTGAGCGCGGCGGTGGTGACCGTAGTCGCCATGGCCGTCCTGGAGATCGTGCTGCTGGCCGGCCCCGCGTTCGCGGTCGGCGCGCGCCGCTCACGCAGGCAGCTCGGCCTCATCGGCACCTGCGGCGGCGACAGGGGCCAGGTGCGGGCCGTGGTGCTGTCCGGGGGCCTGGTGCTCGGCGCTGTCGGAGCCGTTGCCGGCGTCGTCGCGGGCCTCGGCCTCACAGTCCTGTTCCGTCCGATGATCGAGGGGTGGACGGGCAGCCGCTTCGGCGCGCTCGACATCCGCCCCCGGGAACTGCTGGGGATCGCCGTCATCGGCCTCGTCACCGGTGTACTGGCCGCGCTGGCCCCGGCGATCGTGGCCGGCCGGCAGTCGGTGCTCGAATCCCTCACGGGCCGCCGCGGCACCCGCCGGAGCTCCCGCGTCCTGCCCGTCGTGGGCTGCGTGGCGCTCACGGGCGGCGTGGCGGTCGCCGTTCTCGGCGGCACCAGGGGCGATACGACGCTGATCGCCGGTGGCTCGATCGTCGCCGAACTCGGGGTGCTCGCCTGCATCCCCGTGATCATCGGTTTCCTCGGACGGCTCGGCACCCGGCTGCCGCTCTCCCCGCGCATGGCACTGCGCGACGCCGCACGGAACCGAGGGCGTACGGCGCCCGCGGTCGCCGCCGTCATGGCGGCCGTGGCGGGCACCATCGCCATCGCCACGTACACGGCCAGCGTCCAGGCCGAGCACGACTACGACCATCTGCAGCCGCTCACTCCGGGCACGGTGGCTCTGGTGACCTCCGAGCCGGCCGCCGCCGACCAGCTTCCCCTCGCCAGGGTCGCCGCAGAACGGAATCTCGCGGTCACGGGCGGCCGGGCCGACATCCGGCGGGTCTGGGCGGGATCCGACTGCACGGTCTACTACGAGGAGGAGAACAGCTGCGGCACCCTCGAACTGGTCAAGCCCACCGGCAAGGGCCACAGCTGCCCGCTCCAGGGGGCGGGTGCCGGAAAGCTCGCCGAGAGCCTCTCCGCCGAGGCACACAAGAAGCTGATGCACTCCCCCGCCTGCGTCGACGAGTACGTGACCGCACAGGCACTCACCACCGGCGACAGCAACATCGCCGTGGGGGACGCCGCACTGCTCAGGTCGTACGTGAAGCTCGACGACCCGGCGGCGGCCGAGGCTCTGGCGGCCGGAACTCCCGTCCTGCTCAACTCCGCGTACGCACGGGGCGGCGAGGTCACGCTCAAGGCCGTGCACACGTACAACGAGCGCGACAAGGAGAACCGCGCGCTCCATCCGGGCAAGGCCGAGGCCACCACCGACCGGCTGAAGGTGTACGTCGCGCCCGCGAAGTACGCCGCCACCCCCGGGATCCGCATGATCCTGCCGCAGCGCACGGCGGACCGGCTCAAACTCCACACCGCGCCGTACGGGACGGTCTACACCGTCGCGCACACGCCGACGGACGCCGAGCAGCAGGCGGTGTCGGCCGCGTTCACCCAGGCGGGGAACGGGGTCTACCTCCAGGCGGAGAGCCGGGACGAGAGACGCGACGAGGAAGTGATCCTGCTGGTCCTCGCCCTGTTCGCGGGTGTCGTCACCCTGGGCGCCGCGGCCATCACCACCGGTCTCGCCAAGGCCGACGCGGAGGCCGACCTCACCACGCTCAGCGCGGTGGGTGCACCGCCGGGGGTACGGCGCTCGCTCTCCGGATTCCAGTGCCTGGTCGTCGCGCTCACCGGCGTGCTGCTCGGCACGGCAACCGGGATCGTGCCCGCGGTGGCGCTGCGCCTGGTCGACCTGCGTGAGGCCATGGCCGCCATGCGGGAGCAGCCCATGGACTCCGCGTACACGCCGATCGTGCTGCCGTGGGGAACGATCGGGCTGCTGGCGCTGGTCGTACCGGTCATGGCCGGGCTGCTGGCCGCCGTGTTCACCGGGTCGCGGTCGGCGCTGACGCGCCGCGCCGGGTGACGGATGCCCGCCCGGCCCTGAGGCGGCGCGCCGGGTGACGGATGCCCGCCACCCACCGGTCCATGGAGCCGTCCGGCGCCTCGGTGCCCCCGGAAACGGGTGATCAACCCTTTCCGGGGGCACACCATGGTGTGAGGCCGGTGTGCGAGACAATGGCGTCATGGAGATGCCGAGGAATGAACGGTCGCAGGAGCACCCCCAAGTCCTCGTAGTGGGGCAGGACGGAATGGCCATCGGCGGCGGTGGCGGTGACGACGAGTCGCGCGAGGTCCCGGTGACGGAAATGGTCGAGCAGCCCGCGAAGGTCATGCGGATCGGCAGCATGATCAAGCAGCTTCTGGAGGAGGTCAGGGCGGCTCCTCTCGACGAGGCGAGCCGGGTCAGGCTGAAGGAGATCCACGCGAGCTCGGTGAAGGAGCTGGAGGACGGCCTGGCACCGGAGCTCGTGGAGGAGCTGGAGCGGCTCTCGCTCCCGTTCACCGAGGAGTCCGTCCCCTCCGAGGCCGAGTTGCGCATCGCGCAGGCCCAGCTGGTCGGCTGGCTCGAAGGACTGTTCCACGGTATTCAGACGGCGCTCTTCGCCCAGCAGATGGCGGCTCGCGCGCAGCTGGAGCAGATGCGCCGCGCCCTCCCTCCGGGCGTCGCCCATGAGGACGAGGAAGGCGTCGTCGATCCGCACGGACCGGCGCGTTCCGGCCCGTATCTGTAGGCCCGAGCTGACCTTCACCTGTCTGCAGGCCAGAGTCGACCCGCACTGATGTGCAGGCTGCAGGCCCGAACCGACCTGGGACGTCCACCGCAGTCACACCACGGGGCCCGGCACACATCGCGTGTGCCGGGCCCCGGTGTCCTTGAGGCGCGGTGCCTGCGGTGGCGGCGTCAGGCCTGGTGCGATCCGGCGTCGGGCCTTGGGCGAGGCCGGGGGCCTTCTGCGCTCCGGCCGGGTCTCAGGCTTGCGGCGCGATGAGGAGGATCTTGCCGATGTGGCTGCTGGACTCCATCACCCGGTGGGCCTCCGACGCCTGGGCCATCGGCATCGTGCGGTCCACGATGGGCCGGACGACGCCTTCGGCGATCAGCGGCCAGACATGCTCACGCACCGCCGCGATGATCGCGGCCTTCTCCGCGAGCGGGCGTGCGCGCAGCGAGGTGGCCGTGACCGCGGCCCGCTTGCTCAGCAGGGCGCTCAGATTCAGCTCACCCTTCGCTCCGCCCTGGAGACCGATGATCGCCAGACGGCCGTTCACCGCCAGCGCCCGTACGTTCCGGTCCAGATACTTCGCCCCGACGATGTCGAGGATGACGTCCGCCCCGGCGCCGTCCGTCGCCTGGCGCAGCTCCTCGACGAAGTCCTGCTCGCGGTAGTCGATGAGGATGTCGGCTCCGAGCTCCTGACAGCGCGCCAGCTTCTCGGGGCCGCCCGCGGTCACCGCGACGCGTGCGCCGACGGCCTTGGCGAGCTGGATCGCCATCGTTCCGATCCCGCTGGAACCGCCGTGGATCAGCACGGTCTCACCAGGGCGCAGATGGGCCACCATGAAGACGTTCGACCAGACCGTCGCGGCCACCTCGGGCAGTGCGGCGGCGTCCGCGAGGTCCACTCCGTCGGGCACGGGCAGCAGCTGCCCTGCCGGGACGGCGACCTTCTCCGCGTATCCGCCGCCCGCGAGCAGTCCGCACACCTCGTCGCCCACGGACCATCCGGTCACCCCCGGACCGAGGGCGGCGACCCGGCCCGCGCACTCCAGCCCCGGGTAGGGAGAGGCGCCGGCCGGAGGGTTGTAGAAGCCCTGCCGCTGAAGAACGTCGGCACGGTTGACCGCGCTGGACACGACCTCGACGAGGACTTCGCCCTCGCCTGGTACGGGATCGGGGACCTCGGCCCATACGAGCGCTTCGGGGCCGCCTGGTTCGGGGATCGTGATCGCATACATGGCGGCGAGGCTACTCCGTGCGCTCTCCCGGAAGAGGACGGACCTGCCTGCGCCGCGTATCGCCTGAACCTATGGCCGCTGGTTGGGATGCTGATGGGGAGGCAGCGGAGACGTATGCAGCGGTGAGGCACGCACGATCGTGATCACCCGGTCCGTCAGCTGCAGAGGGCTGGCCGCCGGGTCGTCGTAACCGAGCAGCCGGTGACCGCGCAGAACACTTACCACCAGGTCGTCGGTCTCCCGGACGTTCTTGCCCACCTCGGCCTTTATCACCGGCCGTTCGACGAGATCGAGCCCGCTGCCCTGCTGGATGAGGTCCTCCATCACCGTGCCCGCGCTGGGGCTGAGGACGGAGAGGCCCAGCAGACGCCCGGCCGCGCTCGCGCTGGTGATCACAGCGTCGGCGCCGGACTGCCGCAGCAGAGGTGCGTTCTCCTCCTCGCGTACCGCTGCCACGATCTTCGCGCCCCGGTTGAGCTGACGTGCGGTCAGGGTCACCAGCACGGCGGTGTCGTCGCGCTGGGTGGCGATGATGATCTGACGGGCCTTCTGGACCTCGGCTCTCAACAGCACATCACTGCGCGTCGCATCGCCCAGTACACCGACGAAGCCTTCGGCGTTGGCCGCCTCGATCACCTTGCCCGCCGGGTCGACGATGACGATCTGTTCCTTCTTCAGACCGGTGGCACAGAGCGTCTGGATCGCCGAACGGCCCTTCGTGCCGAAGCCGACGACAACGGTGTGTTCTCGCAAGTTGGTTCTCCAACGGTTCAGCCGGAAGTCCTCCCGGGTCCGTTCCGTCAGGACCTCCAGGGTGGTGCCGACCAGGATGATCAGGAAGAGGACTCGAAGTGGCGTCACCAGCACCACGTTGACGAGCCGGGCAGGGTCGCTCTGCGGAACGATGTCGCCGTAACCGGTCGTCGAGAGGGTCACCGTCGCGTAGTAGACGGCGTCGAGGAAGTCGACCTTCTCGTCGGCGTTGTCGTAGTAACCGTCCCGGTCCGCCCAGACGATGAAGACCGTGGTGGCCAGCACGGTGAGAGCCATCGCCAGCCGCTTGGCCACTTGGCGCAGCGGTCTGTCGACCACCCTGCGGGGCAACAGAACGCGAGTGGGCACGACGTTCTCGTCTGCGCGCCTGGCCATCGCATCGTGGCCGGGAAGTTTCACGTGAAACACCCTTCCGTCCACGGCGTCGCCGAGGCCCACGGTAGATCGAGGATCTCCACCTCGGTGCCGGACCGTACCCCGCCGGGCGGCACCACGGCCAGCCCGTCAGCGGCGGCGATCCCGCGGAGCATGGCAGGCCCGTTGTAATGCAAGGGCACGACCCTGTCGTCACGGTGGACCACAGGGACGAGTCGGGTGTCGTGCGGGTGTCCGTGCACCTCTTCGTGTACGGGCGCACGATACGGCTCCTGGGCAGATCGGCCCGCGATCCCCCGGAGGAGGGGCTCCGCCAGCGTGAGCAGCCCGGACACCGCGGCAAGCGGGTTGCCGGGCAGTCCCACCAGGCAGGGGCCGCCCTCGGCGAGCCTGGCGAGGAGCATCGGGTGACCGGGGCGCACGGCCACTCCGTCCACCAGCAGTTCGGCCCCGATCTCGGCCAGGACCGGGTGGACATGGTCGACCGGCCCGGCGGCGGTCCCACCCGTGGTGAGGATCAGGTCGGCGTCGGAAGAGGTGAGGGCGCGGCGGAGCGCGCCTGCATCGTCGCCGAGGCGCTGAGGGTCGGCGACGTCCGCGCCAAGGGCGCGGAGCCAGGGCCCCAGCATGGGGCCGAGCGCGTCCCGGATCAGACCTTCGTGCGGGAGCCCCGCGGTGAGCAGTTCATCGCCGAGAACGAAGATGTCCACGCGGGGACGGGGTACGGCGACGAGGGCGTCGTACCCGGCGGCGGCTGCCAGACCGAGGACGGGCGGGGTCACCACCGTCCCCGCCGGCAGGAGCTCGTCGCCGGAACGGCACTCCTGGCCCCGGGGCCGGATGTCCTGTCCCGGTACGACGTCGCGCGTCGCGTGCAGCAGTCCCTTGGCCTCGTCGAACCGCGCGTGCTCGCTACGGATCACGGCGGTCGCGTCCGGCGGAATGCGTGCGCCTGTGGCGATCCGCAGCGCTTCCCCGTCCGGCAGCAGTTCGCCGGCCGCACGCCCGGCGAGCAGGCCTTCGCCCGCTCTTACGGTCCAGGGGCCCGGCCCCGCGACAACCCAGCCGTCCATGGCCGAGGTGTCGAAGGACGGCAGATCGGTGAGCGCGACAACCGCCTCGGCCAGGACATGCCCGAGAGACCGGTCCAAGGGGAGCCGGTGCGCGGTCAGGGGGGCGGCACGGCCGAGACGCTCCGCGAGAGCCCGCGCGCGGTCCCACGGGGTGGCCTCGGACCGGTGGGCGTGTGCGGATCGGTGGGCGCGCACGGGCGGCGAACCCTGGTGGGCCGACGAGGCCGTACCGGCGCCGGGGGCCCCTGCGGACGGGAGGCCCTGGATGCCGGGGGGCAGCGTGTCGGAGGACGGTCTGTCGGAGAACCGTGTGTCGGAGGACGGTCTGCCGGGCCCGGAGCCGCTTCGGTTCGGGGTGCTGGAGGACGTGGCGCCTCGATCCGGTGTACCGGGGGCGGGGCCGGCTCCGGCCGAGGCAGCCGGACCAACCGGGGAACCCGAGGCGGCCGAAGCGATCGGGGAACCTGGGGCGGCCGAAGCGAGTGGGGCCGAGAAGCCGGAAGCCGGAGAGCCTGACGTCGGAACCTCTGGAGGTGCCGGAGCGGGGCTCGGGAGGCCTGGGGTCGCAGCACCCGGAGTCGCTGCGGCGGCGGATGCGCCAGCGGCAGATGCGCCGGTGACAGATGCGCCGGTGACAGATGAGTGCGCGGCAGCTGAGTGGGCCGTTGTCGCGGCATCCGGAGTCGACGGCCCAGGAGTCGAGGCGCCCGGATGCGGGGCGCCCGGGGCCCACCCCAGGTGCGTGCCCTGCTCCGAGAATGCCGGCGACGGCCCCGGTACCGCGTCGCTTGGACGTTCCGGGGCAGGACGGGCCGCACGCGGCTGACGCCCGACCAGCGCCAACGCCTGCTCGACCGCCCGCTCCTCCTCTGCGGCCCGTTCTGCCTCGGCCGCCCTGGCCACCTCCGCAGCCCGGGCCTCGCCACCGTGACCCGTCATGGCGTGCCGGGCCCGTTTCCCGCCCCCGTCTCCTCCTCCCACCGGAGCGCAAGGGCGGTGGCCTTGCGGGAGGCCTCCGCAACCGCTTCAGCTACGGCCTCCGGGCTCTTGCCGCTGCTCGCCACCCCCGCCGCGTACCCCACCAGGAAGGTGGTCAGCGGGGCGGCGGGCCGGGCGACGCCGTGAGCGGCATCACGGGCCAGGTCGAGCAGGACGCCGGTGTCGACGTCGAGTTCGATGCCCAGTTCGGTCTTGACTGCGGTGATCCATTCGTCCAGCACGGTCCCATGCTCCCTGATCCTCGCCCTGGCGGCACCAATGTCTTCCCAGGTGTCGCAGTCGAACGAAGCCAGCGGACCGGCCTCGACCCGCGCCAGATCCAGCTCGGACGTGAGCAGTCGCAGCGGGAGTCCGGCCAGGCCGCCGTGCTCGGTGGCGAGAAGGGCGAGCTCACGCCGCAGCGGCTCGGCCCGGTAGACCGCGACCAACGGCTGCTCCCGGCCCTCCGGGTCGGTGCACAGGGCGCCTTCACGGCCTGGCGTTCCCGCCGCCTCCAGCAACGAGCGGACGGTCGGCTCCCCGAGGAAGGGCAGATCCGCGGACAGCACCAGAACGCTTTCCTCGGACGCGTGCCGAACCCCCGCGCCGAGCGCAGCCAACGGACCGCCGCCCTCGGGCACTTCCCGTGTCCAGGTGACCGGACGCGCGGTGGGTCTGCGCCCGCCCACCACCACGGTGGACGAGGCGTCGGCGCATACGGCGAGCACCCGGTCGAGCAGCGCGCGGCCGCCCACGCGGAGTCCTGGCTTGTCGGCTCCCCCGAGGCGCTTCGCGGCACCGCCGGCAAGAACGATGGCGTCATAGGCGGTCATGCCCCGAGTATGCGGGCCGTCCGTTCACGACGGCCCCCCTCGGGGCCGAACTCACAGAAGCCCCCCGGGCCGAGGCCGCCCCCCGGCCCGTCGCCGCGGCAGAGGCCCGCCTCCACTACGGGGCCATCGCCGCGACAGAGGCCCGCCTCCACTACGGGCCCATCGCCGCGACGGAGCCCCGCCTCCACGACGGAAGCCATCGCCTCGACGGAGGCCCGCCTCCGCTACGGAGTCCTGCCTCCACTACAGCGTGCGCAACAGCACCGCGGGCTGCTCCACGCAGTCGGCGACGTATCGCAGGAAGCCACCCGCGGTGCCTCCGTCGCAGACCCGGTGATCGAAGGTCAGCGAGAGCTGCACGACCTGACGGACCGCCAGCTCGCCTCCGTGTACCCAGGGCTTGGGCACGATCCGCCCCACCCCGAGCATCGCGGCCTCCGGGTGGTTGATGATCGGGGTCGAGCCGTCGACACCGAACACGCCGTAGTTGTTGAGCGTGAACGTCCCTCCGGTCAGCTGCGCGGGCGTCAGCCTCCCGTCCCGGGCCGCCTCGGTCAGCCGGGCGATCTCCGCGCCGATCGACTCGGTGTTCCGCGTATGCGCGTCCCGGACGACCGGAACGACCAGCCCTCGGTCCGTCTGGGCGGCGAAGCCCAGATGCACCCCGGACAACCGCACGATCTCCCGGGCCTCGGAGTCGACCCGCGAGTTGAGCTCGGGGAACCGGGCCAGCGCCGCCGTGCAGATGCGGGCCAGCAGGGCGAGCACGGACACCTTCGGCCCCGTGGCAGAACCGCCGGTGCCATTCATCGCGGCCCGCGCCGCCATCAGCTCGGTGGCATCGGCGTCGACCCAGCAGGTGGCCTCGGGAATCTCCCGCCGGCTGCGCGCCAGCTTCTCGGCGACAGCCCCCCGCACCCCGCGCAGCGGGATGCGCTCGTCCGCCGTGTCCGGCACCAGCCGGGCTCGAACCGCGCCGCCGGTGCGCTCCTCCTCCGTGACCCTGATCGCGGACTCCACGTCCGTGCGCAGAATCAGCCCGTCCCGCCCCGTGCCCGTGATCTGCTGGAGATCGAGGCCGTGTCGGCGCGCCAGCTTCCGTACCAGTGGGGAGATGACGGCGACGGGACCCGGCTCCCGCACCACACCAGAAGCCGGCGCCGCGACGGGACCCGGCTCCCGCGCCGCACCAGGACCCGGCGCCGCGACCGAAGCCATGGCGGGGGAGGCGGCGGCCGGGGACTGCGTCGAGGCGGGCCTGACCCGCCGACGCCGCGCGGCCGGCGCACCCGTGCCGTAGCCGACCAGCACATTGCCGGACGCCCCGCTCTCGTCACCCGCGCCCGAGCCTGTGGCCGGGTCCGAGCCGGAGCGAGCGCCGGTGCCCGAGGGCTCCCGGGACGCCGCGTGCCCCGTCGCCGGCCCCACCGGGCCGGCCGACGCCGACCCGGCCGGTTCCGGGCCCACCGCCACCGTCAGAAGCGGTGCCCCGACCGGCAGCTCCGCGCCCTCCTCACCGAATCTCGCCGTCACCACGCCCCCGTACGGGCACGGCACCTCCACCATCGCCTTGGCCGTCTCGACCTCGACGACCGGCTGGTCGACGGCAACGACGTCGCCGACCTCCACCAGCCAGCGCACGATCTCGGCCTCGGTCAGCCCTTCGCCGAGGTCCGGCAGCTTGAATTCGAGCACCTGCGCCATCAGCTCTCGGCCTCCCACTGAAGACGGGCGACCGCGTCGAGCACCCGGTCCACGCCCGGCAGATGGTGCCGCTCCTGCATCGGCGGCGGATAAGGGATGTCGAACCCGGCGACGCGCAGGACCGGTGCCTCCAGATGATGGAAGCACCGCTCGGTGACCCTCGCCGCGATCTCGCCGCCCGGACCTCCGAAACCGGACGACTCATGGACGACCACCGCGCGTCCCGTCCGCCGCACGGACTCGGCGACGGTCTCGTCGTCGAAGGGCACCAGCGACCGCAGATCGACCACCTCGAGGTCCCAGCCCTCGGCGGTCGCCGCCTCCGCGGCCTCCAGGCATACCGGGAGGGAAGGGCCGTAGGTGATCAGGGTCGCGCTGCGCCCGGGGCGCCGGACAACGGCCCGCCCGATCGGCTCGACCGCGGCCGGCGCGTCCGGCGACCAGGCCGCCTTCGACCAGTAGAGCCTCTTCGGCTCCAGGAAGACCACCGGATCGTCGGAGGCGATCGACTCCCTCAGCAGCCCGTAGGCGTCCTCGACCGTGGCCGGCATGACGACGTGCAGACCGGGCGTCGCCATGTAGTACGCCTCGGAGGAGTCGCTGTGGTGCTCGACCCCGCCGATCCCACCGCCGTACGGCACCCGCACCGTGATCGGCAGCGGCATGGCGCCGCCCGTCCGGTTGCGCATCTTGGCGACGTGGCTGACCAGCTGTTCGAACGCCGGATACGCGAAGGCGTCGAACTGCATCTCCACCACCGGCCGCAGCCCGTACATCGCCATGCCCACGGCCGCGCCCAGGATTCCCGCCTCGGCCAGGGGGGTGTCCGTGCAGCGCTCGTCGCCGAACTCCTTCGCCAGGCCGTCGGTGACCCGGAAGACTCCGCCGAGCGTTCCGACGTCCTCACCGAGGACATGCACCGCCGGGTCCTCCGCCATCGCATCGCGCATCGCCCGCCCGAGGGCCTGCGCCATCGTGGCCGGTTTCACCCTGCCGGTCTGCTGGCCCGCCGTCGCCGCAACGGTGGTCATCGCCCGCCCTCCGCGCCGCTCTCGTCGTCCGTCCCGTGCTCGGCGTCCAGCTCGGCGCGCAACCGCGCGGCCTGCTCACGCAGCTGCCCCGTCTGCTCCCCGTAGACATGGGTGAACAGATCCATCGGGTCGAGCACCGGATCGGCGTTCATCTGCTCGCGCAGGCCCGCGGCCATCCGCTCCGCCGCCTCCCGCACCGTTTCGATGCCATCCTCGTCCAGCAGTCCGCGCCCGGTCAGCTCTCGTTCGAGGAGCCCGATCGGGTCGTGCGCGCGCCACGCCTCCACCTCGCTGTCGCCTCGGTACCGGGTGGCGTCGTCGGCGTTCGTATGGGCGTCCATGCGATACGTGACCGCCTCGACCAGCGTCGGCCCCTCACCCCGCCTGGCCCGTGCCACCGCCTCTCCCAGGACCTGGTGCATCGCGGCGGCGTCATTGCCGTCGACCAGCCGTCCCGGCATCCCGTAACCCACGGCCTTGTGGGCGAGGGAGGGCGCCGCTGTCTGCTTGGCCAGGGGCACGGAGATCGCGAAGCCGTTGTTCTGCACGAGGAAGACGACCGGGGCCTTCCACACGGCCGCGAAATTCAGGGCCTCGTGGAAATCGCCCTCGCTCGTCCCACCGTCGCCGACCATCGCGAGCGCCACCACGTCGTCGCCCTTGAGCCGCGCCGCGTGGGCCAGACCCACGGCGTGCGGCAGCTGGGTGGCCAGCGGGGTGCAGAGCGGGGCGATGCGGTGCTCACGCGGGTCGTAACCGGTGTGCCGGTCCCCGCGCAGCAGGGTCAGCGCCTCGACCGGGTCCAGGCCGCGGGCCACCGCCGCGAGGGTGTCCCGATAGCTCGGGAAGAGCCAGTCACGCTCCTCCAGCACCATGGCCGCCGCGATCTCGCAGGCCTCCTGGCCGGTGCTCGACGGATACACCGCGAGCCTGCCCTGCTTGGTGAGTGCGGTGGCCTGCGCGTTGTACCTGCGGCCGCGCACCAGCTCGGCATAGAGCCGCAGCAGCAGATCGGGATCGGCGCCGGCCGCGGCGTCCGTACCGAGCACT
Organism: Streptomyces sp. NPDC002125; assembly: GCF_053593715.1. Taxonomy (NCBI): domain Bacteria; kingdom Bacillati; phylum Actinomycetota; class Actinomycetes; order Kitasatosporales; family Streptomycetaceae; genus Streptomyces; species Streptomyces sp. NPDC002125. Next base: position 328,716 of record NZ_JBSFDD010000003.1, on the reverse strand, counting down.
CGGTACGGCTCGGGGTCCGGGAGCAGCGGCGCGGGGTCGGTGAGCGGCTTCCAGGCCGGGGGCGGCGTGGGCCGGTAGGCGGCTGCGCCGGGCAGCTCTTGGACCGTCATGACAAGCACCTCCTGGCATCGGGATAGATCGAGGGGTGTCGAAATCTGTGTGGACGTCCGGGCGTGAGCGGGGCACCGGTGTGGTGTGCCTCACCTACCGATTGTTCGGTCGCGAGCGCAATTTGGCTACAGGCACCTTCAGCCTGTGGACAAACGGTTCTCCACAGCCTGGGATAGAGGCAGGTCGTCCACAACAGGGAGGCGCGGGCAGATGACAGCTGAACAATTGGCCGACCGGGGCGGGGACCCCGGCCGTATCCCGCCCGCCCGCCCGCTGGACTCCACCGACCGCGCCATCCTGCGCATCCTCCAGACGGACGGCCGCGCCTCGATACGGTCCGTCGCCGAACGGGTCCATGTCTCGCGGGCCAACGCGTACGCCCGGATCAACCGGCTCGTCGAGGACGGCGTCATCCGCGGCTTCAGCGCCCGCGTGAATCACGAGCGCGCGGGAGAGGCAGCCTCCGCCTACATCACCCTGAAAATCGTCCAGAACTCCTGGCGCACCGTGCGCGAGGAGCTCCAGGCCCTGCCGGGAGCCACCCACATCGCGCTGGTCAGCGGCGACTTCGACGTACTGCTCCTCGTGCACACCCCCGACAACCAGGCGCTGCGCGAGCTGGTCCTGACCCGGATCCAGGCCATACCGGAGGTACTCTCCACCCGCACCCTGCTGGTGTTCGAGGAAACCGATCTCGGCCCTCGCCCGGACCGCCCGGCCGAGCTCGCCTAGGACCTCCGGATCAGCCGGCCCGCATTCCCTCGAAGGCGAGCTGGACGACCGTGTCCGCCAGCTGCTCGGCCTCCGGCGACCCGTCCGGCTGCGGGCGGTACCACTCGACCAGCGAATTCACCATGCCGAAGAGCAGCCGGGTGGCCAGCCGTATGTCCACGTCCGCGCGCAGGTCCCCCTCCGCCACGGCGGCCTTGAGCAGGTCGGACACCCGCTGGTCGAACTCACGCCGCCGCTCCAGCGCCCAGCGCTCCGTCTTCGTGTTGCCGCGCACGCGCAGAAGCAGCGTGACGTACGGCAGCTCCTCCATCAGCACCTCGACCGTGCGGCGCGTGACGTACTCGACCCGGGCGATCGCCCGTCCCTGTATCGCCCCCGTCTCGTCGAGGATGCCGAACAGGCCGTCGATCGCCCGGCTCACGGCACGCTCGAGCAGCTCCTCCTTGCCCGCCACATGGTGGTAGATGGAGGACTTGGAAATGCCCGCCGCCTTGGAGAGATGCTCCATGGAGGTGCCGTCGTAGCCGCGCTCGTTGAAGACACGGACGGCAACGGTGAGCAGTGTCTCCGGGGTGTACGTGTCCCGCTTGGCCGTGGTCATGACCGCGATCCTCCCCCATGAGTTGTCCACAAGGTTCTTTGGGGCCCCTTGTCCCGACCGATCGTTCGGTTACTCTAACTCCGTCCGCACATCCCTGCCCGGCTCAACGAGGAGTTGGTCCGTCATGGCCGCCGAGCTTTCCGCCGAGAAGCTGTCACAGACCCACCGCACGACGCTCGACCAGGCCCTCGACGCGATCCGCACGCGCGCCTATTGGTCCCCGCACCCCGAGCACCCGAAGGCCTACGGCGAGGGCGGCCTCCCCGGCAGCCTCGGTGCGGCCGAGGGCAAGGCCGCCTTCGACGCGGTGCTCAACACCCGGCTGGATCTCGGCCAGCCCGGCACCGACGGCTGGACCGGCGGCGAAATCTCGCCGTACGGGCCGGAGCTCGGCGTCGAGTATCCGCACGCCGACCCGGACGTCCTGCTCCCCGCGATGAGTGCGGGCATGGGCGCCTGGCGTGCGGCGGGGCCGGAGACGAGGGCCCTGGTCTGCCTGGAGATCCTGGCCCGGATCAGCGCCCGTACGCACGAGCTGGCCCATGCGGTGATGCACACGAGCGGGCAGGCGTTCGTGATGGCGTTCCAGGCGGGCGGGCCGCACGCCCAGGACCGCGGCCTGGAAGCGGTGGCGTATGCGTACGAGGAGCAGACGCGCACACCCCGCACCGCCGACTGGTCCAAGCCCCAGGGCAAGCGCGATCCGCTCCAGCTGCACAAGTCGTACACGGCGGCCGGGCGCGGCATCTCGCTGCTGATCGGCTGCAACACCTTCCCCACGTGGAACGGCTATCCGGGACTTTTCGCCTCCCTGGCCACCGGCAACCCGGTCCTGGTCAAGCCGCACCCGCGGGCGATCCTGCCGCTGGCCCTCACGGTTCAGCTGGCGCGCGAGGTGCTGGCCGAGGCGGGCTTCGACCCGAATCTGATCGCGCTCGCGGCCGAGCGGCCCGGCGAGGGCATCGCCAAGACCCTCGCGGTGCGGCCCGAGATCAAGATCATCGACTACACGGGCTCCACCGCCTTCGGCGACTGGCTGGAGGCCAACGCCCGCCAGGCCCAGGTCTACACCGAGAAGGCCGGCGTCAACACGATCGTCCTCGACTCCACCGACGACTACCGGGGCATGCTCTCCAACCTGGCCTTCTCGCTCTCCCTCTACAGCGGCCAGATGTGCACCACCCCGCAGAACCTGCTGATCCCGCGCGACGGCATCACGACCGATGCGGGCCCCAGGTCCTACGAGGAGGTGGTGTCCGACATCGCCGACGCGGTGAACGGGCTGCTCGGGGACGACACCCGGGCCAACGGACTGCTCGGCGCCCTGGTGAACCCTGATGTGAAGGCCCGTCTGGAAGGGGCCGCGGCCCTGGGAGACGTCGCCCTCGCCTCGCGCCCGGTGACCAACCCCGACTTCCCCGACGCCGTCGTGCGTACGCCTCTCCTCGTCAAGCTGGACGGTGCCAAGCCCGACGAAGGGGCGGCCTACCTCTCGGAGTGCTTCGGCCCGGTCGCGTTCGCGGTCGCCGTCGGCTCGACCGCCGATGCCCTGGATCTGCTCCGCCGCACGATCCGGGAGAAGGGCGCGATGACCGTCGGCGCCTACACCACGTCACCCGATGTGGAGCGCGCGGTGGAGGACGTCTGCTTCGACGAATCGGCTCAGCTCTCGCTGAATCTCACCGGCGGCGTCTACGTCAACCAGACGGCGGCCTTCTCCGACTTCCACGGATCGGGCGGCAACCCCGCGGCCAACGCGGCACTCTGCGACGGGGCCTTCGTGTCCAACCGCTTCCGGGTGGTGGAGGTCCGCCGCCAGGCCTGAGCAGGGATCGGGGCGGTGGCCCGTCACGGTGTCCGGTGGAGCGGGATCCGCTCCACCGGACACAGGTCACCGGGCGCGGATCACCCGTCATCCGCCCTGGGGCTCCGGGATGTCCGCGTACCGCTGCACCCAGGCGTGCATGGCGATGGCGGCGGCCGCCCCCGCGTTGATCGACCGCGTCGAGCCGAACTGCGCGATCGAGCAGACCATCGACGCGTGCTCCCGGGCCTCTTCCGTCAGTCCGGGGCCCTCCTGCCCGAACAGTAGGACGCAGCGGCGCGGCAGCTCCGTGCGCTCCAGCGGAACGGCGCCCGGAAGGTTGTCGATCCCGATGATCGGCAGCCCCTCGGCTTCCGCCCAAGCCGTGAGATCCGCCGTGTCGGGGTGGTGCCGGACATGCTGGTAGCGGTCGGTGACCATGGCCCCCCGCCGGTTCCAGCGGCGCCGCCCGACGATGTGGATCTCCTTGGCGAGGAAGGCGTTGGCGGTTCGCACCACCGAGCCGATGTTGAAGTCGTGGCCCCAGTTCTCCACCGCCACATGGAAGTCGTGGCGCCGGAGATCGAGGTCGGCGACGATGGCCTCACGCGTCCAGTAGCGGTAGGCGTCGCCCACATTGCGCCGGTCGCCGCCGGCGAGGAGCTCGGGGTCGTAGCGCTCGCCTTCGGGCCAGGGCAGCGGATGCGGCCCGACGCCGATCGGTTCGCCGTACCCCTCGTCGTACTGGACGGGTTCCGCGGACGGATCGGGCACCGCTGCCGCCCGGGGCTCTTCTGTACTGCCGGTCTCGCTGGTCACCCGACGAGCGTATGGCCACCGCCACCGTCGCCGCGCGGAGCCTCCTCCTCGTCCGTCCCCGCCCGCTGTCCGGGCACCCGTGGCCTGTCTGCCGCACGCCGGAACAGCCGCTGCCTGGCGAGCGTCGCCCTGCGTCCCAGCCACACGAGGAACACCGTCGGCAGGAAGACGGCGTCCGCGGCGATCATCGCCATCGAGAAGAAGGGCAGCCCCAGCAGGACGGCGATCCCCAGGTGCTCACCGATCATGAGGACGAGCAGGACGTTCTTGACCCGCCGGTTGAACAGCGTGAAGGGGAAGGCGACCTGCACGATGACCGTGGCGTACGTCAGCACCATGACCGCGAGGGCGCTGGAGGCGAGGAGGCCGGACAGCCCTGGCCACGGCGTGAAGTAGTCCAGCTTGAGCGGGTAGTAGAGCGCGGTGCCGTCCTGCCAGCGGGAGCCCTGGATCTTGTACCAGCCGGCGGTCGCGTAGATGAGACAGACCTCGGCCATGATCACGAGGAGCGCGGCATTGTGGGCGAGGTTGGCCACGACGTCGAGGAGGACGCGCGGCTCGCGGTCCGGGGCGTAGCGGTTCAGCGCCCACCATGCACCGTTCCCCAGCCACAGCACCCACAGCAGGGACGGGAGCCACCATGTGCCGCCGAGGCCGCCCAGCAGCGTGGCTGGAAGCAGGACGGACCCCAGCACCACCCAGAGGACCGGACCCGCGACGTCACGGGCCGGCGACCCGCCCGCCGCGACCCGCAGGGCGTCGCGGCGCGCACGGCGCGCGTCCAGGGACCAGACCCGCGCACAGCGCGTCAGCATCAGGTAGACGGCCATCAGATGGATGACGTTGTCGCCGCCGTCGCCCATGAAGATGCTGCGGTTCTGCAGGGAGAGCACCCCGGCCATGAACAGCACGGAGGAGGCGCGGGTGCGCCAGCCGACCATCAGCAGCGCGGCCGAGACCAGTGTCAGCGCGTAGACGCACTCGAACCAGAACGCGCCGTCCGACCACATCAGGGCGGTGAAGGCGTCGTTGTTGCTGATGAGACGACGCGCCATGTCCCAGCGCCACGGGCCGTCGGGGCCGTAGAGCTCGTGCCGGTGCGGCAGCTCGCGCAGGAGGAACAGCAGATAGGTGGCAGCGACACCGATCCGGACGACGGCGCTCTGATAGGTACCGAGGGTCGATGCGGTGATGCGCTGGATGGCGCCGGCGAGCGAACGGTCGACGGGCCGTCCCCCGTGCCGGAACTGCGCGGGTGTGTTCACTCCTCCGCCTCCCCGCCCGGTGACTTTGATGACCGGTCCACTCCGGCCTTCTCCGGAAGATCGGACGGGGTGATGGTCCACCACGGCAGGACCCGGTAGTCCGGCCGGGTGCTGATCTTCTCGTCGCTCCACGAGGGAGCACCGACGGACCGGGTGGCGGACCGCACCTGAATGCGCTGGACCGTGCCGCCGTGGTCATGTTCGGCGAGGCGCAGCATGACGATGCGGCGGATGTACTTCTCGGAGAGCTCCCCGCGCAGTCCGTTGGGACGGTTCTCGCTGTCGTGGGACCCGGTGTAGAAGTCCCAGGCGCGCCGGAGTTCGTTCTGGTCGACGTGGCTGGGGAGGAGGTTGCCCCGTATCTGGTCGCCGTCCTGCCGCGAGAGATTGATCCAGCGCGTGGTGACGCTGCCGTCGGCACCGAAGACCTCGGCGCGTACCTGCACGGAGATGTTCTGCTGGAGCGGATTGGGAGCGAAGAGCTTCCAGTTCTGCTCGAACTCGGGGTAGACCCAGTCGTCCACCACCTCGCCGTGCTGCTTCGTCAGCGTGTTGGACGGCGCGACGTGCAGAAAGATCATGGCCAGATGTCCACAGGCCACCAGCCCGATGACGGACAGCGCGAGCGCGGCGACGACCTGGTACGGGAGCGAGAGCGCGGCTATTCCGCCGCCCTGACGCGGCCGGGGAAGACCGGTCCCTTCGGGGGCGCCCGGGGGCGGCGGCGCAGCGGTGAGAGGCCCATGCGGGTCCGGCCCGCCCGGTATCCCCGCAGGCACGGCGTCCTCGTCCTGACCGACGGGCGGGTGGCTCGTCAAGCCGGGCCAGGCGCGCTTCTTCTCGTTCCCGGTGCCCCCACCGCGGTCCGCATCCATCCCGCCCCGATCGCCGTCGATCACCGCTCAGTTATCCACAGGGTTGACACCCTACGGGCCTCCGACCCACCATTGAAGTCAAGGAACCGAACGATCGGTCGGTAGGGAGCCCGGGATGGCGGCAGTGACTGCGGACCAGACGACGCAGACGACGGCAGGCACGGCGGATTCGGCGGACGCGGCACGTACGGCTGCATTCGACGCCGCGGTGGCGGCCGACGACCGGATCGAGCCCCGGGACTGGATGCCCGACGCCTACCGGGCCACGCTGATCCGCCAGATGGCCCAGCACGCCCACTCCGAGATCATCGGCATGCAGCCCGAAGCCAACTGGATCACGCGGGCACCCTCGCTGCGCCGCAAGGCGATCCTTATGGCGAAGGTCCAGGACGAGGCGGGACACGGGCTGTATCTGTACAGCGCGGCGGAGACGCTGGGGACCAGCCGCGAGGAGATGCTCGACAAACTGCACGCGGGCCGGCAGCGCTATTCCTCGATCTTCAACTACCCGACCCTGACCTGGGCGGACGTCGGCGCGATCGGCTGGCTGGTGGACGGCGCCGCGATCACCAACCAGGTGCCGCTCTGCCGCTGCTCCTACGGCCCGTACGCCCGGGCGATGGTCCGGATCTGCAAGGAGGAGTCCTTCCACCAGCGCCAGGGATACGAGCTTCTGCTCGCCCTCAGCCGGGGCACGCCCGCCCAGCACGAGATGGCGCAGGACGCGGTGAACCGCTGGTGGTGGCCCTCCCTGATGATGTTCGGTCCGCCCGACGACGCCTCGGCGCATTCCGCGCAGTCGATGGCCTGGAAGATCAAGCGGCACTCCAACGACGAGCTGCGGCGGCGCTTCGTCGACATCTGTGTCCCGCAGGCCCAGGCCCTCGGACTCACCCTGCCCGACCCCGACATCCGGTGGAACGAGGATCTGGGGCAGCACGACTACGGGGCGATCGACTGGACGGAGTTCCAGGAGGTCCTCAAGGGCAACGGCCCCTGCAACGAACAGCGGCTCGACCAGCGGCGCACGGCCCACGAGGAAGGCGCCTGGGTCCGCGAGGCGGCAGTCGCATACGCGGACAAGCACGCGGCACGGCCCGGAACAGCCGGAACGACCGCCCAGCCAGTGGAGGCCACCGCATGAGCAGCTCGACCGACTGGCCTCTGTGGGAGGTGTTCGTGCGGTCACGGCGCGGACTGTCCCACACCCACGCGGGCAGCCTGCACGCGCCGGATGCCGAGATGGCCCTGCGCAACGCACGTGATCTGTACACACGGCGCTCCGAAGGCGTCTCCCTCTGGGTGGTCCCCTCCACGGAGATCACCGCCTCCTCACCGGACGAGAAAGACTCGTTCTTCGAGCCCGCCGGGGACAAGCCATACCGCCACCCCACGTTCTACGAGATCCCGGAAGGGGTGAAGCACCTGTGACCGCGGCCCTCGCCCTCGGCGACGACGCCCTGGTGCTCTCGCACCGTCTGGGGGAGTGGGCCGGCCGTGCCCCCGTCCTGGAGGAGGAGGTGGCACTGGCCAACATCGCCCTGGATCTGCTGGGACAGGCCCGGATGCTGCTCTCGTTCGTGGGCGACGAGGACCAGCTGGCCTATCTCCGCGAGGAGCGCGCCTTCCGCAACGTCCAGCTCGTGGAGCAGCCGAACGGCGACTTCGCCCACACCATCGCCCGCCAGCTCTACTTCTCCGTGCACCAGCACCTGCTGTACGAGCAGCTGGCCGCCGGTGAGAGCGAGTTCGCGGATCTCGCGGCGAAGGCCGTCAAGGAAGTCGCCTACCACCGCGACCACGCGGAGCAGTGGGTCCTGCGCCTCGGCGACGGCACCCCGGAGAGCCACGAGCGCATGCAGCGGGCGCTGGACGCGCTGTGGCGGTTCACCGGCGAGCTGTCCGAGCCCGTCGAGGGCCTCGACGTCGATCAGCAGTCCCTGCGCGACAGCTGGCTGACCGCCGTGTCCTCCGTGGTGGAGCGCGCCACCCTGACCCTTCCGTCGGGCCCGCAGTCAGGTGCCTGGACGGCGGGAGCGGGCCGGCAGGGCGTGCACACGGAGCCGTTCGGCCGCATGCTCGCCGAGATGCAGCACCTGCACCGCAGCCACCCGGGGGCGTCATGGTGACCGAGACCCCTCTCGAAGCGGAACTCCACCGGCTGGCGGGCTCCGTGCCCGATCCCGAACTCCCGGTGCTCACCCTGGAGGAGCTCGGCGTGCTCCGCGGTGTGCAGGCTGACGGGCCGGACAAGGTCACGGTGCGGCTCACCCCGACCTATACCGGCTGCCCTGCCATCGAGACCATGTCCACCGACATCCAGCGCGTCCTGCACGATCACGGGGTCGCGGAGGTCTCCGTGGTCACGGTGCTCGCCCCGGCCTGGTCGACGGACGACATCAGTGACGAAGGCCGCCGCAAACTCGCGGAGTTCGGCATAGCGCCGCCACGGCCCGGGCACGCGGCGGGCGGGCCGGTGCCGCTGACGCTGTCGGTGCGCTGCCCGCACTGCGGGTCCACGGACACGGAGTTGCTGAGCCGGTTCTCCTCCACGGCGTGCAAGGCGCTGCGCCGATGCGTGGCGTGCCGCGAACCGTTCGACCACTTCAAGGAGTTGTAGATGTTCCATCCGCTCCGGGTCAGCGCGATCGAACGGATCACGGACGACGCGGTGGCCGTCACCTTCGCCGTGCCGGCCGAGCTGCGCGAGACCTTCCGCCACAGGCCCGGCCAGCACCTGAATGTGCGCTACCGGATCGATGGCCAGGAGATCCGTCGGTCGTACTCGATCTGCGCACCGGCCACCGAGCAACCGGCCGAGCCCACGCTCCGGGTGGGCATCCGCAGGGTCGACGGGGGCGCGTTCTCCACCTATGCCCTCAAGGAGCTGGCCGTCGGTGACCAGGTGGAGGCGATGCCCCCGATGGGGCGTTTCATCCTCGACCCGCGCCCCGGACACTTCGCGGCGATCGTCGGCGGCAGCGGCATCACCCCGGTGCTGTCGATCGCCTCGACACTGCTGGCGCGGCAGCCCGGAGCGCGCTTCTGCCTGATCCGCAGCGACCGTACGGCGGCGTCGACGATGTTCCTCGACGAGGTGGCCGAGCTCAAGGACCGCTATCCGGACCGCTTCCAGCTGGTGACCGCGCTGTCCCGGGAGGAGCAGGCGGCCGGGCTCCCCTCCGGCCGGCTGGACCGTGAGCGGCTGACCGGATTGCTGCCCGCACTGCTGCCTGTGTCCGACGTGGACGGCTGGTTCCTGTGCGGGCCGCTCGGCCTGGTCAAGGAAGCCGAAGGCGCGCTGCGCGCACTCGGCGCCGACCGCTCGCGCATCCATCAGGAGATCTTCCACGTCGCCGACGAGGGGACGGCCCGGTCCACGGCCGCCCGGGTGGAGGCGCCTGCGGAGAGCACGCTCACGGCGACGCTGGACGGCCGGTCGGGCAGCTGGCCGGTCCAGGGCGGCGAATCACTGCTGGACACGGTGCTGCGGAGCCGCTCGGACGCTCCCTACGCCTGCAAGGGGGGAGTGTGCGGGACCTGCCGGGCGTTCCTGGTTTCCGGCGAGGTGCGGATGGACCGCAACTTCGCGCTGGAACCGGAGGAGACCGGAGCCGGCTTCGTGCTTGCCTGCCAGTCGCACCCGGTCACCCCCGAGGTGGAGATCGACTTCGACCGCTGAGACACGCTCCGACATCCCGCCCCGGCCCGCCCTGGCCAGTCACTCCACGTCGGGCCGGTGCCCCTCCGCGTACGCCGGCGAACGGCCGACGGATCGACCCCGCTGGATTGCGGAACACCCAGAGCTTCGGCGCCGGTCGCAGGCCGGATGAGGGCGCCCGGTCCGAACCCGGAGGTGCGGGGGCCTGGAGCAGGCCTGAGAAGTAAGCAGGCCTGAGCACCCGGGCCGGTTACCAGGGCGCGGTGCTCAGGCCGAAGCCGAAGCCATGGGGCACGGCTGCCACGCTGAAGCCAAGGGCGAAGGTGCCTGGGGCGCAGGTGCTAAGGGCGGAGGTGCCAGGGGCGCAGGCGCAGGTGCCAGGCAGAAGCAATGGGTGCGCGAATGCCGGACGGATCGGCCGTCAGAAGCGGATCAGTCCGTTCGAGGCGGATCGGGCCGTCAGAGGACGATCGGTCCGTCAGAGGACGAAGGCCGAGTTCCCGCTGTCCGTGACCATCGGGCGTCCTGCACCGTCCCAGGCGAGCATGCCGCCGTCGATGTTCACGGCGTCGATGCCCTGCTGCACGAGGTACTGCGTGACCTGGGCCGACCGGCCCCCGACCCGGCACATCACATGCACGCGCCGCCCGTCGTCGGCCGCCTCGGTCAGCTCACCGAGGCGGCTCACGAAGTCGCTCATGGGAATGTGCAGCGCGCCCTCGACGTGACCGGCCGCCCACTCGTCGGCCTCCCGTACGTCCAGTACGAAACCGTCGGACGGAACCGCCGCGACGTCCACCGAGGGCAGCGGAGCGAAATTCATGGGTCATGCCTTCTCTCGTACGTACGCGCCAAGGTCTTCCGAAACGCTACTGCACCAGGCTCGCCAGCTCGTTCTCACGCTGGGCCACATCGGCCAGAAGCCTCTCGCCGATGTCGTCGAGCAGCCGGTCGGGGTCGTCCGGCGCCATCCTCAGCATCGAGCCGATCGCGCTCTCCTCCAGCTCCTGCGCCAGGACGGTGAGCAGTTCCTTCCGGCGGCTCAGCCACTCCAGCCGTGCGTAGAGCTCCTCGCTCTCGCTCAGCCGCAGCTCCGGCGCCACCGGGCCCGCCGCCCACTCGGCGGCCAGCTCCTGCAGCAGCGCCACGTCGCCACGACCGTAGGCGGCGTTCACACGGGCGATGAACTCGTCCCGCCGGGTCCGCTCCTTCTCGTCCGGCGCGAGATCCGGATGTGCCTGGCGGGCCAGCTCCCGGTAGAGCTTGCGCGCCTCCTCGCTCGGCCTGACCCTCTTCGGCGGCCGGACAGGCTGCTCGGTGAGCATGGCCGAGGCCTCCGGCGAGAGCCCGTCGGAGTCCATCCAGTCGTGGAAGAGCTCGTCGACGCCGGGCATCGGCATCACGATCGCCCGCGCCTCCTGCGCCTTGCGCAGATCCTCCGGATCACCGGTCCTCGCGGCCCGGGCCTCCGCGATCTGAGCATCCAGCTCATCGAGTCGCGTGTACATCGGGCCGAGCTTCTGATGGTGCAGCCGGGAGAAGTTCTCCACCTCGACCCGGAAGGTCTCCACCGCGATCTCGAACTCGATCAGCGCCTGCTCGGCCACCCGCACGGCCTTCGCGAGCCGCTCCTCGGGCCTGGGCGTACCGGACTCACCCTCGGCCGCCCGACCGCCGGCGTCACCAGCCGTGTCACCGGCCGTACCGCCCCCCGCGCCCCCCACGGCGGGGCCGGCGTCACCCGCGACGGGGTCGGGCTGTGTCGCATCGCCCGGAGCCGTCCGCAGGTCGTCCTGGGCCGCCTCACGCGCGTGCTGCGGCTCTTCCTGCCGGTCCTGGTCCTGGCGGTCTTCGTCGTTCCGGGTGGTCGGCACCCCGGCGGCTTCGTGGGTCACCCGTCCAGCGTATGGCCATGCCCAGGGGCATGAAGACACACGGTGCCCGGAATACCGCTCAGACTCCGAGCTCGGCGGCTATTCGCCCGGCCCGGACGGCCTTGAGGAGCTCGGCATGGTCCGCTTCCGTCCTGTCCGCGTACGTCACGGCGAAATCGGCCACCGCCGCGTCCAGCTCGGTGTTCTTCCCGCAGTAGCCGGCGAGCAGCCTGGGGTCCGCGCTGTGCGCGTGGGCCCTGGCCAGCAGCGCGCCCGTCATCCGCCCGTAGTCGTCCACCTGGTCCGGGGCCAGGGCGGCCGGATCCACGCTGCCCTTGCGGTTCCGGAACTGGCGCACCTGATACGGCCTGCCGTCGACCTCGGCCCAGCCGAGCAATATGTCGCTGACGACCTGCATCCGCTTCTGCCCGAGCACCACCCTGCGCCCTTCGTGCTCCACATCCGGCACGTCGAAGCCCACCTGCGGGAGATACGGCGCCAGCGCGGAAGGGCGGGCCTCCTTCACCTGGAGGACCAACGGCTCACCGCGGTGGTCGAGCAGCAGCACCACGTACGACCGGGTCCCCACGCTGCCTGTGCCGACCACCCGGAACGCCACATCGTGTATCGCGTAACGAGCAAGCAGCGGGACCCTGTCCTCCGAGATCGTCCCGAGGTAACCCTCGAGCCCGGCCGCGACCGCCGCGGCCTCCGCATCCGGCACCCTGCGCAGCACGGGCCGTGCGTCGATGAAGCGGCGGCCACCGTCCTCGCAGACCTCGGTGGACCTGGCTGCGAAACGGGCGCTCGTGTTGTTGCGTGCCTTGGCGGAGACCCGCTCCAGCGTCCCCAGCAGGTCCCGCGCGTCCGTGTGGGAGACGAGCTCCTCGTCGGCGATGGCGTTCCACGCGTCGAGTGCGGGCAGGCCGGCCAGCAGACGCATCGTGCGCCGGTACGCGCCGACCGTGTCGTACGCGCCTTGCCGGCAGGTGTCCTCGTCCGCTCCCGCAACACGTCCCGCGAGGACCAGCGAGGTGGCGAGCCGCTTCAGATCCCACTCCCAGGGGCCGAAGACGGTCTCGTCGAAGTCGTTGAGATCGATGACCAGGCTGCCGCGCGCATCGCCGTACAGACCGAAGTTGGCCGCGTGCGCGTCGCCGCAGAGCTGGGCGCCTACGCCGGTGACCGGCGTGCCCGTCAGGTCATGTGCCATGAGCCCCGCCGAACCGCGCAGAAAGGCGAAGGGCGTTGCGGCCATCCGCCCCACCCTGATGGGCGTCAGGCCCGGCACCCGGCCCCGGTTCGACTCCTCCACCGCTTGCACCGTGTCCGGCCGGTCCGCGGGCAGGACGAGTGAACTGTGCGAGGACCTGGTGACCTTGAGCCTCAGCGCCTTGCCGGCCTCCTTCGGGGACACCCCAGCAGGCCCGAGCCGCCGCGCCCCCACCGGGACACGCGGCGCGAAACCGGGCACCACCGGAATGCGCCCGTCCCCTGCCGTCCGCTGCGCCGGCACCGTCGCCTCGACCTCACCCATGGAGCGCCGCCTCCCCCGCCCTCGTGCCGGCCGTTCCGTCCGACCAACATCAACTGCGGACGACCGTACAACTGTCCCGCCACAGCCGTCTGCCCCTGTGGACAACTCCGGCGGCCGGCCTGTGGACAACCTCTGGACCACCCGGACCCCCAGGCCGCCCCGCACCACCCGGGCCCCCAGGCCGGCCCGCACCACCCGGGCCGGCCACATCGCCGGGACCACACGCCACACGGCCAGCGCTGCCCGGGCCCCCCTCACACCCCGACCGCTTCCTCCATCTCCTCCTCGGCACCGACGGCCGACCGGGCGGCCTCCACCGCATGCGTCCGCGCGGCGGACTCCACCGCGTGCCTCCGCGCGGCGGCCTCGCGGCGCCGCCTCGCCTCGGCCAGGCCCGCCACCCCCACGATGACCAGTCCGGCCACGAACCACAGGGCCAGCACCAGTACATGGCCGCCCAGCGCGTAGCCGCCGAAGTACACGTGGCTGCGCACCCCTTCGACGAAGCCCGCACCGTTCCAGAAGGCGTGCAGCGATCCGAAGAAGCCGGGCTGGAGCTCGGGCCGGAAGATGCCCCCGGAACTCGTGAAGTTGAGCATCACGAAGAGCAGCATCACTCCGAGGGTCGTCCATCGCTTGAGGAACGTGTGCAGCCCGACGCCGATGAGCAGGATTCCCGCCGAGTACAGCCATGCCATGGCCCAGAGCCCGCCGAGCCCATGGTCCACCAGGCCGAACACCGGTCCCGCGAAGGCCACACCGATCAGGCTCACCACGAGCGAGGTGCCGATGGCCAGAGCCGCCCTGATCCGCAGGGCAAGCACCGCGCCCGCGCCGCCGATCACGGCGACCGAGGCGTACGAACCGATGCTGACCGCCACCAGCAGGAAGAAGATGCCCTGCCCGGTCGGATCACCGTCCGCCGTGGGCGCGACGTCCGTCACCCGGAGAGGCTCTCCCTGTCCGGCCGCGACCTCGGTGAACACCTTCTGGACCACGGTGGCCGTGGTGTCCGACGACGCGCCGGCCACGATCAGCTCGGGGCCGGCGCCCGGCACGTAGGCGCCGTAACTCTGCTGCGTCCTCAGATGGTCCACCGCGCCGGCCCGGTCGGCCACGGTACGCACGCTCAACGCACCGTCACCCTTGTCCTGCAAGGTCTGCGCGAGCACCTGGGCACTCGCTCCCGAGCCGACGACGTCCACCCTCAGATCGTGCGGCTCCGGGGCGTGGAAAGCCCCCAGATAGGCGAGCCCCATACCGATGCACATCAGCAGCGGCGTGACGAGGTGACTGAGAACATGACGCAGCGCACCGGCGGTGGGGGCGGCGGAGGCGGTACTCGGACCTGCGGACATTTCGGCCATTCCTCCAATGGTTGGCTTTTACAACTCCTACACTCGTTGTAGCATACAACTAAAGTTCGAGAAGGTGATTCACATGGCAGACACCCCCTGGCAGCGCGAGGAGTCGCTGGACGTCATCCAGCGCGAGCTGACGGCCTTCGCGCGCCGCGCACGCGCTGCGGCGGCACAGCTCCACCCCGATCTGCCACTGGTCTCGTACACGCTGCTCGCCCACATCGAACACCGGCACGGCTGCCGCGCGACCGATCTGGCGGCGCATTACATGCTGGACAAGTCCACGGTCAGCCGGCAGGTTGCCGCGCTGGAGAAGCTCGGCCTGGTCGAGCGCCACCCCGACCCGGACGACCAGCGCATCCAGGTGCTGCACCCCACAGCCGCCGGGACCGAGGCTCTCGCCTCGACCCATGCCAGCCGCCGTGCCGCCTACCGGGAGCGCCTCGGCGCATGGTCGTCGGACGACCTCGCACAGTTCGCGGAGTACCTGCTGCGCTACAACTCGACGGGCGAGGACACCACCGCCCCCTGAGGGCCGCCCACACGACCCCGGGCCGACCGCGGTCAACAGCCCCCGGACTCCCCGAGATACGCGTTCGCCCACTTACCCAGCTCATCGAGCGCGGGCCCCATGGCGGTGCCCGCCTCCGTGAGGCGGTAGGCGACCCGCAGCGGGGGCCCTTCGTCCACCTCGCGCACCACGAGACCTGCCGCCCCCAACTCGGTGAGCCGGTCGGAGAGCATGCGCTCACTGATACCCGGAACCGCCCGGCGCAGATCGGCGAAGTGCACCGGCTGCCGCATCAGCACCGAGACGATCGGACCGGTCCAGCGCTTCCCGAACAGCTCGAAGACGCGGGTGATCCCCACATCGACCTGCCGACAGGACTGCTCGCTGTGATCCGCCATGCCCCCAGAGTACTGCGCCACCGTGCGGGACTTATTAAAAGTAAGTGACTGTGTTAATAATAGGTACGTACTGAAATTCAGGGCTGGTCCAAGCGCGCTCGCCACTCGCCCCAGACGCACGCAGATCCGCCCGCCCGATTCCCCCGGAGACCTCCATGACCACGCTCCTCCACCTCGACTCCGCCGTCTTTCCCCATGGATCCACGTCCCGCGATGTCACCGCAGCGTTCGTCACGGCCTGGCGCGAGCAGCACCCCGAGGGCCGTGTCGTCTACCGCGACCTCGCCGCAGACCCCCTTCCCCACCTGGACGCCTCATCTGCGGCCGCCGGCGCCGATGACGCACTGCGCGGGGAACTGGCCGCCGAGCTGGCCGACGCGGACGCCGTGCTCATCGGCGCACCGATGTACAACTTCTCGATCCCGTCCACTCTCAAGGCCTGGCTGGACCAGGTGATCATCGTCGGCCACAACTCCGGCCCCGACGGCCCGGTCGCCGGCAAGCCCGTCACGGTCGTGGCGAGCCGAGGCGGTTCATACGCCCCCGGAACGCCCCGGGAGGACTTCGAGTTCGTCCAGAACTACCTGGAGAAAGTGCTGACGGGCATGCTGGGCGCCGAGGTCGATTTCATCGTGCCGGAGCTGACGCTGGCCCGTTCACAGCCCTCGATGGCCGAGCTCATCCCCCTCGCCGACGCGTCGCGCGCCCAGGCGTTCACCGACGCCGCAGAGAAGGCCAAGGCCCTGGCGGCCCGCTTCGCGGCCTGAGGCGGCCTGAGGCGGCCTGAGGATCGGGGCAGGCACCCGGATGTCCTACCGGGCGCCACGCAAGGCGCCCGGTCACCAAAAACCCTCATTGGTGCGCATCCGACGTTTCACGTGAAACAGAAGCCATCCCTCGCCGCCGGAGCCCACACCGGGAGCCCACGCCGAAGACCACGCCGAAAACCGCGCCGGAGACATACGGCCCACCGGCAACAGACGGTCTCCCGAGATTCACAGCCACTCACAGGACCGCCGGGACCGCACAACGAAGAACCCCCGCACCGGATCTCTCCGGTGCGGGGGTTCTGTCGAACCAACCCGGCAATCGCAAGCGACTGCCCGTTGTGCGCGAGGGGGGATTTGAACCCCCACGTCCCTAAGGACACTGGCACCTGAAGCCAGCGCGTCTGCCGTTCCGCCACTCGCGCATGAGTGGTGTTTTCAGACTCTCTCACCGTGTGGTGCGAGCGCCTGGCGACATCCGGAAGATTAGCACGCTGGACAGGGTGGATTCACATCCGTTGTTTCGCGGAACCCACGAAGGGAACCGGGAACGCGGGAAGCCCGGCCCCACTCCTCCTGAGTGCACCCGGAGTGCGGGACACTGTCAGGAGGCCACCTCTACGATCCGTGTGAGGGGTGACACTCATCCGCAGTGCAGACAAGGGGAACCAGCCGATTTCCCGACGCGTGGATACGATCAGTAAGCAGTACAGGGATGACGACACCGGAGGAGGTGCCCCATGGGAGTCATGAAGCGTTTCGAGCAGCGTCTCGAAGGTCTGGTCAACGGCACCTTCGCCAAAGTCTTCAAGTCCGAGGTGCAGCCGGTCGAGATCGCGGGCGCCCTCCAGCGCGAGTGCGACAACAACGCGACGATCTGGAACCGCGAGCGGACCGTGGTGCCGAACGACTTCATCGTCGAGCTCAGCACCCCCGACTACGAGCGTCTCAGCCCGTACTCCGGACAGCTCGGTGACGAGCTGGGCGGTCTCGTGCGCGACTACGCCAAGCAGCAGCGGTACACCTTCATGGGGCCGATCAAGGTCCACCTGGAGAAGGCCGACGACCTGGACACGGGTCTCTACCGCGTACGCAGCCGGACCTTGGCGTCGAGTTCGTCACAGCAGCAGGGCCAGCAGGGCGGCCCCGCTCCCCACGCCCAGCCGAACCGGCCCTCCCCGCAGGGACAGGGCGGTTACGGCTACCCGCCGGCCTCCGCTCCGCCCATGCCCGCGGCTCCGCCGCCCGGCTCGGGGCGCCCGGGAGGACCTTCCAGCGACTGGCGCCAGCCCGCCGCCTCCGGCGCCATGCCGGACGCGCAGGTACGGCGCTGGATCGAGATCAACGGCACCCGCCATCAGATCTCCCGCCCGACGTTGGTGATGGGCCGAAGCACCGACGCCGACGTGCGGATCGACGACCCCGGCGTCTCGCGCCGGCACTGTGAGATCCGGACCGGAACGCCCTCGACGATCCAGGATCTCGGGTCCACCAACGGCATCGTGGTGGACGGGCAGCACACCACCCGCGCTACGCTCCGCGACGGCTCGCGGATCGTCGTGGGCAGCACCACCATCGTTTACCGGCAAGCCGAAGGGTGAAGCGGGGGCAATGTCAGAGCTGACCCTGACGGTCATGCGGCTAGGTTTCCTGGCTGTTCTGTGGCTATTCGTAATCGTGGCCGTCCAGGTCATTCGCAGCGACCTGTTCGGTACGCGCGTCACGCAGCGCGGCTCACGCCGCACTGCCGGCGACGCCCGCCCGCAGCAAGGCCGCCAACAGCAGGCGGCGCCGCCTCAGCAGCGCCAGCAGTCCGGGCGCCAGCGCCGCGGAGCACCCACCAAGCTGGTCGTCTCCGAGGGCACGCTCACCGGCACCACTGTCACGCTCCAGGGCCAGACCATCACCCTGGGCCGGGCGCACGATTCAACGATCGTGCTGGATGACGACTACGCGTCCAGCAGGCATGCCAGGATCTACCCGGACCGTGACGGCCAGTGGATCGTCGAGGATCTCGGGTCCACCAATGGCACCTATCTCGACCGGACCCGGCTCACCACCCCGACACCTGTTCCGCTGGGCGCGCCGATCCGCATCGGTAAGACCGTCATCGAGCTGCGGAAGTAGTACGACAATGAGCGAGCGGAGCGAGCGAGCCGCGGCGGTCCTGACGAAGGACCCTGCCGGGCTCCCGACCGGAGGGTGGGCAGTGTGGCTCGAGACCGGCTGTACCCCGAACCGACGGGCGAGGTGCGCATGAGCTTGTCCCTGCGCTTCGCCGCCGGATCGCACAAGGGCATGATCCGGGAAGGCAACGAGGACTCCGGATACGCCGGCCCCCGCCTTCTCGCCATCGCCGACGGCATGGGCGGCCAGGCGGCCGGAGAGGTCGCCAGCTCCGAGGTGATCTCCACCCTCGTCCAGCTCGACGACGACGTCCCGGGCTCGGACATCCTCACCTCGCTCGGCACCGCGGTCCAGCGGGCCAACGACCAGCTGCGCGTCATGGTCGAGGAGGACCCCCAGCTGGAGGGCATGGGCACGACGCTCACCGCCCTGCTCTGGACCGGTCAGCGCCTGGGCCTCGTCCACGTCGGCGACTCCCGGGCCTACCTCCTGCGTGACGGCGTCCTGACGCAGATCACCCAGGACCACACCTGGGTCCAGCGCCTCGTGGACGAGGGCAGGATCACCGAGGAAGAGGCGACCACCCACCCGCAGCGCTCCCTGCTGATGCGGGCCCTGGGCAGCGGTGACCACGTCGAGCCCGACCTCTCCATCCGCGAGGTCCGTGCCGGCGACCGCTATCTGATCTGCTCCGACGGCCTCTCCGGCGTCGTCTCGCACCAGACCATGGAAGAGACCCTGGCCAGCTACCAGGGACCGCAGGAGACCATCCAGGACCTCATCCAGCTCGCCCTGCGCGGCGGCGGTCCCGACAACATCACCTGCATCGTCGCCGACGTCCTGGACGTCGACAGCAACGACACCCTGGCCGGGCAGCTCAACGACACCCCGGTCATCGTCGGCGCGGTCGCCGAGAACCAGGCCGCCCAGGCGAACGACGGCCGGGCCATGGAGACACCCGCGGGACGCGCCGCCGGCCTCGGCCGCCCCGTGCCGCCCCCGGCCGGAGGCTTCGGTCCTCCCGGCAGCGGCGACGACATGGGCTACGGCTCGGGTCCGGACGGCGCCTTCAACTCGTACACCGACGACGACTTCGTGAAGCCGCGCAACGGGCGCAGGTGGCTGAAGCGGTCGTTCTACATCGTGCTGGCCCTCGCCGTGATCGGCGGCGGCGTCTACGGCGGCTACCGCTGGACGCAGACGCAGTTCTACCTGGGCGCCAAGGACGACAAGGTCGCGCTGTTCCGCGGCATCAGCCAGGACCTCGCCTGGGTCTCCCTCTCGAAGGTCGAGGAGGACACCCGGATCGAACTCAAGTACCTCCCGCCCTACCAGCGCAAGAAGGTCGAAGCGACCATCGCCGAGGGCAACATCACCGAGGCGCGCAAGAAGCTCGGCGAGCTCGAGGCGCAGGCCTCCGCCTGCAAGAAGGACGCGCAGCGCCGCGCGGCCGAGGCGGACACCAACGCCGCCAAGGACCAGGACGAGAAGGCCGACAGCACTTCCGCCACGTCCCCCGCCAAGGGGACCAAGACGAACGCGACTCCCACTCCCGGCCCCAGCCTCTCGGAGGAAGAGAAGAAGCTGGCCCTGCAGTGCGGTAAGCAGTAAGCCGTAGGGGGCCTTCAGCACATGAGCGTTGTCACCAACACGACCACCATCGGCGCGATCGACGCACCGAGCCGCCGCAACACCGAACTTGCCCTTGTCGCCTTCGCCGTTCTCATCTCGGTGTTCGCGTACGCCAACGTAGGACTCGCCATCAACGGCGAGCTGCCCTCGGGCATGCTCGGTTACGGGCTCGGCCTCGCCCTGCTCGGTGGCGTCGCGCACATCGCGGTACGCAGATTCGCGCCGTACGCGGATCCGCTGCTGCTCCCGCTGGCGACCCTGCTGAACGGCCTCGGTCTGGCCGTCATCTGGCGGCTGGACCAGTCCGAGCGGTTCCAGGCGACCGACAACTTCGTCGCGGCCGCCTCCAAGCAGCTGCTGTTCTCGGCGGCGGGCGTGGCCCTGATGGTCGTGGTCCTCCTGCTCCTCAAGGACCACCGCATCCTGCAGCGCTACACCTACATCTCCATGCTGGTCGCGCTGTTCCTGCTGATCCTCCCGATGTTCTTCCCCGCGGTGAACGGCGCCAAGATCTGGATCAAGATCCCCGGCGTCGGCACGATCCAGCCGGGAGAGTTCGCCAAGATCATCATCGCGGTGTTCTTCGCCGGCTACCTCATGGTCAAGCGCGACGCCCTGGCCCTGGCCAGCCGCCGCTTCATGGGGCTCTACCTGCCCCGTGGCCGTGACCTGGGTCCGATCCTCATGGTCTGGGCCTTCTCGATCCTGATCCTGGTCTTCGAGACCGACCTCGGCTCCTCGCTGCTGTTCTTCGGCATGTTCGTCGTCATGCTGTACGTCGCCACCGAGCGCACCAGCTGGATCGTCTTCGGTCTGCTGATGTCCGCGGCGGGCGCCGTCGGCGTGGCCATGTTCGAGCCGCACGTCCAGCAGCGCGTCACCGCCTGGCTCGACCCCTTCGCCGGATGGGGCGAGCTGGCGGCCAGCGAGCAGATGGCCAAGTCCCTGATGGCCTTCGGCTCGGGCGGCACCCTCGGCACCGGTCTCGGCCAGGGCAACTCCGACCTCATCGGCTTCGCCGCCAACTCCGACTTCATCCTCGCCACCGTCGGCGAGGAGCTCGGCCTGGCGGGGATGATGGCGGTCCTGCTCGCCTACGGCCTGATCGTCGAGCGCGGCGTCCGCACGGCACTCGCCGCACGCGACCCCTTCGGCAAGCTCCTGGCGATCGGGCTCTCCGGCTCCTTCGCCATCCAGGTCTTCGTCGTCGCCGGCGGTGTCATGGGCCTCATCCCGCTGACCGGTATGACCATGCCGTTCCTCGCGGCCGGTGGTTCGTCCGTCATCGCGAACTGGGCCCTGATCGGCATCCTGATCAGAATCAGCGACACCGCCCGCCGTCCCGCCCCGGCCCCCGCACCGTCCCCGGACGCCGAAATGACCCAGGTGGTCCGACCGTGAACAAGCCGCTCCGCAGGATCGCCATCTTCTGCGGGATCCTGGTCCTGGCCCTGCTGATCCGCACCAATTACATCCAGTACGTCCGTGCCGACGAGCTCAACTCGAACGAGCACAACCGCCGCGTCCAGATCGAGCGCTACGCCCATGAGCGCGGCAACATCATCGTCGACGGGGAGCCCGTCACGGGCTCCGTGGAGACCACGGACAGCGACTTCACGTACAAGCGGGTCTGGAAGAACGGCCCCATGTGGGCGCCCGTCACCGGCTACTCCTCGCAGGCCTTCGACTCCTCGCAGCTGGAGAGCATCGAGGACGGCATCCTCACCGGCAACAGCGACCAGCTGTTCTTCGACCGCACCCTGTCGATGTTCACCGGCGAGAAGAAGACCGGCGGAAACATCGTCACCACCCTCGACGGCAACGCCCAGAAGGCCGCCTTCGAGGGCCTCGGCGACAAGAAGGGCGCCGTCGCCGCGCTCGACCCGCAGACCGGCGCGATCCTGGCGCTGGCCAGCACCCCCTCGTACGACCCCTCGGTCTTCGCGGGCAACTCCATGAAGGACTCCGACGCACGGCAGAAGCTCCTTGACGACAAGGACAAGCCGATGCTGAACCGGGCCCTGCGGGAGACCTACCCGCCCGGCTCGACGTTCAAGGTCGTCACGGCCGCCGCGGCCCTGGAGAACGGCCTCTACACCGACATCGACGCGAAGACGGACTCGCCGCTGCCCTGGCGGCTCCCGCAGTCGACCAACCTGCTGCAGAACGAGGGCAGCATCCCCTGCAAGGACGCCTCGCTCCGGGAGGCCCTGCGCTGGTCGTGCAACACGGTCTTCGGCAAGATGAGCGACGACCTCGGCAACAAGAAGATGATCGAGCAGGCCGACAAGTTCGGCTTCAACGAGGAAGTCTTCACTCCGGTCCGGGCCGACGCCAGCGTCTACCCGGAGGACAACCGCCCGCAGAACGCCATGGCGGGCATCGGCCAGGCCTCCAACCGCGCCACTCCGCTCCAGATGGCCATGGTGGCCTCGGCGATCGCCAACGACGGCAAGCTGATGCAGCCCTACATGGTCGCCGAGCGCCAGGCACCGAACCTGGACGTCATCTACACGCACGAGAAGGAGCAGCTGAGCCAGCCGCTCTCGGCGGAGAACGCCCAGAAGGTGCAGCAGATGATGGAGACCGTGGTCAAGGACGGCACGGGAACCAACGCACAGATCGACGGCGTCACCGTGGGTGGCAAGACCGGCACCGCGCAGCACGGCCTCAACAACAGCGAGAAGCCGTACGCGTGGTTCATCTCGTACGCCAAGACCGACAGCGGCTCGCCGGTCGCCGTCGCCGTGGTGGTCGAGGACGGGAACGCCAACCGGGACGACATCTCCGGTGGCGGTCTCGCAGCACCGATCGCCAAGAGTGTGATGAAGGCGGTACTCGACGGAAAGAAGTGACAACCGTCACAACTTCTGTCCACACCAGCACATTGGGATACCGGTCGGATATCAGCTGAAGGGTGCGGGCCGATCACGCCGGGCGTGCCCGGTAGCGTATGCCCGAACAGCGCACCGCC
The DNA here is from genome assembly GCF_053593715.1 of Streptomyces sp. NPDC002125. Lineage (NCBI taxonomy): Bacteria > Bacillati > Actinomycetota > Actinomycetes > Kitasatosporales > Streptomycetaceae > Streptomyces > Streptomyces sp. NPDC002125. The sequence continues at coordinate 305,667 of NZ_JBSFDD010000003.1, read as the reverse complement.
GGACCACACACGGGTGCGGTCGGGACTGACGGAGAGGGCTGGATCAGTTATGGAAGAGCCGCGTCGCCTCGGCGGCCGGTACGAGCTGGGCTCGGTGCTCGGCCGTGGTGGCATGGCCGAGGTCTACCTCGCGCACGACACCCGGCTCGGCCGCACCGTCGCTGTGAAGACGCTGCGGGCCGATCTCGCCCGCGATCCGTCCTTCCAGGCACGGTTCCGCCGTGAGGCCCAGTCGGCCGCCTCGCTCAACCACCCCGCGATCGTCGCCGTCTACGACACCGGCGAGGACTACGTCGACGGGGTCTCCATCCCGTACATCGTGATGGAGTACGTCGACGGCTCGACCCTCAGAGAGCTTCTGCACTCCGGCCGCAAGCTCCTGCCCGAGCGGACCCTCGAAATGACGGTCGGGATCCTCCAGGCGCTGGAGTACTCCCACCGCGCGCAGATCGTCCACCGCGACATCAAGCCGGCGAACGTCATGCTGACGCGCACCGGCCAGGTCAAGGTCATGGACTTCGGCATCGCCCGCGCCATGGGTGACTCCGGCATGACGATGACCCAGACAGCGGCCGTCATCGGCACCGCCCAGTACCTCTCCCCCGAGCAGGCCAAGGGCGAGCAGGTCGACGCACGCTCCGACCTGTACTCCACCGGCTGTCTGCTCTACGAGCTGCTGGCCGTGCGGCCGCCGTTCGTCGGTGACTCCCCCGTCGCGGTCGCGTACCAGCACGTGCGCGAGGAGCCTCAGCCTCCCAGCAACTTCGACCCCGAGATCACGCCCGAGATGGACGCGATCGTGCTGAAGGCGCTGACCAAGGACCCCGACTACCGCTACCAGTCGGCCGACGAGATGCGCGCGGACATCGAGGCCTGCCTCGACGGCCAGCCGGTCGCGGCCACGGCGGCGATGGGGGCCGTGGGCTACGGCGGTTACGACGGCTACAACAACGACCAGCCCACCACGGCTCTGCGGGCGACGGACCCGGGCGGCGCCCAGACGTCCATGCTGCCCCCGGTCAACCCCGACGACGGCGGATACGGCTACGACGACCGCCCGGACCGCCGGCGCCAGAAGAAGAGCAACACCTCGACGATCCTCCTGGTCGTCGCCGGAATCCTGGTGCTCATCGGCGCGATCCTCATCGGCCGTTCGGTGTTCAGCTCCACGGACGGTGGCAACGGCAAGGTCGACGTGCCGAACATGGTCGGCTCTACCGTCGACGAGGCGCAGAAACTCGCGGACAACTCCGAGATCGTCCTCAAGGTCGGCGGCAGGGAGCCCTGCGAGACCCAGGAGAAGGACGCGATCTGCAGCCAGACCCCTGGTGCGGACGAACAGATGGAGACCGGCGAGACCGTGACGGTCGTCGTCTCCACCGGTGCCCCCAAGGTCGAGGTCCCGGACGTCCTGGAGAAGTCCGAGGAGAATGCCCGTAAGGCGCTGGAGGACAAGGGCTTCACGGTGAACGTGAAGACGGCCGAGTCCGACAAGACCCCGGACACCGTCATCGCGCAGGACCCCGAGGGCGGCTCGGAGGTGGAGAAGGACACCGAGATCACGATCACGGTGGCCAAGGAAGCCACCCAGAACGTGCCGGGCGTGGTAGGCCGGTCCTACGCGGACGCAGAAGCCCAGTTGAAGGGCGTCGGCTTCGCCAACGTCTCCCGGACCGACGTCGATTCGGATCAGCCGGCGGGCACGGTGGTCGAGCAGACCCCCGAGGCGAACAGCAAGCAGGCCAAGGACGTCCAGATCGTCCTGAAGGTCTCCAAGGGACCCGCCCAGCCGGAGCAGGTCACCATCCCCGCCGACATCCTGACCAAGCGCTATCAGGACGTGAAGGGGCAGCTCGAAGGGCTGGGTCTGGTGGTCGCGCTGGCCCCCAACTCGGTCGACAAGCCCGGCGCCAGGGTGATGGGCAGCAACCCGGCCCCCAACAGCCAGGTGGCCAAGGGGAGCACGGTGACCCTGACGACCATCGAAGGCGGCGGGGGCGGCATCTTCGGCTGACGCCCCAGCCGTAGGACAGACACAGGGCCCCGGTCACCGTTGAGGTGACCGGGGCCCTGTGTCTTCGTGGTCAGCGCAGCTCAGCGGGGATCGTGGTCAGCGGAGTTCCGCCGGCTTCGTACGGTCCCTGTCCACCTTCTCCGTGCGTACCAGCTCGCCCCACACGATGTAGCGGTACTTCGACGTGTACACGGGCGTGCACGTGGTCAGCGTGATGTAGCGGCCGGGCTTCTTGACGCCCGACTCCTTGGGCACCGGGGCGATTGCGTCGACGTTGAACTTCGACGTCTCCGGCAGCTCCGCGTACACCTTGTAGATGTACCAGGTGTCCTTGGTCTCGAAGACGACCGCGTCACCCTTCTTCAGCTTGTCGATGTTGTGGAACTTGGCGCCATGGCCGTCCCGGTGCGCGGCGAGCGCGAAGTTGCCCTGCTCGTCCGAGGGAAGGGCTGACTTCACGGGATCCGTGTAGTAGCCGGCGATGCCGTTGTTGAGCGTCGTGGTGTCGGTGCCCTTCTTGACCAGCACCTCGCCGTTCTTCATGGCCGGGACATGGAGGAACCCGATGCCGTCCCTGGTGTCCAGCGCACCCGGGCCGCCTGCCCAGCGGTCGCGGACGGTGTTGCCCTGCTTGTCGGCGGCACGGTCGGCGAGGACGTTGGTCCACCACAGCGAGTAGACGACGAAGAGGCCCAGCACCAGACCGGCCGTGATGAGCAGCTCGCCGAAGAGACTCACCGCCGTCGCGACGGGATGGCGCTTCTTGTACCGCGCCGGGGGCGCCGACTCGTCGACGCGCTCTTCGTGCTCGGTCCTCGCTGCCACCGCACCCGTCCCTGTCGTGATGATGTTCAGCCGACGAGCGCGTCGGGCTTCCCCTTGCTCCGTGGCCGTTCGTCGACCATTTTGCCCCACACGATCATTCGGTACGTACTCGTGAATTCCGGCGTGCAGGTCGTCAGCGTGATGTACCTGCCCGGGCCGGTGAAGCCGGACCCCGGCGGCACCTCGTCGATCACAGCCACGTTGGACGGCGACGTCTGAGGAAGGATGCTCGTCATCTCGTACGTGTAGTAGGCGTCCTGCGTCTCGACCACGATCGGATCGCCCGGCTTCAGCTTGTTGATGTAGCGGAAGGGTTCGCCATGGGTGTTGCGGTGGCCGGCCACCGCGAAGTTGCCCTTCTCCGCCGAAGGCATCGCGGTCTTCAGCGTGCCCTCGCTGTAGTGACCGATCATGCCGCGGTCGAGCACCTTCTCCTTGCTGATGCCCTCGGCGATCGGTGCGACCACGTCCAGCTTCGGGATGTGCATGATGGCGAATCCCTGACCGGGCTCGAAGGCGCCGGGGGAGCGCTCGCCACTCGCCCAGTCGTCCTGGATCTTGTTCGTCTCGCGGCCGGCGATCTGGTCGGCGCGGACGTTGGTCCACCACAGCTGATACGTCACGAAGAGCAGCATCAGCACGCCGAAGGTGATGAAGACCTCGCCGACGACCCGGCTGGCCACGACGGCGGGGCTGTCCTTGGCGGCGCGTGCCGCCCGTCTGGCCTCCAGACGCGACATCGGGACCGCGGGCCCCGCGGCCTCCGCCCCGGCGGCACGCTGCGGTTCGGGCCGCCGTCTGCCGCGCCCCTTGGCGGCCCGTCTGCGCTCGGCCCTGCCGCCCGTCGGCAGGTGCTCGGCGGGGGGCGAGGGGACGTCGGACGGGGTGTGCCGCGAGGCGTGCCGTGTGTCGGACGTCCGCAGGGCGACCGTCTCGTCGTGCCGGAGCGAACCAGCGTTGGGCACCGCATGGCCGTGCGCGGGGCCGGGCGTTCCGGGTACTCCCGGCCCGGACACGGGCAGAACCGCCGTGACATCGGGCACCGCGGCCGGGGCTTCGGCTATCAGTCCACCGGGTTCACGCATCGGGGCGGCAGGTTCGCGCCTCACCGGCCCGGGTTCGCGCGTCACCGCCGCGGGATCGGGCATCGCCGTCGCGGGTCCGGGCATCGTCGCAGTCCCCTGGACCGTGCCCGCCCTGGGGGCTGCGCGGGGCGCTTCCGGCCCCTGCTGCCCGTACCAGTCCCGCTGATACCCCTCCGGGTCGTACCACTCGCCCGGGGGCTCCACGGGCCCCTGCTCCGCCGTCTGGGGCATCTGCCCCGGCACGGTGTCGGGCCGGGCGGTCTCCTCCCGGAACCAGGGCAACGCATGCTGCCCCGGGAGCGGATCGTTCAGCGGATCCGCGAGCTGGTCCACCGCCGCCTCGAACGTGCCGGCGGGCTCGTACGCACCCTGCGCGTACGGGCCTTCCTGCCCGGCGCCGGGGCGGAGCGAGGTCACGCCGCGGCCTTGCCCACCACCGGGGCGAGCCCCGTCGATCTCCCGACTGCGCCCACGTCACCGCAGCCCTCAAGCCAGTTGGCGAGCATCAGATGACCGTGCTCCGTGAGCACCGACTCGGGGTGGAACTGCACGCCCTCGACGGCATGTTCACGGTGGCGCAGCCCCATGATGATGCCGTCGGCGGTACGCGCCGTGACCTCGAGCTCGGGCGGGACCGTCGCCGGTTCGGCGGCGAGCGAGTGATAGCGGGTCGCCGTGAACGGGGACGGGAGGCCGGCGAACACCCCCTTGCCCTCGTGCAGGACGGGCGAGGTCTTGCCGTGCAGCAGCTCGGGCGCCCGGTCCACCACACCGCCGTACGCGACGGCCATCGACTGCATGCCCAGGCAGACGCCGAATACGGGTACGCCGCTGCGCGCGCAGTGGTGCACCATCTCGATGCAGACACCGGCCTGTTCGGGTGTGCCGGGTCCAGGAGACAGCAGGACTCCGTCGAAGCCGTCGTCGGCGTGTGCCGTGGTCACCTCGTCGTTGCGCACCACTTCGCACTCGGCACCGAGCTGGTAGAGGTACTGGACGATGTTGAAGACGAAGCTGTCGTAGTTGTCGACGACGAGAATGCGTGCGCTCACTGACCGGACCCCGCTCCGCTGGTGCTTTCGCCGTCCACCGTCACATCACCGAACGGGAGCAAGGGCTCCGCCCAGGGGAAGACGTACTGGAAGAGCGCGTAGACAACGGCCAGGACGAGCACGAGCGAGATGAAGCCCCGCACCCATGCGTTGCCCGGCAGATGCCGCCAGATCCAGCCGTACATGCTGTTGCCTCCATTCGGTACGGCACCAGACTAAACGGCCGGGGCACGGGCGTGGGTCAGCTGTGGAAAGCCGCCGCTAGGCGTCCGTCACAGCGTGGCGCGGCCTGTGGACCCTGGCGTCCCGCCGCTATTCCACAGGCTGTGCGTAATGGAGGTCGACCGTGCCCGAGTAGCCGGGGAGGGTCACCTTGTCGTCCTCCTCGACCTTCCATCCCAGCCCGTACGCCTTCACGTACAACTGGTAGTTCTGGATCGCCGTGGAGTCGTTGAGCGCCTGCCTGAGCTTCTCCCGGTCGCCGACGGCGGTGACCTTGTAGGGAGGGGAGTACACCCGGCCCTGCAGGATCAGGGTGTTGCCGACGCAGCGCACCGCACTGGTGGAGATCAGCCGCTGGTCCATCACCTTGATCCCCTTCGCTCCGCCCTCCCAGAGGGCGTTGACGACAGCCTGCAGGTCCTGCTGGTGGATGACCAGGTCATTGGGCTGCGGCTCGGGGTATCCGGGGTTCGCGGTCGCGTTCGGCGGGGCGTCGTTCAGCGTGACGGCGAGCGCCTCCCCGGTGACCGGTGTCGTGCCCGCGGCCTTCTCCAGCGCGTCGAGCTCGGCGTCCTCGGCACGGGTGCTTCCGTCGTCGCGCCGGGCGAGGGAGTCGATGTCCGCCCGCACGGACGCGGTCGATTCGTCCAGTTCCGCGTTCTTCTCGCTGCGCTGCTGAATGAGATCGGAGAGCTTCAGCAGGGAGGAGTCCGTACGGATATCGGTCCCCTTGGCCGTATTGGCGCTGGTGACGAAGATCAGTCCGGCCAGAGCGAAAACGGCAGCGGTGAGGCCCTGGACCGGCCACCGGGACATGCGCCGGGCCGGACCTCGAGGAGATTCGGCAGAATTGCTCAACGTACCCTTATCTCCTTAGGCGCCACGGAAGCACTACGCTAACGGACGCCCCGGGGAGGCAGCATTCCCCCTCGCGCCCCGGCGCAAGCCACAGATCCCTGCGCGGTCACGCAGCGCATCGACAGGAGAGTCCCTCGTGCCGAAGTCACGTATCCGCAAGAAGGCAGACTTCACGCCTCCGCCCGCGAAGCAGGCGACGAGCATAAAGCTGACCAACCGCAGTTGGGTGGCGCCGGTGATGCTGGCGCTCTTCCTGATCGGTCTGGCCTGGATCGTGGTCTTCTACGTCACCGAGGGCGATCTGCCGATCGACGCACTGGGCAACTGGAACATCGTCGTGGGCTTCGGGTTCATCGCCGGTGGCTTCGGCGTCTCCACACAGTGGAAGTAGCTCTGCCCTGAGTTACCCACAGGGTTATCCACAGGTAGGGGAAAAGGTCAGACGATCTGTGGATAACTTCCCTCAAGGTTGACGCCGGTGTGACTACACACTTACGCATCGCGAGAGGGTACGCCCCTTGTCCTGACTGGGAAAACCCGGTTCAGCGACAAGGGGCACACCTGTTCCCCACGTCATGCACAAGATCCGGCACGCTCTGTGGACAACCGCACCTCTGGAGCAACGGATTCCGCTCAGGTGAGCGCGGCGGTCCTGGCGAGGACGATCCCCACGACCGCCAGCAGAACCAGCGCACACGCGCCGTACTGCACGAGATTCCGGCGCTCGCGAGGGGCATGGACCATGGCGATGGCGATCAGCGCGCCGGCGACCAGGCCGCCCACATGAGCCTGCCAGGCGATCCCACCCCAGGTGAAGGTGAAGACCAGGTTCACCACGAGCAGCACGATGACCGGCCGCATGTCGTAGTTCATCCGGCGCATCAGCACAGCCGTGGCACCCATCAGACCGAACACGGCACCGGAAGCGCCGAGGGACCCTTGTCCGGGGTCGGAGGTCAAATAGGTGAGCGCGCTGCCCGCGAGCCCCGAGAGCAGATAGAGGGCGAGATAGCGGGCGCGCCCCAGGGCGGCCTCCAGCGGTCCGCCGAGCCACCACAGCCCCATCATGTTGAAGGCGATGTGCAGCACCTCCTGGTGCAGGAACACCGACGTCAGCAGCCGGTACCACTGGCCCTCGGCCACCCCTTCGATGCCGGCCGCAGGATCGCCGGAGTAGGCACGGCCGAACAGCAGCAGATCGTCGACCAGCGGGCGTTCCGCCGCCAGGACGGCGATGAAGACGGCGATGTTGATGCCGAGCAGGATCTTGGTGACCAGCCTCGGGTCGGCAGCGACGCTGCCGCCCGCGAGGGTCCGCGGCCGGCTGGCTGCGGGGTGGTGGCCCGTGCCCGTGGCCTCGCGGACGCACTCCGGGCACTGGAAGCCCACGGAGGCCCCGATCATGCAGTCCGTGCAGATCGGCCGCTCGCACCGGGTGCAGCGGATCCCCGTCTCCCTGTCCGGATGGCGATAACAGGTGGGAGGACCGCCCGCAGCCGCGGACCCGTCCCGGTCTTCCGGCGGCTGGTGCTTCTCCATCGGTCACGGCCCCTTCGGTCCTCGTCCGTGGCGGCGGCACACATGCGGCCGCCCCGCTCGCCCGTTATGTAACAGTACGGACGAGCAGGGCGGTTGGTTCCCCGCGCGGGGGCGCGGCCTGTCGGGTCAGCGGCCCCGGAGGCCGGCTGTCCGACGGGTCAGCGGGTCTCGATGACGACCGACTCGATCACCACGTCCTGGAGCGGACGGTCGGTGCGCGGGTTGGTCGGAGCCGCGGCGATGGCGTCCACGACCTTCTTGCCCGCCTCACCGGCGACCTCACCGAAGATCGTGTGCTTGCCGGTCAGCCAGGCGGTGGGCGAGACCGTCACGAAGAACTGGGAGCCGTTGGTGCCCGGACCGGCATTGGCCATGGCCAGCAGGTAGGGCTTGGTGAAGGCGAGGTCCGGGTGGAACTCGTCGCCGAACTCGTATCCTGGGCCGCCCGTGCCGTTACCCAGCGGGTCGCCGCCCTGGATCATGAAGCCGCTGATGACACGGTGGAAGACAGTTCCGTCATACAGCTTGTCCGTGGACTTCTTGCCGGTCTCGGGGTTCGTCCACTCGCGCTCACCCGTGGCGAGCTCGACGAAGTTCCTGACCGTCTTGGGCGCGTGGTTCGGCAGAAGCCGGATCTCGATGTCGCCCTGGTTGGTCTTCAAAGTGGCGTAAAGCTGCTCGGCCACGATCTGCCTTCCGTAAGTCTTCGCTGATGACCTCCGATCCTCGCACGGGGGCGCTCCTCCACAGTCCGGTCATCACCCCGGGACATGCCGCACTCACCTTGTTGCCCGGTTTCCTGCACCTTTTCCACACTTCCTGCGGGATAAATGCGGCCAAGTGCCAGACGACACGGAGCGCCTCGGCGCGAACCGTGGCATCGTCAGCGGCACGCTCCCCTTGCACCACATTGCCCGAGAATGACGCTCATGACCCGGATGCCCCGTCCCGCATGGCGCTCGATGCCTCAGCGGGCATGATTTCGAAATGGGTGGATAGGCGGAGTACCTACCCGCCACCAAGGAGGAGGATCCCGTGACCCGCATCGACAGCGTGCGCGCCGCAACCTACTCGGCGAAGGACAGCGCGCAGCACGCCGCGGAAGTGGTGGCGCCTTACGCCGACACGGCCAAGGAACAGGCCGCGCACTACGCGCAGGAGGCTCGCGCACTGCTCGCGCCCAAGGTGTCGAAGGCAGCCGCGCAGGCCCGTGTCCAGTACAGCGCACATCTCGCGCCCCGCATCGAACAGGCTCGTACGCATGTGCCGCCCAAGGTCGACGAGGCCGCACACAAGGCCGCCGTCCAGACGCGCAGCGCCGCAAGGACCGCGGCGGACTACACCGTGCCGCGCGTCGAGTACGCGGTGGCGGCCAGCCGCCCAATGGCCAAGGAGGCCACCGCGCGCAGCACCGCCGCGCTCGCCGCACTCCGAGGCCAAGTGACGGCCAAGGAGATCCAGAAGATCGTCAGGAAGCACGAGCGGCGGGCCAAGGCAGGCAAGCTGGCCAAGGGCTTCCTCGTGCTGGGCGCCCTGGCGGGCGGAGCCTTCGCCGCCTGGAAGTGGTGGGACAAGCAGGCCAACCCGGACTGGCTGGTCGAGCCGCCCGCCCCCACCGAGGTGGGCGATGACCGCGCTCCACTGACCTCCGTCGACGGCAGCGGCCAGCCGCTGCTCGACCCGGACGTCCGCGCCAAGCAGGACGAGGCGGAAGCCGGACCGGACGCGGCGGACGGCACTGACCGCGACGACAAGCGCTGACCCGGACCACCGGGAACGACGCCCAGGAGGGGCGGCGGAAAGCCTCAGGGCCTCCGGCGCCCCTCTTGCCGTGCCGAGCGCCCCCATCCTCTTGTTCCGCACCACCTACGGGCTGCCCATGGACTACGAGGTGTTCATGTGGCCCGACTGCGGCAGTTTCACGTGAAACCTGGACTCCCGCTGTTTCACGTGAAACTGCCGCAACTGCTCCTGGTACCGGCTCGGCACCAGGGGGCCCACGCACAAGAACGCCCCTGACCTGATGAAACACAGGTCAGGGGCGTTCTGCTGTGGAGCCTAGGAGATTCGAACTCCTGACATCTGCCTTGCAAAGGCAGCGCTCTACCAACTGAGCTAAGGCCCCGAAAACGGACACCACAGGACAGATCCATGCGGTGACGTCCGTCGCAGAACAGAGTACCGGGTGACCCCCCGAAACCTGCAAAAGGATTGGGACTCCCCGTCGTCAACGGCTCTCCGTAAGATGCACGACGAGGTTCGCAGCAGCGAAGCCGCAGCGAAGGGGAGACGCAATGGACGCAGCGCAGCAAGAGGCCACGGCTAGAGCCCGGGAGCTCCAGCGCAGCTGGTACGGGGAGCCGCTGGGTGCGCTCTTCCGCAGGCTGATCGATGACCTCGGCCTCAACCAGGCACGCCTCGCCGCGGTGCTCGGGCTGTCCGCGCCCATGCTCTCCCAGCTGATGAGCGGCCAGCGGGCCAAGATCGGCAATCCGGCGGTCGTCCAGCGGGTCCAGGCTCTCCAGGAGCTCGCCAGCCAGGTCGCGGACGGCAGCGTCAGCGCGGGAGAGGCCACCGACCGGATGGAGGAGATCAAGAAGTCGCAGGGCGGTTCGGTACTGACCAGCACCGGGCAGACCGCCACCACCGGCGGGGCCCCCACCGTGCGGCGCGTGGTCCGCGAGATCCAGTCGCTCCTCCGCTCGGTCGCCGCGGCCGGCGACATCATCGATGCCGCCGACTCCCTCGCCCCGGCCCACCCTGAACTGGCAGAGTTCCTCAGGGTGTACGGAGCTGGGCGCACCGCCGACGCGGTCGCGCATTACGAAGGCCACCAGAGCTAGGGCCCTTCGTCCGGATCAGGCCGAATCGGGGAGCGGGGGTCCGGTGCCGTGCGGCGCGAGGCGGAGGCGGGAGCCATGGCTGAGCCATGACTCCAGACGACAACGCCTCGGGGTGCGGTGCCAGGGCACGCGAGCCCGGCACGATCCGGACGAGAGGCCCTGAAGCACGACCCAGGCCCGGGAACCGCCCCGGGCGGCAGAGCCGTGGCAGTATCCCGACAGCCGGGACACGGACCGATACGGGAACGGGAGCGGGCGCAGCGCAATGGGTGAGGTCTTCGCTGGTCGGTACGAGCTGGTGGATCCGATCGGACGTGGTGGGGTCGGCGCCGTCTGGCGCGCATGGGACCACAGACGCCGCAGGTACGTGGCGGCCAAGGTCCTCCAGCAGAGCGACGCGCACACGCTGCTGCGCTTCGTCCGTGAACAGGCGCTGCGTATCGAGCATCCGCATGTCCTCGCCCCGGCCAGCTGGGCGGCCGACGACGACAAGGTCCTGTTCACGATGGATCTGGTCAGCGGCGGATCTCTGGCCCATGTCATCGGCGACTACGGGCCGCTCCCCCCGCGTTTCGTCTGCCTCCTGCTCGACCAGTTGCTCTCCGGGCTGTCCACGGTGCATGCCGAGGGGGTCGTGCACCGGGACATCAAGCCGGCCAACATCCTGATGGAGGCCACCGGTACGGGCCGGCCGCATCTGCGGCTCTCCGATTTCGGTATCTCGATGCGCAAGGGCGAGCCCCGGCTGACGGAGACCAACTACGTCGTCGGAACGCCCGGTTACTTCGCACCCGAGCAAATGATGGGTGCGGAGCCGGACTTCCCGGCGGACCTGTTCGCCGTGGGTCTCGTCGCCCTCTATCTGCTGCAGGGTCAGAAGCCCGACTCCCAGGCGCTGATCGAGTACTTCGCGGCACACGGCACCCCCGGCGCCCCTCAGGGTGTGCCGGAGCCCTTGTGGCAGGTTCTCGCGGGACTGCTGCAGCCGGACCCGCACGCCCGTTTCCGTACGGCCACGGGGGCGCGCAAGGCCCTGGCCGAGGCGGTCGAGATGCTGCCGGAGCCCTCCGCGGACGATGAGCCGGTGGAGGTGTTCGACCAGATCGGCCCCCTGCCCGCCGGATTCGGCCCCGAAGGCCCTCAAGCACCCCAGGCCCCCCGAGGCCCGGAGGGGCCCGTGAGCGGCCCTCAGATGCCCGCACAGGCCGTCGGCGGCATCTCGCTGCCTCATCCTTCGCCCCAACCGCCACAGCAGCCCCAGGGAGCGGGACAGCAGCCGTACGCGCCACACCCGGCGATGTCCGAGACGGGCAGCTTCCACCTCGCCCCGCCCCCGCAACAGCAGCACGCGCCCGTGCCGCAGGCGCCTCAGGGCACGCAGCCGCAGCCGTCCCCCTACGCCGACGCCGCCCCGCCGGACTTCGCGCAGGCCGCCACGGCATCCGTGCCGTACGGGGCGGCTCCGCCCACCCGCGCCTATACCGCGCAGCACCCGTTGGCCCCCGGCCCCGCCGCTCCTCCCGTGCCCGCCGCCCCGCAGCCGTCCCCCGTGAAGCGGCCGGGACCGCCCCCGAAGGTGGCGATCCCGGTCCTGCTGGTGGCTCTGATCTGCTTCGCGGTGGGAATCTGGGCGCTCACCCAGATCTGACCGGCTACCAGGCCTGGGGCGGCGGCCCCCCGAGCGGCTGCTGCCCGCCCGCGGTCGGCGGCACGGCGGCAGCCCGGCGCCGGGCGAGCAGCGTCCACACCCCGAGTCCGAGCACCAGCACGGCACCGGTGCCGATCCCGGCCGCGGCCACCATCTTCATCGTGTCGCTCTCGCCGGCCTCGGGCGCGCTCTGCCCGCTCTTGGCCATGTCCCTGTCGTCATCGGTGACACCGAAGATCCCCGCATCCCCCTGGTAGGGGGACGGCTCGCTGTCGTTGACGACGTTGATCTTGAGCGTCAGCCCGATCGGGTCGGTTCCGTAGTGCTCGGCGACCTTGGGGGAGAGCGTCACCGACAGGTAGTACCAGCCGGCGAAGCGCATCGCACTGACGTCCGAGGCGACGTCGTTGCGGTTCTCGTACGCCACCGGGGGCAGCGGGTCCAGCGCCACCGAGTTCGGCGCCCCGGAGTACGACAGCGTCGCGTCCTCCACATGACCACGCGCGGGGTTGTCCAGGGACACCGCCAGGACGTTGCCGAGGTACTCGGTCGACGTGCCGCTGTTGCTCAGCGCGGCCGTGGCGAAGATCTGCTGGCCCCAGTCCACGGGCACCCGGTAGAAGCGCGTCTGTCCGGGTGCGACGGCGTCCACCCACTCACCGGACTCCAGGCTGGTCGCGTCGTAGTAGCTGCTGCCTCCGGTCCGCTTCTGCTTCCCCGGGGCCGGTGCGGGTGAGGCGGAGGACCAGTCCTCCGGCGCCTCGGTCGGCGGCGTCTCGCCGTCCTTCAGCGCGGGCTCGGTCTCGAAGCGCAGCTCCAGGTCCCATGCCTCGGGTGACGAAGTCGCCTTGCTCTCCCGCTCGACGAGGACGTTGTACGTGCCGCCCGCCTGGCAGATCGTGCTGTCCTTCTTCATGGTCCGGTGGGCGTACGCGGTGATCGGGCGCGGGAACTCCGCCGACGCGAAGTCCGCGTCCTCGGAACTGCAGCGGTTGTCGTCGAGGTCCCTGAGGCTGATCGTGATGCCGTCCCCGTAGGCGACCTTTCCGCCGGTCCTCGGGACGGCCACCGCGGAGACGTACGCGTTGGTGCTGTCGTCCAGCTCCAGGCGGTAATAGAGCTTCTGGCTCCCCTTGATGGAGCTCTTGTAGACCGCTCCGGGCTTCAGCTCCTCCGCGTCGGCGTTCGTCTCCGCACCCCGGACCGATGTCGCCGCGGGATCGAACGTGTACGCCGCGGGGCCGTCGGCCGCGTGCGCCTGCCCCGGCAGCGCCGCCACCGCGCACATCGCCGCGAGCGAAGCGAGCATCACCCGGCCCCTGTTGCGCTGGCTGTTCACGCGCTTCCCCTCGTCGTCTGCGTGCCTTCCCTGCGTCGCCCGCGTACGAGCACGAGCCCGGCGGCCGGTACACCGCGGCGCCCGCGCCGGCAGCGGTCGCGATGCCGGTCCATCCTGCACCGCCCGTACCACCGGTGTCTGCCGCCACCGCCCTTTTGCCATCGTGGCCCGTACCACCCGGCCTCTTCGCCCGTACGGACGCGCCGGGGGCCGGCGAGCTCGTCGCGGAGCACCGCCACGCGCAGCGCCACACCGCTCCGCGGGCTTCCCGCCGGACAGCGCCGTCGACCGGGAACCGGGCCGGGGTGAACAGCCGCGTCTCAGGGGTCAACGCGCGCCGTCCGAGCCCTTCTTGAACGTTCGACGACGAGCCGGCAGCGACCACCCACACCGATCACATTGCTCACGCAACTCAATAGTTCGCTTGGGCGAACGCAAGGGGGCGGGCGCCCGGTCGCACACCAGCGGTCCCCGGACAGCACAAAGCCCCGGCCGCTCGGCGGCCGGGGCTTCTAGCAGACTGTTCCGTCTCACACACCCGAACCTGCGGGCACGGAGTCGGTCGCCTCCGTCCACAGATCCTGCTCGGCGCGATCCGCCTGGATCTGGCGGTACACGAGGAGCCCGCCGATGGCGGCCAGTGCGACCAGGAGAAGCTTCTTCACCGCGCGACCTCGTCTTTCCTTGACGTAAGGGACTTCTGCCGCCCGACTATACACACCGGCCGATACCGTTCGGTGACCTCCCCGGAACCCGGCCGCCACCCTTTCCGGACCCCCGTCAGAAGCTCTCGCGACCCCCGGAAGCAGCTTTTCGGGCCGGTTGAACCATAAGAGTGGTGTTCATCAGAAGATCGGCGCACCGGGGGCGTCGGTCCCGGATTCCACGGCCCGGATCCACATCATCGGAAAGGTAAGCAAACCGGACCACCTGAAAGCGAGGGGCCATGAGCACCTTCAGGGTCAAGAGCATCTGGACCGCCTTCATCACCGCCTTCTTCGCACTTCTCGCCTCGCTGGGCCTCGCCACCGCCCAGGCCACGGCCGCGGAGCCCACGACCACGAGCCACGAGCACACGGGTGCGACCGCGGCAACCGCGACCACCCCGTCGGTGCGATGGACCCTTCCGCGTGACAGGGCGCTGCCACCCACGATGAAGCAGCGCATCCGCGCCGAGGCGCACGGCTCCTCCCCGGCCACCCGGCAGCTGTCCTCGGACGCCACCGACGCGGTGCACGCGACGAACAGCACCCGCTCCACCCACGGCGCCACACCTGCCGGGGACTCGTCCCCGCTGCCACCCTGAGCGCGCCGCGCACTCGTCCAGGCCCCTGGTCCGGTTCACACCGGCGGGGGCCTTTTCCGTGCGCCCGTACGCGCCCCTGCGACGCCTGCGCCGGTACCGCGCCCCTGCCGGACGCCGCAGCCCTCCCGCCGGCGCCTCAGCGGCTCCCTGGCGGCATCCCGGCACGCGGCCTGCGGCCCACTGGTGCCGCGTGGTGCCGCTGGTGCCGCGTGGTGCCGCTGGTGCCGCTGGTGCCGCAACCAGACGAGCGCGCAGGCCGGAACCCTCTCGCAACCCGAAGAGTCCTCACGGGCCGGAACCCCCCGCGACCCGGAGCACTCACGGGCCGGTACCTCGTTGCGGCCACCCGACCGGCATCCCCGGGCCGGCCGGAACCGCACACGTCCCCGTACACGCAAGAACCCCCCACCGCGATCGGTGAGGGGTTCTTCTTGCTGGTGGGGCTAACAGGATTTGAACCTGTGGCCTCATCCTTATCAGGGATGCGCTCTAACCAACTGAGCTATAGCCCCGCCGCGCTGCTGCGCTGACTTCTGAAGATTAGCGCACGTCGGGGCCAGTCCCAAAATCGATACCCGGCGCCCTACTCGTCCTCGGCGAGAGTGAGCTCCACGCCACCCACGAAGCCGGCCGACAGGTTGTAGATGAACGCGCCCAGCGTCGCCAGCGCGGTGGCCAGCACCACGTCGATCACCGCGATGACCGAGGTGAAGATGAGGACGCGCGGCAGCGAGAGGAACGACTGCAGATCGAAGCCGTTGCTCTCGTTCGAACCGGTGGCCTCGCTGATCGTGCCGCCCACGGTGGAGAAGACGCCCATCGCGTCCATCACCATCCACAGGACCGCCGCGGCGACCACCGTGCAGATGCCGAGGGCGATGGAGAGCAGGAAACTGACCTTCATCACCGACCACGGGTCGGCCTTCGCCACCCGCAGACGCGCCTTCCGGGTGCGCGGAGTGGTCCGTGCCCCCGTCCGGGGCAGCCGGGTCCCCTGTACGCCGCCCACGCCCTGTGCTCCGCCCTGTGTGCCGCCGCCACCCTGCGTACCGCCCGCGGGGGACGGGTACGCCTGCGGCGGGTGGTAGGGCCCCGCCTGGCCCGGTGCGGGCTCCCGCTCACCGGGCAGAGGCCCGGTCGCGTACCCCTCGTACTGCGGCTGAGGTCCCCGAGTATCCGTCACAGTGCCCCCTTGGGAGTCCGTGGCAGGGCCACGGGCGCCGTTCGCGCCTGCTCCGGAAGCGGCCGAACCGGCGCCCGTGGCTCCACTCACGCTTTACTCCTCGTGCTCCCCGGCCGAAGGCGCCGTGCCCTCGACTGTGCCCTCGACCACGCTCTCGGCATGGGCCTCGACCGTGGCGCCTTCGGCCTCATCGGTCCCGTCGACCTCTTCGGCCTCACGACCGGCCTCGGCGTTGCGCGCGATGCCGACGACGGCATCACGCTTGCCCAGATTGATCAGTTGGACGCCCATGGTGTCACGGCCCGTCTCCCTGACTTCATTGACTCGCGTACGGATCACACCACCGCCGAGCGTGATGGCGAGGATCTCGTCCGCTTCCTCCACCACCAGCGCGCCGACGAGCGACCCGCGGTCCTCGACGATCTTGGCCGCCTTGATGCCCAGACCGCCACGGCCCTGGACGCGGTACTCGTCGACCGCGGTCCGCTTCGCGTACCCGCCGTCGGTGGCAGTGAACACGAACGTACCGGGCCGGACAACATTCATCGAGAGCAGTTCGTCGCCCTCGCGGAAACTCATGCCCTTCACGCCCGACGTCGCGCGGCCCATCGGGCGCAGCGCGTCGTCCGTCGCGGTGAACCTGATCGACTGGGCCTTCCTGCTGATGAGCAGCAGGTCGTCCTCGGCCGACACCAGCTCGGCGCCGATCAGCTCGTCGTCCGCGCCGCTCTCGGTCTCCCGGAGGTTGATCGCGATAACGCCACCGGAGCGAGGCGAGTCGTAGTCCTTGAGCGAGGTCTTCTTCACCAGACCGCCCTTGGTCGCGAGGACCAGGTAGGGCGCCGCCTCGTAGTCGCGGATCGCGAGGATCTGGGCGATCTGCTCGTCCGGCTGGAAGGCGAGCAGGTTCGCGACGTGCTGGCCACGCGCGTCCCGGCCGGCGTCCGGCAGCTCGTACGCCTTGGCACGGTAGACCCGGCCCTTGTTCGTGAAGAACAGCAGCCAGTGGTGCGTCGTCGACACGAAGAAGTGGTCGACGATGTCGTCTTCCTTGAGCTTCGTGCCCCGGACGCCCTTGCCGCCGCGCTTCTGCGAGCGGTAGTCGTCCGTCTTGGTGCGCTTGACGTAGCCGCCGCGGGAGATCGTGACGACGATGTCCTCCTCGGCGATGAGGTCCTCGATGGACATGTCACCGTCGAAGGGGACCAGCTTCGAGCGCCGGTCGTCGCCGAACTTGTCGACGATCGCCGCCAGTTCCTCGCTGACGATCTGCCGCTGCCGCGCCGGCGACGCGAGGATCTCGTTGTACTCGTTGATCTTCGCCTGGAGTTCGTCGTGCTCGGCGGTGATCTTCTGGTGCTCCAGCGCGGCCAGACGGCGCAGCTGCATCTCCAGGATCGCGTTCGCCTGGATCTCGTCGATCTCCAGCAGGCCCATCAGGCCCTCGCGCGCGATCTCCACCGTGTTGCTGCGACGGATGAGGGCGATGACCTCTTCGATCGCGTCCAGCGCCTTGAGCAGGCCGCGCAGGATGTGCGCCCGCTCCTCGGCCTTGCGCAGGCGGAACCTCGTACGCCGGACGATGACCTCGATCTGGTGCGTCACCCAGTGGCGGATGAACGCGTCGATCGACAGCGTGCGCGGAACCCCGTCGACGAGGGCCAGCATGTTCGCGCCGAAGTTCGTCTGCAGGTCGGTGTGCTTGTAGAGGTTGTTGAGCACGACCTTGGCGACCGCGTCACGCTTCAGCACGACGACCAGGCGCTGGCCCGTGCGCGAGGACGTCTCGTCACGGACGTCCGCGATGCCGCCGACCTTGCCGTCCTTCACCAGGTCGGCGATCTTCTGAGCGAGGTTGTCGGGGTTGGTCTGGAACGGCAGCTCGGTGACGACCAGGCACTGCCTGTTCTGGATCTCCTCGACCGCGACGACCGCCCGCATGGTGATCGAGCCGCGGCCCGTGCGGTAGGCCTCCTCGATGCCCTTGCGGCCCACGACCAGCGCGCCGGTCGGGAAGTCCGGGCCCTTGATCCGCTCGATCAGCGCGTCCAGGAGCTCCTCGTGCGAGGCCTCCGGGTTCTCCAGGTACCACTGGGCACCGGCGGCGACCTCGCGCAGGTTGTGCGGCGGGATGTTGGTCGCCATACCGACCGCGATGCCGGCGGAACCGTTCACCAGGAGGTTCGGGAAGCGCGCCGGCAGGACCGTCGGCTCCTGGTTGCGGCCGTCGTAGTTGTCCTGGAAGTCGACGGTCTCCTCGTCGATGTCCCGGACCATCTCCATGGACAGCGGCATCATCTTGCACTCGGTGTACCGCATGGCGGCGGCCGGGTCGTTGCCCGGAGAACCGAAGTTGCCGTTGGAGTCCACCAGCGGCATGCGCAGCGACCACGGCTGCGCGAGGCGCACCAGGGCGTCGTAGATGGAGGAGTCGCCGTGCGGGTGGTACGTGCCCATGACGTCGCCGACGACGCGGGCGCACTTGTAGAAGCCCTTCTCGGGCCGGTAGCCGCCGTCGTACATCGCGTACAGCACGCGGCGGTGGACGGGCTTCAGGCCGTCCCTCACGTCGGGCAGGGCACGCGACACGATGACGGACATCGCGTAGTCGAGGTAGGAGCGCTGCATCTCCGTCTCGAGCCCCACGGGCTCGACACGCATGCCCACGCCCGGGACGACGGGCTCCTCTTCGGGCATCACAGGGGTGTTCTCGTCGGCCATTGCTGGTCAAAGTCCTTTCGCGCTGCGGCTTGGAGGGTCGCCGGACCCTCCTCCTTGTACGGCCGACTCAGATGTCGAGGAAGCGGACGTCCTTGGCGTTGCGCTGGATGAACGAACGGCGCGCCTCGACGTCCTCGCCCATCAGCACCGAGAACAGGTCGTCGGCCTGCGCGGCGTCGTCCAGCGTGACCTGGCCGAGCACGCGGTGGTCGACGTCCATCGTGGTGACGCGCAGCTCCTCGGCGTTCATCTCACCGAGACCCTTGAAGCGCTGGATCGAGTCTTCCTTGATGCGCTTGCCGTTCTGCTTGCCCAGGGCCACCAGGGCGTCGCGCTCACGGTCCGAGTACGCGTACTCGAAGTCGTCGCGGCCCCACTTGATCTTGTAGAGCGGCGGGCGCGATAGGTAGACGTGCCCGGACTCGACCAGCGGCCGCATGAAGCGGAACAGGAAGGTCAGCAGCAGGGTGTTGATGTGCTGGCCGTCGACGTCGGCGTCCGCCATCAGGATGATCTTGTGATAGCGGAGCTTCTCGATGTCGAAGTCCTCGTGGACCCCGGTACCGAAGGCCGAGATCAGCGCCTGGACCTCGGTGTTCTGCAGGATCTTGTCGATGCGGGCCTTCTCGACGTTCAGGATCTTGCCCCGGATCGGCAGGATGGCCTGGTACATCGGGTTACGGCCGGACTTCGCCGAACCACCGGCGGAGTCACCCTCGACGATGAAGATCTCGCACTTCGTCGGGTCGTTGGACTGGCAGTCGCTCAGCTTGCCCGGCAGCGAGGCGCTCTCCAGAAGCCCCTTGCGCCGGGTGAGGTCACGCGCCTTGCGGGCCGCGACACGGGCCGTGGAGGCCGCGATGCCCTTGCGGATGATGTCGGCGGCCTCGTTGGGGTTCCGGTCGAACCAGTCCGTCAGCTGCTCGTGGACGACCTTCTGGACGAAGGTCTTCGCCTCGGTGTTGCCCAGCTTGGTCTTGGTCTGGCCCTCGAACTGCGGCTCGCCCAGCTTCACCGAGATGATCGCCGTCAGACCCTCGCGGACATCCTCACCGGTGAGGTTGTCGTCCTTCTCGCGCAGCAGCTTCTTGTCGCGCGCGTAGCGGTTGACCAGCGAGGTCAGCGCCGCACGGAAGCCCTCCTCGTGCGTACCGCCCTCGTGCGTGTGGATCGCGTTGGCGAAGGAGTAGACGCCCTCGCTGTACTGCGTGTTCCACTGCATGGCGATCTCGACCGAGAGGAGACGCTCCTTGTCCTCGGCCTCGATGTCGATCACCGACTGGTGAATCAGCTCGCCCTTGCGGGAGTTGAGGTACTTGACGAAGTCGACGATGCCGTTCTCGTAGTGGTACGTGACCGTGCGGGTCGACTCCTCGTCGGGGACGTCCACCGCCTCGGCGCTGTCCGCGCCCGCCGTGGCCTTCGCCGCCTCGCGCTCGTCGGTGAGCTTGAGAGTGAGTCCCTTGTTGAGGAACGCCATCTCCTGGAAGCGGCGCGAGAGGGTCTCGAAGGAGTAGTCGGTGGTCTCGAAGACGTCGCCGTCGGCCCAGAAGGTGACGGTCGTACCCGTCTCCTCGGTGGCCTCGTGACGGGCCAGCGGGGCCGTCGGGACACCGAGCTTGTAGTCCTGGGTCCAGCGGTAGCCGTCCGTCTTGACCTCGACAGCCACCCGTGTGGACAGGGCGTTGACGACGGACACACCCACGCCGTGCAGACCACCGGAGACGGCGTAACCGCCACCGCCGAACTTTCCGCCCGCGTGCAGGACGGTGAGCACGACCTCGACGGCCGGCTTGCCCTCGGACGGCACGATGCCGACCGGGATGCCGCGGCCGTTGTCGACCACGCGCACCCCGCCGTCGGCGAGGATCGTGACGTCGATGGTGTCCGCGTGCCCGGCCATCGCCTCGTCGACCGAGTTGTCGACAACCTCTTGCACGAGGTGGTGGAGACCGCGCTCACCGGTGGACCCGATGTACATGCCGGGTCGCTTGCGGACCGCGTCCAGGCCTTCGAGCACGGTGATCGCGCTCGCGTCGTACGAGGCGGTCACCTCGCCGTGCTCACCGGCTGTGGACGGAATGTTCTCGTTGGGGTTGCCGGAATCGGCCACGAAGCGCCCTTTCTGGCACAGCACAGGCCGTTCTCCGGCAGGCGGGAGCGGCTGCGTCGTTCGGCTTGTATCGACGACTCCCGCGAGGAAGCGGGATTGTCCACCAGTCTACCGGTAGCGCCGACATGAATGGGGGTTTGCCGGTGCCTGAGTACGCATGTGCCGCCCTGAATGAGCGGCTGACGACTCCCCATATTCAGGAAGGGCCCCCGAGAGGCTCACGAGGGCATTGCGCGCTTCGGGCTGTCAACCTCCCGCTACGGTGAGGGACGCCTCAGGTTTCCCCTACGCCACAAAGACAGACAAAGCCGTACAGACCGGAAACACCGAGTCCTCGGCAAAACGGGACAGACATGGAGGGGCCGGCTGCCGGGCCGGGAGGCTGCTCCGGGAAAAGGCCTGCTCAGCCGTAGGTGTCTCCGGGGCCCTTGCTCCCAGGCGTCCGAAGAGGGCCGAATCTGCGCTGCGGTCCGCCCGGACCGAGCACCTTGATCATCCGGACCGTGCCGTGGCCCAGGTCCGTGTTCAGCCGGGCCACCAGCTGCGGGGCCAGCAGCCTCAGCTGTGTCGCCCACGCTGTCGAGTCGCACTGCACCGTCAGAACCCGCTCGGCCGGATCCTCGTCGTACCGCACGGGAACGCAGTGATTGGCCAGATCGTCCCCCACGATCTGCGGCCACCGGCCCATCACGCCGCCGACCGCCGCGGGGGTCTCCCAGCCGCGCTCGGTGATCAGCCTGTTGATCGCCGACCCCAGGGGCAACGGATCGCGGCCGTCGGAGCGCGCACCGGAACGCAGCCCGCCACCGCGCCTGGCCTGTTTCTTCTGCTGGGCCGCCGCGCCTCTGGCACGGGCCTGCTCCTTCGCCGCCCGCAGCGCCACCCGCGCCAGGTCGACCCCGGAGACCTCCGGCTGCTTCGCCGGGGCGGGTCCGGACCCGCCCTGCTCGCCCTTCTCGCCCTGATCGCTCACAGCCGCTCCACGGCTCCCGCGGACACCGCGTAACGAGCACCCTTCAGAACCCCCGGGACGTCGTCGTCCACGGCGGCCGTCACCAGCACCTGCTCGCCGGGGGCCACCAGCTCGGCCAGTCGCTCACGGCGGCGCGCGTCCAGCTCGGCGAAGACGTCGTCGAGCACCAGCACCGGCTCGTTGCCCTCGGTGCGCAGCAGGTCGTACGAGGCCAGCCGCAGCGCGAGCGCGTAGGACCAGGACTCGCCGTGGCTCGCGTACCCCTTCGCCGGCATCCCGCGCAGGCCCAGCACCAGGTCGTCACGGTGCGGGCCGACCAGTGTCACCCCACGCTCGATCTCCTGCTTGCGGGCCTCGGCCAGCGCGGCCATCACCTGCGCGTACAGCTCCTCGCGGGTACGCGCGGGCTCCACATCGGCCCCGACCGAACTGCGGTACTCCAGGGTCACCGGTCCCCCGCCCGGGGCGACATCGGCGTACGCCTTGTCCGCGAGCGGCTGGAGGGTGGCGATCAGATCGAGCCGCTGCGCGAGCAGCTCCGCCCCCACCTGGCCGAGGTGCTGGTCCCACACGTCGAGGGTGGACAGGTCCAGCGACCGGCCGCCGTGTCTGCGGGCCATGGCGGCCGACTTCAGCAGGGTGTTGCGCTGCTTCAGCACCCGCTCGTAGTCGGAGCGGACACCTGCCATGCGGGGGGAGCGCGCGGTGATCAGCTCGTCCAGGAAGCGCCGGCGCTCGCCCGGATCGCCCTTCACCAGGGCCAGGTCCTCGGGGGCGAAGAGCACCGTCCGCACGATCCCCAGGACGTCACGCGGCCTGACCTGCGAGGACCTGTTGATACGCGCCCGATTGGCGCGGCCGGGGTTGAGCTCCAGCTCGATCAGCTGTGAGCGCTCGCCCTGGGTGACGGCGGCACGGACCACGGCGCGCTCGGCGCCCATCCGCACCAGCGGGGCGTCCGACGACACCCGGTGGCTGCCGAGCGTCGCGAGATAGCCGACCGCCTCGACGAGATTGGTCTTGCCCTGACCGTTGGCCCCCACGAACACGGTGACGCCCGGATCGAGAGGAACCTCGACCCGGGCGTACGAGCGGAAGTCGGCCAGCGAAAGATGCGTGACGTGCATGATCGCCGACCCTTCGACTGCTTGCTCTGCTGTGTGCTGCTGTGCCGCGTGCCGTCCTCCGGCTCACGGCTGCTTCCTGCTCGCCGCTACTTCTTGTTCTCGACGGCGTGGCCACCGAACTGGTTGCGCAGCGCGGCGATCATCTTCATCTGCGGCGAGTCGTCCTGCCGCGAGGCGAAGCGCGCGAAGAGGGACGCGGTGATCGCGGGGAGCGGCACGGCGTTGTCGATGGCGGCCTCGACCGTCCACCGCCCCTCGCCGGAGTCCGCGGCGAAGCCACGGAGCTGGTCGAGGTGCTCGTCGTCGTCGAGCGCGTTGACCGCCAGGTCCAGCAGCCAGGAACGGATGACCGTGCCCTCCTGCCAGGAGCGGAAGACCTCGCGTACGTCCGTGACGGAGTCGACCTTCTCCAGGAGCTCCCAGCCCTCGGCGTAGGCCTGCATCATGGCGTACTCGATGCCGTTGTGGACCATCTTGGCGAAGTGGCCGGCGCCGACCTTGCCCGCGTGGACGGAACCGAACTCGCCCTCGGGCTTGAGCGCGTCGAAGACCGGCTGGACCTTCTCCACGTTCGCGGCGTCGCCGCCGTACATCAGGGCGTAGCCGTTCTCCAGGCCCCAGACACCGCCGGAGACGCCGCAGTCGACGAAGCCGATGCCCTTGATGCCCAGCTCGACGGCGTGCTTCTCGTCGTCGGTCCAGCGGGAGTTCCCACCGTCGACGACGACATCGCCCGGGGAGAGCAGCTCGGCCAGCTCGTCGATGGTGGACTGGGTCGCGGCGCCGGCCGGGACCATCACCCACACGACGCGCGGGCCCTTGAGCTTGCCCACAAGCTCTTCCAGGCTGTGGACATCCGCGACGTCCGGGTTGCGGTCGTAACCGATGACCGTGTGGCCTGCGCGGCGGATGCGCTCGCGCATGTTGCCGCCCATCTTGCCGAGGCCGACGAGACCGAGCTCCATCAGAGATTCCTTAAGCGTTGTGCCGATTCGTACCTGGGACCGAGCCTACGCCCGGCCGGTACCGCACGGCGGGGTGCAGCACGGCGGGCTCGCTCGGCGCTGAGCCTGTCCACCGGTGGCTGCCATGACAGGAACGACCGCCGGGTCAGCCCGAGAGACGGACCGGCATGATCAGGTACTTGTACGCGTCGTTCGCCTCGGCGTCGACGGCGGGACGGCCGCTGAGCAGGGCCGGCTTCGTCGACGTCGTGAAGGAGAGCTGGGCGACGGGGGAGTCGATCGCACTGAGACCGTCCAGCAGGAAGGTCGGGTTGAAGGCGATCGAGATGTCGTCACCCTCCAGCACGGCGTCCACACGCTCCACAGCCTGTGCGTCGTCGCTGGAACCGGCTTCCAGGATCAGCACACCCTGCTCGAAGCTGAGCCGCACCGGGGTGTTGCGCTCGGCGACGAGGGCGACACGCTTGACGGCCTCGACGAACGGGGCGGTCTCGATCACCGCGACCGAGTTGAACTCGGTCGGGAAGAGCGTGCGGTACTTCGGGAGGTCGCCCTCGAGCAGCCGGGTGGTCGTGCGACGGCCCGCGCCCTCGAAACCGATGAGCCCCTCTCCCGCACCCGAACCGGACAGGGCGAGCGTCACCGTGTCACCGCTGGTGAGCGCCTTGGCGGTGTCCAGGAGCGTCTTGGCGGGCACCAGGGCCACGGCCGACGCGTCCGGGTTCTCCGGCTTCCACAGGAACTCGCGGACCGCGAAGCGGTAGCGGTCGGTCGACGCGAGGGTGACGGTGTCGCCCTCGATCTCGATCCGGACGCCGGTCAGGACGGGCAGGGTGTCGTCACGCCCGGCCGCGATGGCGACCTGGGCGGCCGCCGAGGCGAAGACCTCACCGGGGACGGTGCCCGTGGCGGTCGGCATCTGCGGCAGTGCCGGGTACTCCTCCACAGGCAGTGTGTGGAGGGTGAACCGCGAGGAGCCGCAGACCACCGTGGCCCGTACACCGTCTGTGGAGATCTCCACCGGGCGGTTGGGCAGGGCGCGGCAGATGTCGGCGAGGAGCCGGCCGGAGACGAGCACCGTGCCGTCCTCCTCGACCTCGGCGTCCACCGAGACCTTGGCCGAGACCTCGTAGTCGAAGCTCGAGAAGCTGAGGGCTCCGTCCTCAGCCTTCAGGAGAAGGCCCGCGAGAACGGGCGCCGGCGGACGGGCCGGGAGGCTGCGGGCCACCCAGGCCACCGCCTCCGCGAGTACATCGCGCTCCACCCGGATCTTCACCGGAACCGCCTCCTGCTGTTGCTCGCTCGCCCTGCTGGCCTTCGTCGTCTGATCGGGGCTCCCTGCCGAAGGGCTGGGGAGGCCGCCGGGGACCAGTCTGACGTACGGCACCGACACTCGTTGCTGCTCGGGGTCAAGTCGAGCCAAGAGGTTCGCCGCGCTCGCTTCTCGAGTTGTGCACAGGCCCCACTTCGAAGCTGATTCCTGGCTAACTCTGAGTGGTAGTAGTAGTAGGCCCTGTGGAAACCGTGGATAACACCATCTGCGCAGGTCAGAGCCGGTTTTTTGTCCACCGACCCTGTGGGCGGCACCGGTGGACAACCAGGTGCTTCTGTGGACACGCGAAAGTTCTGCACACCCGATGCACAGGGCCGGGTGACTTCTCCCCAGGGCTGTCCCCAGCTTTACCCACGTTCCCCACAGCTCAACCGAGGCCCCTGGTGTGACGCCTTTCACTCTCGGCAGTGAAAGGCGGTGTCGCGTTGCCGAACAGTGGACAGGGGTGTGGAGAAGCTGGGGACAACGGGCCACAGCCTGTGGGCCGCCGGTGGACAACATCGGTGAGGCCCTGTGGACGGAAATTCTGTCCACAGGCTGTGGATCACTGTTGACCACAAATCCCCAGGCATGTGACCTGGCCTGATGGAGTATCGACAGCCGGTCCTGTGGAAGCAATCTGGACAACTTCACAGTCCCCAGGCTGTGGACACGGGATTCCTCGATCATCTGTGGAGAGAGGCCCTTCCGGGGCCCGTATTCGAACATCGGCCGCCGACTCGGCCTGCCCACAGGTCCCCACCCGGGGCCGGAGGAGGCGTGCCGAGCGGTCTCGGGAACCATTCCCCGCCCGTCACCCGGCCACTCCTGAAGCCGTCCTGGGGAACTCCGCCGAGCCTCCTGGGGAACTCCGGGGAGCCTCCTAAGGAACTCGGGGAGCCTTCCGGGGAGTGCCCCTGACGACAGAGGGCGCCCCAGGAGGACGTCTTACGGTCCTCTCGGGGCGCCCTCAGGAGCGCGCCGCAGCGGGGTCTGGCCGCCGCTTTCGGTCTCAGCCGTTCTTGATGCGGTTGGTGAGCTCGGTGACCTGGTTGTAGATGGAGCGGCGCTCCGCCATCAGCGCGCGGATCTTCCGGTCGGCGTGCATCACCGTGGTGTGGTCGCGCCCCCCGAACTGCGCCCCGATCTTGGGCAGGGAGAGATCCGTCAGCTCGCGGCACAGATACATGGCGATCTGGCGCGCCGTCACCAGGACACGGCTGCGCGAGGATCCGCAGAGGTCCTCCACCGTCAGCCCGAAGTAGTCCGCGGTCGCCGCCATGATGGCCGGCGCCGTGATCTCGGGGGCGGAGTCCTCGCCGCCGGGGATCAGGTCCTTGAGCACGATCTCGGTGAGACCGAGATCCACCGGCTGCCGGTTGAGGCTCGCGAAGGCGGTCACGCGGATGAGCGCGCCCTCCAGCTCACGGATGTTGCGCGAGATGCGGGAGGCGATGAACTCGAGCACCTCGGGCGGGGCGTTGAGCTGCTCCTGCACGGCCTTCTTGCGGAGGATCGCGATACGCGTCTCCAGCTCCGGAGGCTGCACGTCGGTGGTGAGGCCCCACTCGAACCGGTTGCGCAGCCGGTCCTCCAGGGTCACCAGCTGCTTGGGCGGACGGTCCGAGGACAGCACGATCTGCTTGTTGGCGTTGTGCAGCGTGTTGAAGGTGTGGAAGAACTCCTCCTGCGTCGACTCCTTGCTCGCCAGGAACTGGATGTCGTCGACCAGGAGGATGTCCACGTCGCGGTAGCGCTTGCGGAAGGTGTCGCCCTTGCCGTCGCGGATCGAGTTGATGAACTCGTTGGTGAACTCCTCCGAGCTCACGTACCGCACCCGGGTGCCCGGGTAGAGGCTGCGCGCGTAATGACCGATGGCGTGCAGCAGGTGGGTCTTCCCGAGCCCCGACTCCCCGTAGATGAAGAGGGGGTTGTAGGCCTTCGCGGGGGCTTCGGCGACGGCCACCGCGGCCGCGTGGGCGAACCGGTTGGACGCGCCGATGACGAAGGTGTCGAAGAGGTACTTCGGGTTCAGCCGGGCGTGCGGCTCACCCGTGCCGGGCGGTGGCGCGGACTGCGTGCCCATGGGTCCGCCGCTGCCGCCGGCTCGCGAGGGCCCGGGGCCGGTCTGGCGGTGCTGCGGCTGCTGCTCCTGCAGATCGTGGCGGTCGCGGCCGTCACGCTGCTGTTCGTAGCCCTGGTGCTCGGGCGGCTGCGGGCGGTAGTCGTGCTGCGGCTGCTGGGGGCGCGGGCTCGCGTACGGGTCGCGGTCCTGGTAGCCGCCGTGCCGCGGCTGCCACGAGAGGTCCTCCTGCGCGCGGGGCCAGGCGCCGGGCTCGGGGCGGTGCTGCTGGTAGTCCGGGTAGGCGGGGCGGGCCGTCGGCATGCCGTCGTCGAAGGGCCTGGGGCCGTAGCTGTCGTACCCGTCGTTGCGCGAGGGCTCGTCGTGCTGGGGCCCCTGGTAGCGATGGGACTGCTGGCCCTGGTGGGGCTGGTGCATCGGGGGCGCGGGCGGCGCGGGGGGCTGGTCGGCGGAATCGTCGACGGTGATCGCGATCCGGATCGGCCGACCGCACTCACGGGTGAGCGTCTCGCTGATCAGCGGCGCGAGCCGGCCCTCGAGGACACCCTTGGCCCACTCGTTGGGCACGGCAAGCAGCGCGGTGTCGGCGACGAGTGCCAGAGGCTGGCAGCGCTCGATCCACTGCTTGTCCTTCGGCTCGATGCCCTGCTGGCCCTCTCCGAGGAGTTGTTCCAGCACTCGTGGCCACACTGCGGCAAGATCGGCAGGTACGTCAGCCACAAGGCACGCTCTCTCGCATGTCCCACGAATGTGTGCTTCTCGGGACGGGATGGGTCGGGTCGGGTGAGGCCCGGCAGGGGGGAAGGAAAAGAACCGGAGTTCAGCCACGGTAGTCAGCCCGACCCGCACGGTTCAAGTTGTTGTCCACAGGCTGTGTACAGCACGGGGTGCCGAGGAGCTGGTTTGACCGAATGGCGCAGCCGCGCGTACCGTGACCAGGTCGAGTTGTCGATGGCTGCTGCCGCCTGCCTCCGATGGGCAAACATCACGATCTGTGATTGTGAAGCGGTGCACTAAGGCGTTTACGCGAGTTCCTCGTGGGCGCACGGTGACAGCCAGGCGATGTCCCGCCAACACACGAATCATTTCTGGAGCCCCCGAGTGAGCAAGCGCACCTTCCAGCCGAACAATCGTCGTCGCGCCAAGACCCACGGCTTCCGGCTGCGTATGCGTACCCGTGCCGGCCGCGCGATTCTCGCGAACCGCCGTGGCAAGGGTCGCGCAAACCTGTCCGCCTGATCGCGGCCAGGTCATGACGTGCTGCCTACCGAGAATCGGCTGAGGCGGCGCGAGGACTTCGCAGCCGCTGTACGCCGGGGACGTCGGGCCGGACGCCCGCTACTCGTCGTACATCTACGCAGCGGTGTTACGGACCCGCACGTGACAGGGGAGAGTGCTCCCCCGCCGCGTGCGGGTTTCGTTGTCAGCAAAGCAGTGGGTGGCGCGGTCGTCCGGACCGCGGTGAAGCGCAGGCTTCGCCATCTGATGCGCGAACGGCTGGCTCAGCTGCCCCCCGGTAGCCTTGTTGTCGTACGAGCGCTGCCCGGATCGGGCGACGCCGACCATGCACAGCTGGCCCGAGACCTGGATGCCGCACTTCAGCGGCTACTGGGAGGGGGCGCGCGATGAAGTACCCGCTGCTGGCTCTTATCAAGCTGTATCAGTGGACGATCAGCCCGCTCCTAGGGCCTGTCTGCCGTTACTACCCGTCGTGTTCCCACTATGGATATACGGCGATCGACCGGCACGGTGCGATCAAGGGAACTGCGCTGACCGCATGGCGCATCCTGCGATGCAATCCGTGGTCACCCGGCGGCGTGGATCACGTACCGCCACGCAAACGTCCGCGTTGGCACGAACTGCTGCGCAGCTATGCGCGTGGTGGCAAGGGCGGGGACTCCGCCGCCGATGTGCCTTCCGGGGGGTCGGTCTCCGAACCCCTGAGCCCGGCCAAAGAGACCTCGCCCAATGCTCAAGGAGCCTGATTAGTGGACACGATTGCCAGTCTGTTCAGCTTTATCACCACACCTGTCTCGTGGGTCATTGTCCAGTTCCACAAGGTGTACGGAGCCCTCTTCGGCGATGACACGGGCTGGGCCTGGGGCCTGTCCATCGTGTCCCTGGTGGTCCTGATCCGGATCTGCCTGATCCCGCTCTTCGTGAAGCAGATCAAGTCGACCCGGAACATGCAGGTGCTCCAGCCGAAGATGAAGGCGATCCAGGAGCGCTACAAGAACGACAAGCAGCGTCAGTCCGAAGAGATGATGAAGCTGTACAAGGAGACGGGTACCAACCCGCTCTCCTCGTGCCTTCCGATTCTGGCGCAGTCCCCGTTCTTCTTCGCCCTGTATCACGTGCTGTCGTCCATCGCCTCGGGCAAGACCATCGGCGTGATCGACCAGCCGCTGCTCGACAGCGCGCGCCAGGCGCACATCTTCGGCGCCCCGCTGGCCGCGAAGTTCATGGACAGCGAGGAGAAGGTCGCGGCGCTCGGCGCCTCGCTGACCGATGTCCGCGTCGTCACGGCGATCATGATCGTGATGATGTCGGCCTCGCAGTTCTTCACGCAGCGCCAGCTGATGACGAAGAACGTCGACCTGACGGTGAAGACGCCCTACATGCAGCAGCAGAAGATGCTGATGTACATCTTCCCCGTGATCTTCGCCGTCATGGGTATCAACTTCCCCGTCGGTGTCCTCGTGTACTGGCTGACCACCAACGTCTGGACCATGGGCCAGCAGATGTACGTGATCAACCAGAACCCGACCCCGGGCAGCAAGGCGCAGGACCAGTACCTCGGCCGGCTGCTGAAGAGCGTGACCTCTCACGGTCAGGTGCGGGGCAGGACCCGGCGCAACACCGTGAAGCGGATCGTCGCCAAGGGGACCGACCGCAACGACATCGAGCGCAAGTTCATCACCGGTCTGAGCAAGCTGGGTCTCGCGGCCCAGGAGGACGGGACGGTGGCGAAGAGCGACGCAGCCGTCCTCGAGGCCGAGGGCGGCGCCGCACCCAAGCGCCACCAGCCCAAGCGTCAGACCAAGGCGAAGCGTCAGACTGCTGCCACGCATCCCGGCGCGGCGAAGGATTCCGAGTCCACCGGCTCGGAGTCCAAGACCTCGCTGGAGAAGCAGGACGCATCGCAGGACAAGCCGAAGACGGCGGACAAGCCCGCCGCGTCCGGCTCCTCACGCCAAGCCAAGTCCGGACAGCGCAAGGGTCCGCAGCGGCCCAAGCACCCGTCCAAGAAGTAAGAAGGAGTCCATCCGTGACGGAAGGCACCACCACCACGGCCGCTGAGGGCAGCGACACCCTGACTCGCCTCGAGCAGGAGGGGGAGATCGCGGCCGACTACCTCGAAGGCCTGCTCGACATCGCCGACCTCGACGGCGACATCGACATGGATGTGGAGGCGGACCGGGCCGCGGTCTCGATCATCAGCGAATCGGCGCGTGACCTGCAGAAGCTTGTGGGCCGCGACGGAGAGGTGCTGGAGGCTCTCCAGGAGCTGACGCGCCTGGCCGTGCACCGTGAGACCGGTGACCGCAGCCGCTTGATGCTGGACATCGCGGGCTTCCGGGCCAAGAAGCGTGAGGTTCTCGCCGCGCTGGGTGCCAAGGCCGCGGACGAGGTCAAGAGCTCGGGCGAGCCGGTGAAGCTGGAGCCGATGACGCCGTTCGAGCGCAAGGTCGTGCACGACGCGGTCGCGGCAGCAGGGCTGCGCAGCGAGTCCGAGGGCGAGGAGCCGCAGCGCTTCGTCGTCGTTCTGCCGGCCTGACCGGATCCTTGTACTGTCGGCCCCGTCTGTTCGCAGGCGGGGCCGATCTTTGTCAGCCTGATAGTCAGCCACCCACAGTGCGCTAGTGCGGTACGGAAGGACGGTTCCCCGTGACGGAGGCAGCAGCCGAGCTCCCCCAGGCGCCCAAGGAGGCGCAGGCGGTATTCGGTGAGTTCTTTCCAGAGGCTGTCAGGTACGCGGAGCTGCTGGCGGACGCGGGGGTCAAGCGGGGACTGATCGGTCCACGCGAGGTGCCGCGGCTCTGGGAGCGCCATCTGCTGAACTGCGCGGTCCTCTCCGAGGTGGTTCCCGAAGGCGTCACGGTGTGCGATGTGGGTTCGGGGGCCGGGCTTCCCGGTATCCCGCTGGCGCTGGTGCGCCCCGACCTCAAGATCACGCTGCTCGAGCCGCTGCTGCGCCGTACGAACTTTCTCCAGGAGGTCGTCGAGCTCCTGGGCCTGGACCATGTGACGGTCGTCCGCGGCCGGGCCGAAGAGGTGCTCGGGACGCTGCAGCCCGTGCATGTGGTGACGGCCAGGGCCGTGGCGCCGCTCGACCGGCTCGCGGGATGGGGTGTGCCCCTGCTCCGCCCGTACGGGGAGATGCTGGCGCTCAAGGGAGGAACCGCCGAGGAGGAGATCCAGGGGGCGCGTGCCGCTCTGAGCAAACTCGGCGTGGTGGAGACAGAGGTGCTTCATGTGGGTGAGGGGTTGGTCGACCCTGCTTCGACCGTCGTGCGCGTGGTAGTCGGGGAGAGCCCGGGCGGTGTGAGGTTCGCCGCAAAGAGGGCCAAGGCCGCCAGGGTCGGCCGGACGCGTCGGCGCCGTTGAGTGTCCGGCGGCCCTTGAATAAGGGGATGGCTTTCATCCCTTTCTCGCAAGTTGCGGCCCTTTTGCGCTGATGCTCCATGCAAGCAGCGATATGCGCTGCCTGCGGAGTGTCGGGAGCGTGCCGCTGTGCCGCAGAGGCATCGTGTTTCACGTGAAACGTCGCTCTCTGCTGCAGGGAATCATCGGCCGCGGTCGTGCGGCTGCCGCGCCGCGCGACCGCAAGCCCGTACGGGCTACGAAGTTGTCCACAGAACCGGATTCATCCACAGAACAGTCGGCCTCGCTGGTTCACGACCCCGAAAGCATGGCAGGCTCTGTTCATTGCGAGCCTGAAGTCGAGGAGAGTGAATCCTTGCGGTCCGACGCCAACATCGCGGGACCGATGACCGATCCGGTCCCCGGTCCCCGTACCGAGTCCCTGGGGGACGGTGTTTCACGTGAAACACCGCCGCCGATGGACGACACACCCATTGGTCGTGCGGCTCAGCTGGCGGTCGAGGCCCTTGGCCGCGCCGGCGAGGGACTGCCGCGACCAGACCGGACACGCGTCATGGTTGTCGCCAACCAGAAGGGCGGTGTGGGCAAGACGACCTCGACGGTCAACCTTGCCGCTTCGCTCGCACTGCACGGCGCGCGTGTTCTGGTCGTGGACCTCGACCCGCAGGGAAACGCCTCCACGGCACTGGGGATCGACCATCACGCAGAGGTCCCGTCCATCTACGACGTTCTCGTGGAGAGCATGCCTCTCTCCGAGGTGGTTCAGCCCGTCCCTGATGTCGAAGGTCTCTTCTGTGCACCGGCCACCATCGATCTCGCCGGTGCGGAGATCGAGCTGGTGTCGCTGGTGGCGCGAGAGAGCCGGCTCCAGCGGGCGATCCAGGCGTATGAACAGCCGCTGGACTACATCCTCATCGACTGCCCGCCGTCGCTCGGCCTGCTCACGGTCAACGCTCTCGTTGCCGGAGCCGAAGTGCTCATCCCGATCCAGTGCGAGTACTACGCCTTGGAGGGCCTCGGGCAGTTGCTGCGCAACGTCGACCTGGTCCGAGGGCACCTGAACCCGGACCTTCACGTATCGACGATCCTGCTCACCATGTATGACGGCAGGACCAGGCTTGCTTCGCAGGTCGCCGAGGAGGTGCGCACCCACTTCGGTAAGGAGGTGCTGCGGACCAGCATTCCGCGATCCGTACGTATTTCGGAGGCGCCGAGTTACGGGCAGACGGTCCTGACGTACGATCCGGGCTCCAGCGGGTCCCTCTCCTACCTGGAAGCGGCCCGTGAGATCGCTCTGAGGGGCGTAGGAGTGCATTACGAAGCCCAGCACGCCCCTGCGGGCGAGCCTGCCCATACGGGCGTTCAGAACAGTCAGCAGAGCAACTCGGAGGGCATGCAGTGAGTGAGCGTCGTAGAGGGCTGGGGCGTGGACTCGGTGCACTGATCCCCGCAGCTCCTCAGGAGAAGCAGGTCCCCAGTCCCGGAGCCGGTGCGAACACCAGCACCTCGCCCGTGCTGACCGCCGAGCGAGGAGTGGCCGCCGCGAAGCTGGCAGGGCTCCCCTCAGGACCGGTGGTGCCGGAGCCGAGCTCTCCCGTCGGTGAGCGGGAGTCCGTCACGGAGCAGGCCGACTCCGCCGGAGCGTATTTCGCCGAGCTTCCTCTTGCATCGATCACGCCCAACCCCAGGCAGCCCCGTGAGGTCTTCGACGAGGACGCTCTGGCCGAGCTGGTTACCTCCATCAAGGAGGTCGGTCTCCTCCAGCCCGTCGTCGTCCGCAAGGTCGCCGAGGACCGCTACGAGCTCATCATGGGTGAGCGTCGCTGGAGGGCCTGTGGCGAGGCCGGTCTGGAGCGCATCCCCGCGATCGTCCGTGCGACGGACGACGAGAAGCTTCTTCTGGACGCTCTCCTGGAGAACCTGCACCGGGCGCAGCTGAACCCCCTGGAGGAGGCGGCTGCGTACGACCAGCTGCTGAAGGACTTCAAGTGCACGCATGATCAGCTGGCGGACCGGATCGGGCGGTCCCGTCCCCAGGTGTCGAACACGCTCCGGCTGCTCAGGCTCTCCGCGCCGGTGCAGCGTCGGGTGGCAGCGGGTGTTCTCTCGGCCGGTCATGCACGGGCGCTGCTGTCGGTGGATGATTCCGAGGAACAGGACCGGCTGGCTCACCGCATCGTGGCCGAGGGCCTGTCGGTGCGTGCGGTCGAGGAGATCGTGAATCTTCTCGGCTCCGAACCCGCGAGCTCCGCGAAGCCCCGAGGCCCCAGGGCGGGAGGGCGGGTGTCGCCCGCTCTGACCGACCTTGCCTCGCGCCTCTCGGACCGCTTCGAGACGCGGGTGAAGGTCGACCTGGGCCAGAAGAAGGGCAAGATCGTCGTCGAGTTCGCCTCGATGGAGGATCTGGACCGCATTCTCGGCAGCCTTGCCCCGGGCGAGGGACGCGTGCTGGAGCGGAGCATCGAAGAGGAGCAGGCCGAGGGCGAAGACGCCTGAGTCTGCGGCAGAGCAAAGGGCGGGCCTGGTTCTGGGAGTTCTCCGGAACTAGGCCCGCCCTTTGCTCTCTCTCGGTATCCGCATCACCTCTGGGTGGATACGATGCGTTCTGGTATGGCGTATCCATCACCGTGATCCACCTCAGAGGAGGCGGCGGCCGTGCGATCAGTGAATCGCAGCCACCTGGTGTCAGTCGGTTTGGGGCTTGGAGCTGTCGGAGGGTTCGTCGGCAGTCTGTTCCGAGAACGGAGTGCGCTCGCAGCCGCACGTGATGCGGCGGGCGAAGGAAGTGAGGAACCGCCTTCATGGGGCGTCGGCTCGTACCGCTCACACTGGACAACCTTCCGGATCTCCCCAGGCGCTGCCGCACGTGTGTCTTCTGGGAGCTTGATCCGGTCAGCGGGGAAGCTGCGGTAAAGGCGGGCAGGCCCGAGCTCGAGAAGGAAGCCTGGATCTCGGCCGTGCTGCTGGAGTGGGGTTCCTGCGGACGGATCGTCTATGTGGACGAGGTCCCGGCGGGCTTCGTTCTCTATGCGCCGCCCGCCTACGTTCCGCGGGCCACGGCGTTCCCCACCAGTCCTGTCTCCCCCGATGCCGTGCAGCTGATGACGGCGTTGATCACGCCAGGTTTTCAGGGGCAAGGGCTAGGGCGTGTAATGGTGCAGACGGTTGCCAAGGACCTGCTGCGGCGGGGCTTCAAGGCGATCGAGGCTTTCGGCGATGCGCGGTGGAAGGAACCGGCCTGTGTACTGCCGGCGGATCACCTGCTCGCGGTCGGCTTCAAGACGGTGCGCCCGCACCCCGTGCATCCGCGGCTTCGACTCGAGCTGCGTACGACGCTCTCCTGGAAGGAGGACGTCGAGCTGGCACTGGACCGGTTGCTCGGCGTCGTACAGAAGGAGCCGGTGCTGCGACCTCTCTGAGCTGTCTCACGAGAACATACAGAACGGGCCCACCCCGAAGGGTGGGCCCGTTTCACGTGAAACAGCGATCCGCTGTTACTCGCCGAGGAAGCTCTCGAGGTCGCGAAGGATCGCGGCCTTCGGCTTGGCTCCGACGATCGTCTTGGCGACCTCGCCGCCCTGGTACACGTTGAGCGTCGGGATCGACATCACGCCGTACTTGGCTGCGGTGGCCGGGTTCTCGTCGATGTTGAGCTTGACGATTTCGATCTGGTCGCCGTGCTCAGCCGCGATGGCCTCCAGCGAAGGCGCGATCTGGCGGCACGGGCCGCACCAAGCGGCCCAGAAGTCCACCAGGACGGGCTTGTCGTTCTTCAGGACGTCCTCATCGAAGGAGTCGTCGGTCACGTTCTTCAGGGCGCCGGCCACGGCGGCCTCCTTAACTTCGCGGGGTGTGGGGTCTAGGGGGTGGCAGTCAGACTGCCGGGGTCTTCTCCGGCTCGGCAAGCTGCTCGTCGGAGAGCGCAGCCAGGAAGCGCTCGGCGTCGAGGGCCGCCGAGCAGCCGGTACCGGCCGCGGTGATCGCCTGACGGTAGGTGTGGTCGACCACGTCGCCGGCGCCGAAGACACCCTTCAGGTTGGTGCGCGTCGAGGGAGCCGCGACCTTGAGGTAGCCCTCGTCGTCGAGGTCGAGCTGGCCCTTGAAGAGCTCCGTGCGGGGGTCGTGGCCGACAGCGATGAACAGGCCGGTCACCGGAAGCTCGGAGGTCTCGCCGGTCTTGGTGTTGCGGAGGGTGAGGCTGGAGAGCTTCTGGTCCCCGTGGACCGTGGCGACCTCGCTGTCCCAGGCGAACTTGATCTTCGGGTCGGCGAAGGCGCGCTCCTGCATGGCCTTGGAGGCACGCAGGGAGTCGCGGCGGTGGACGATGGTGACGGACTTGGCGAACCGGGAGAGGAAGGTCGCCTCCTCCATCGCGGTGTCGCCGCCGCCGACCACGGCGATGTCCTGGTCCTTGAAGAAGAAGCCGTCGCAGGTGGCGCACCAGGAGACGCCGCGTCCGGAGAGCGCGTCCTCGTTCGGCAGGCCGAGCTTGCGGTGCTGGGAGCCCGTGGTGACGATGACGGCCTTGGCGCGGTGAACCGTGCCCGCGGTGTCCGTGACCGTCTTGACGTCGCCGGAGAGGTCGACGGAGACCACGTCGTCGGGGATGAGCTCGGCGCCGAAGCGCTCGGCCTGGGCGCGCATGTTGTCCATGAGCTCAGGGCCCATGATCCCGTCCTGGAACCCCGGGAAGTTCTCCACGTCGGTGGTGTTCATCAGCGCACCGCCGGCGGTGACGGCACCCTCGAACACCAGCGGCTTCAGCGACGCGCGAGCGGTGTACAGGGCGGCGGTGTAACCAGCCGGCCCGGAGCCGATGATGATCACATTACGGACGTCGCTCACGGGTTCTTCCTCGTCTCTGCAGACTGCCTACTGCCATCTGGGGTCGGTTCCACGACTCTCACCCCACCCAACGGATCCTACGGGGCATGCATTCCCGAAGTCCCGGACCGGCTGGTGGCGCGGTCCTCAGGGGCGTGTGTAGGACTCCGTGAGCAGCAGTCGGCCCTTTGCCGCGGGGGCGGAGTCCACGCACGCGGCGTCGACCACGTAGGCCTGTACACGGCTGGAGTCGGTCGCGTGTGGCAGTACGACGAGGAAGGCGTCCGTGTCCTGGTACCTGCCCTCTTCGACGGCCAGCGCCGGTGCTTCCCGGCCAGTGCCCTGCTGGACACACGGCGGAACAACCACGACGGGGGTAAGCAGAGGAGTGCGGGTGGACGCGGCGTCGGGGGACATGCCCCGGGGGGACGACTTGGTGTCCGCGGAGGGCTCGTCCGGGGCACCGGGGGACTCGGATGCCGTGGTTCCGCTCAGGAGCGAATGGACCTGGCCTTCGAGCGTGCGTTCCGAGAAATCTGCCACGCTCTTCTCGGCCGCGCTGAAACCCTGATCGGCCGACGTGCCGGTCGAGTCCTGGACCGTCTGCAACAGAAGGACGCTCATGCCGACGGCAGCCGCACCGAACGCGGTTCCCAGGATCACTGTGCGGCGACGGCGCCTGGCCGGGTTCCTGCCCGGGCCGGTGGAGCCCCGAGGGCGCCCCGCAGGCCTCGGCGCGACGGTTGCCTCTGCCGCGAGCTCCTGTGTTTCACGTGAAACATGAACCACCGAGGTCGGCACATCGGGAGGGGCCGTGTCCGGCGCAACGGCCGCTTCCGCCGCCAGGGCGGCGTCAATGCGTTCGGCGACGTCGTCAGGCATGGGCTCATGGGCGGTCATGGACCCGAGCAGTGAGCGGATCTCTTCGAGCGAGGTGTGGATCTCGGCGCACTGCTCACAGGCGTCGAGGTGGCGGCGGAGCGCCGTCTCGCGGGACGGCGGGAGGATGCCTTCGGTGAGGTCGGAGATCTCCTCGACTTCCGGGTGCTGAGCCGTGTCGGCTGTGGATGTCATGCGAGCCCACCTCCACCCTTCACAGCCGCAGGATTGCCGTCGCCTGCATCTCTTGGTCCTGACGCCGGTGGGACGGATGTCCCCCGTGTGCGGTTCCTTTCCATGGTGCCGTCCCCGCTGTCCCCTCTGTTGCTGCGCAGATGAGTCAGCAGAGGAAGGAGTCTGGCCCGGCCTCGCGCGCAGCGGCTTTTCACCGTCCCTGTGGGGACGTCGAGAATGCGGGCCGCCTCGGCGACGGGATACGCCTGCATGTCCACCAGGATGAGGGCGGCACGCTGCTCGGCGGGCAGAGTAGCGAGGGCCGCGAGGAGTTCGCGGTGCAGGTCCTGACGTTCGGCCGGGGCCTCGGCCGACTCGTGTGGCTCCAGGAGCTGATCGAGCCGCTCGGCGTCGTCCACCGGCGCGGTCTTGCGTGAGGCTGCTTTGCGGGCACGGTCGAGACAGGCGTTGACGGTGATCCTGTGCAGCCAGGTGGTGACGGCGGACTGGCCCCGGAAGGTGTGCGCCGCACGGAACGCGGAGACGAGGGCATCCTGCACCGCGTCGGCGGCCTCCTCGCGGTCCCCGAGCGTGCGGATCGCCACGGCCCAGAGGCGGTCACGGTGCCGCCGAACGAGCTCACCGAACGCGTCCGGTTCGCCTGCGACGTGCTGGGCCAGAAGATCCTGGTCGCTGATGTCGGCGAATCTGGCGTCGTCCAACGGTGAGCCCCCTCCCCTGGTGCCGTCAGCTGGTGACCTTGATATCCGAGATCCTGCCCCTGTAGTTCCCGTCGTCACTCGACGGCAACTTGGTGAGCCAGACCAGAAGGTATCGCGCCTTCACCTGCTTGTCGGGCTTGAGGGAGACTTTTGTTCCGGATCCCTGCGCGACCTTGGTGAAGCCGTCGGGCATCTGCGGGACGGACGAGTCCTCGGTGGTCCGCAGCTCGACGGAGGTGTTGCCGCCGAGGAAGGACACGTCGACCTTGCCGACCTCCTGGACTTCGCCGAGGTCGAGAACGACGCCGACGCCCTCCTTGAGCCTGCCGAAGTCGGCACTGAAGTAGCCGTCGGTGTTCCAGTAGGAGCTTGTGTCCCCGTCGTAGACGTTCTTTATCGAGGCCGGCTTCTCGGATCCGTCCGCGCCCAGCGGGTCGTAGTCCTGGGCCCCCACGATGGTGAGGGGCTTGCTGGGAGCGACGGCGTTGTTGTCGTCACCGCCGTCGTCGCCGGTGGTCTGTGTGGGGGTCGGCTCTCCCGAGTCGTTCCCCCTGTCGAGGACGGTTTCCGCCAGCTGCCAGCTGCCGAGGCCCAGAGCGGCGATGAGCAGTGCGGAGACCGCCCACTTGAGTGCCTTGCCGGTGCGGCTCTGCAGAGGAGGCGGAGGAACCGCGATCACCGGCTGTGTGGTGGACGGGGGCCGCGCCGACGGGCGCCCGTAGGTGCCCTGCTGGTACGTCGTGCGCTGGTACTCGGGCGGGGCGGTAAAGGCGGGTTCCGGGGGGAGGATGCGCGGCATGGCCGCGACCGCCTTCGCCAGTTCGTCAGGGGTGGTGCACGGCTGTTCCTGCCGCGAAGCGGTGGCGCCGTCGTTGGCGAGTGCGCGCATGGCCAGTTCGGACAGGCCGCGGTGGACGCCGGCCCGTACCTGGTCGGGCGGGATCAGGCCCAGGTCCTTGGGGAGCCCGGAGAGGCCGTAAGCGTCGCTCTCGTAGGGCCAGCGCCGCGTCAGGGCGGCGTAGAGGAGCGCGCCGATGGCCTCGGTGTCCGTACGGAGCGGCTGGTCGGCGGTGATGCCACGCAGAGCGGCGTTCACCGCCAGGCCGCGGATGCGGTACTGCCCGGTCGAGCTGCGCAGTACGGCGCCGGGTGTGAGGCACAGGTGGGCGAGCCCTTCCCTGTGCGCCGCGGCCATGGCCTGGGAGATCTGGCTCACGAGCTGGTAGGCATCATGAGCTTCCAGGGGCCCGGCGGCGAGCAGCGCCGTGAGCTCGGTGGCGTCGGGGAGCCATTCATGGACGACGTAGACGAGGTCGTCCTCCTCCACGGCGTCCAGGACCTGGACGAAGCGTGGATCACCGAGCAGCGCGGAGGAGCGGGCCGCGGCCAGCACCGAGCGGGCGCGCGGATGGTCGGCGGGGAGCAGATGGACCCCCACAGCGCGGCGCAGCTTCTCGTCGACGGCCCGCCAGCTGCTGAATCCGTCCAGCCGGGTGACGCACTCCTCGAGGCGGTAGCGTCTGGCCAGTTTGTGCCCACTGTGCAGATCGGGGGAGGCCGGAACGGCGGCCGAGCCGTCCCGCCCGCTCTCCGCCGTGTCCTTGGAGCTCGCGCCCTTGTCGTCCTGGGTTTGCGCCGTCCCGTCGGTCGTGGCCGCGTCCGCCTTGGCGGTCAGCGGCTCGTCGCCGCTGTTGTCGGCCACGTCGACAGCAGCCGTGCTACGTTCCGCCACCGTCGTTCCTGCCTCCCCATCCGTTGCGCGATGCCAGCCAGCTCTGCACAGTCACGCCAATTGTGCCCACACTCCGGCGCTATGCACGACACGCGGTGTCCGGCGATGGTTGTGCTGCTCGGAGCCTGTTCAGCGTCCGAGTCGTCCCCGGACCATGCCGACCATGCCGTTGAGCTCCTCGATCCGCATCTTCTTCGCCGCGACGAAGAAGACACCCAGGAGTACGACACTGCCGCAGACCAGGGCCACGACCGAGCCGCCCGCTCCCTCTCCGAGCACACGGAGAAGCGCGAATCCGATGCCACCGCCGACGAGTGCCGCGGGGATCGCCGCCATGCAGAGGCGTGCGTAGGTGCGCACCACGCGGGCGCCGTCGAGGTCGCCGCCGAGCCGGTTGCTCAGCCTGCGCCATGCGATGCCGACGCCGACCGCGTAGGCCAGTCCGTACGAGGCCGCCATACCCACGACTGCCCACTGGGCCGGAAGAATCACGTAGCAGAGGGCGGAGGCCGCCGCGTTGACCGCTGCGACGATGACCGTGTTGTAGAAGGGCGTGCGGGTGTCCTCGTACGCGTAGAAGCCGCGCAGGACGACGTACTGCACGGAGTACGGGATGAGGCCCAGTCCGAACGCCATCAGGATGAAGCCCA
This sequence comes from Streptomyces sp. NPDC002125, assembly GCF_053593715.1. Taxonomy (NCBI): domain Bacteria; kingdom Bacillati; phylum Actinomycetota; class Actinomycetes; order Kitasatosporales; family Streptomycetaceae; genus Streptomyces; species Streptomyces sp. NPDC002125. Next base: position 264,873 of record NZ_JBSFDD010000003.1, on the reverse strand, counting down.
TGGAGCGTGCCGCCTCGGTGCCGCTGGAGGCGTAGAGCAGCGTGCACATCGGCAGTCCGAGCGCCAGGAACGTGAAGGCGACCGGCACGATCGCCACGGCGGAGTTGCGCAGCCCCTGCGAGATGTCGTCGCGCACCGCACCGGGGTCGTTGTCGTGGGCGGCGCGGGAGATGCGGGGCAGCAAGGCCGCCATGACCGAGACGGTGATGATGGCCTGCGGCATGCCCCAGATCAGCTGGGCGTTGGAGTAGGCGAGGAAACCGGTCCCGTCCTTGCCCGAGAGCTTTCCGGCCGAGGTCGCCAGCTGCGTGACGACGATGACGCCGGCCTGATTGGCGAGAACGAAGAGGACCGTCCACTTCGCCAGCCTGATCGTCTTTCCGAGCCCGTGGCCCTTCCAGTCGAAGCGGGGGCGGAAGCGGAATCCCGCTTCACGGAGATACGGGACCATCGCGAGCGCCTGGACGATCAGGCCGAGCAGTGTGCCGATGCCGAGCAGCCGGACACCCTCAGGCGGGATCGTCTCCACACCCATCCGGGACTCGGCCGAGGTGCCGTAGACCCAGATGAACAGTCCGAACGTGAAGATCATGACGATGTTGTTGAGGACCGGGGTCCACATCATCGCGCCGAATCGTCCGCGGGCGTTGAGGATCTGGCCCATGACGACATGGACGCCCATGAAGAAGATGGTCGGCAGGCAGTAGCGGGCGAAGGCGACAGCGACGCTGTTCGACGCGGCATCGTTCGCGATGGTCGGCGACATCATGTGGATGAGCCACGGTGCCGCGAACACGGCGATCGCGACGATCACGCCGAGGGCGACCATGACGAGGGTCAGCAGACGGTTGGCATACGCCTCGCCACCGTCCTCGTCGTCCTTCATGGACCGGACGAGCTGGGGGACGAAGACCGAGTTCAGCCCGCCGCCCACGGTGAGGATGTAGATCATCGTGGGGAGGGTGTACGCGATGGTGAAGCTGTCGCCGAGCAGTGCCGCGCCCAGCGCGGCGGTGATCACGAGACTGCGGACGAAGCCGGTGAGCCGGGACACCAAGGTGCCGGCCGCCATCAGTGCGCTGGACTTCAGTATTCCGGCGCCACGGCCACCGGACTTGGGCGGCACGGGCGCCGGAGCCGCTTCCGGCTCGGCAGGGGGACCGGGCGGCCTGCCGGAACCTTCCTGGTCGCGGAAGAGGTGAGCGAAGGCGTCCTGGTCGTCACGGTCGTCGGACGCCTGGGTGACCAGGTCGTCGACTCCCACGTACTGGGTGGTGGCGGCGTTGTCCCCGTAGGGAAGGTGCCGGGAAGGGCCCCCGGGCTCCGGTGGAGGCGTCTGGGCCCAGATCCGGGGGTCAGGGGCGTACTGGGCAGCGGGAGGCTGCTGGTAGAGCGCCTGCGGCTCCTGATAGGTGCCCGGAGGCGGCGGGGGGTGCGAGGCGCGGTCGTAGAGAGCTTCGGCGACCGGGTCCTGGGCGGCGAGGTCCTGGGCACGGTACGGATCGTGGTCGTACGCGTGCTGGAGGTACGGGTCGGGTGTCTCCCCGTGCTCGCCACCGCCAGGTGGCACCGGCGGACCGCTGGAAGACCCAGCTCCGCCCGCGCCTTGGCCGCGGTCACCGTCGTACGGCGCGTTCATCGAAACCCCACCTCATTGTCCCCGGCCGACCGGCCCCGACAGACATCGCTCAACGGTCCACTTTCTCACCCGGGCCCGACGTGTTCCCGCTTTCCGGACCGGTGTCCGGCGTCGGGTCACTCGGCTGCTCGGGTTCACCGCCGTCGTTCTCCTCCGCGCCGCCGGCGACGGTGCGCTTGCGGTGGGTGTACATCCTGATGCCTGCCAGAACCAGCAGCAGCAGCCCGCCGGCGATCACTAGGAGCACGGTCGGCGTCACTTCTGAGACCTTCACCGTGAAGGTCATCTCCTCGCCGTACGGCACTCCGTCCGCGGTGAAGAGCCGCGCCGTGACCTGCGCCTGCCCGTTGGCATTGGCGGAGGCGTCGAACTTCACGGACTGGCTGTGCCCGCCCCCGATCTCGACCGGGTGCTCGGCGACGGCTCCGCCGTCGTTGAGTTTGAGGCGCGTGGCGTTGCCCGAGGTCAGCCGGAGCACCAAGTGGTCGACACCCTGGACCAGCTTGTTCTGCACCGTCACGGGGATCGTCGCGCTGCGACCGGACAGGGTGACGTCCGACTTCGCGACCAGCTGCACCTCGTTGGTGAGGCCCTGGAGATAGGTGCGGACCGCGTCGCGGTACTGCTGAGCCTCCAGCGCTCTGCCACGCCACGAGGTCGACATGGAGCGGTTGACCGCGTTTCCGAAGGGGGTCACCACCCGGTCGGGCTGGGTGAGGATGACCTGGAAACTCTCGAGCGAGTCCTGCGTCGTCCGGATGTCCTGGAAGGCCTGAGTGGGCAGCTCCTGGCTGCGGAGCTTCTTCGGGTACTGGGAAGCCCTGGGAACCTTGGTGGTGGCCCGGGCGTCCGGCTTCTGTTCGGCGGCCGCGATCAGGTCGAGGGGCTGCGTCCAGCGTCCCGAGGTGAGTGCCTGGAGGGCGCGCGCCATGGTCTGTGCCTGGGCGGCCGTGGGCGCACGCTGCGGCGCCACGACGATGCTGCGCTCCTTGTCGGCGTCCTGCTCCGTCAGCGCCAGGGTCTGGGCGAGGAACTTCTGGACGGCGAGCGTGGAATCGCCGGCCTTCGCCAGATCGCCCGTGAACGCCGTGGAGAGCCTGTAGTCGGAGACGACCGCCGTGGTGCCACCGCCGATCGGCCGGGCCGCGGTCGGTGTGTAGAGCAGTCCGGCGGTCTCTTCGAGGCTGTCGCTGCGGGCGATCACCTTGTGCGCGCCGGCCGAGGTGGCGACATCGACCACGGAGGGATCGATCGCCCCGTCCACGGGCCAGGCGAAGTCGGTGGATGGCTTCACATGCAGCACGGTCTCCACCGTCGTGCTCGCCACCTCGGTGGCCGTCTGGAGGTGGCTGAGGGTTCCCGAGACGTTCTTGCCCCGGTGGGCGATGGAGGCCAGGTCCGGGTCGGCGAACGGCAGAGCCACCACCTTCCCGTCCTTGACGGCCGCTTCCAGAGCCGTGAGCCACTTCTTGGCGACGGCCTGGTTCGTCCCGGCGACGGTGGTGTCACCGACCCGGACGCGGTAGTTCCTCGTCATCGCGTCCACCGAGGCCAGCAGGTCCGGGTCGATCACCCATGTCACGGGGAGCTGGCGGCCCAGTGACACCATCTGCTCCAGCCGGCCACCGGGAGCGAGCTCCATGGCGAGATCGTCGTCGGTGAAGACGGGGGTCTGCTGTTCGTCGGACCCCGTCTCGGCGGTGACATGCGCCGAGGCGATCAGCGGCCAGAGGAACGTCAGCTTGGTCCTGCTCTCGGAGTCCTCTGGCTGCCAGGGCAGGAAGGTCCGCTGGATACCGAGCACCTGGTCGTAGGTGTAGTCGGTCGTCCTGCCGGTGATGGAGACCCCGAGCTGGTACACCCCCGCGTCGTCCAGCCCCAGCTTGTCCACCGGCACGGCGAGCGTGAAGTCCTGGCTGACGCCCGAGGTGAGCTTGCCGATCTTCACCGTGTACGAGCCACCGAGCTTGGCCGGGTCGCTGCCGGGCTGGTATCCGGTGCGTTTGGCGGCCTCGTCGATCGCGGTCCTGCCGGAAAGTCTGGGCCCGACGCGCAGGTCGACCTCGGCGTCCGTGATCGTCTTCTTGCCCTTGTTGGTCACGGTGCCGGAGACGCTGAGGGTGTCGCCTTCGACGGGCGCGCTGGGGGAGAGCGTGTCCAGGGACACAGCCACGGTGCGTGAGCCGGTGGGCGCCTTGGTCACTCCCTCGGCCTGCGCGGAGGGGGCCGCGGTACCGGCCAGGAGGCCGGCGATCAGGGGCGCCCCGACGATCAAGGAGGCTGTGCGCCGGAGCCACCGGCGGGCAGGGGAGGGATTCATCCCCTGAAGGTCTGCCGCCTCGGCCACGCGTATCCGTCCCTCGTCGTCGTCAGCTGGTATCGGTCTTGCCGGTCTCTGCGTCCCCGCATGGTAACGATGCGCCCGAGGGCTGAGTGCCGGGGACCGTGCCACATGATCGGGAGAGTCTCGCAGGGCCGCAAGAATCGATGACGCCCGGGCCGGTCGGTGCACGTACCCTTTTCTGTTGTGCCGAACGCCAACGAAGACAGCCCCCGTGAACTGAGTCAGGTGCAGCACCGCGCGGTCAGTGAACTGCTGCGGGTGTCCCCCGTCGCCGACGACCTTGCCCGCCGATTCCAGGAGGCCGGGTTCGGCCTGGCCCTGGTCGGAGGATCGGTCCGCGATGCGCTGCTCGGCAGGCTCGGAAACGACCTCGACTTCACGACCGATGCCCGCCCTGAGGACGTCCTGAAGATCGTCCGACCCTGGGCCGACTCGGTCTGGGAGGTCGGCATCGCGTTCGGCACGGTCGGCTCGCAGAAGGACGGTTACCAGATCGAGGTCACGACCTACCGGTCGGAGGCGTACGACAGGACCTCGCGCAAGCCGGAGGTCTCCTACGGCGACTCGATCGACGAAGACCTCGTGCGCCGCGACTTCACGGTCAATGCCATGGCCGTCGCGCTGCCGCAGAAGGAGTTCATCGACCCGTACGGCGGCCTCGACGACCTGGCGCAGCGTGTCCTGCGCACTCCCGGCACCCCTGAGGAGTCCTTCTCCGACGACCCGCTGCGCATGCTGCGCGCGGCTCGCTTCGCCGCGCAACTGGACTTCGAGGTCGCCCCCGATGTCGTCAAGGCGATGACGGACATGGCAGGGCGTATCGAGATCGTCTCGGCCGAGCGTGTCCGTGAGGAGCTCAACAAGCTGCTGCTCTCCGCGCACCCCCGCAAGGGCCTGGGGCTGCTCGTGGACACGGGGCTGGCCGGCCAGGTGCTGCCCGAGCTTCCCGCGCTTCGCCTGGAGAGTGATGAGCATCACCGCCACAAGGACGTCTACGAGCACTCCTTGACGGTTCTGGAGCAGGCCATCGATCTGGAGCAGGACGGCCCGGACCTCGTCCTGCGGCTCGCGGCCTTGCTCCACGACATCGGGAAGCCGAGGACGCGCCGTTTCGAGAAGGACGGCCGCGTCTCGTTCCACCACCACGAAGTGGTCGGGGCGAAGATGACCAAGAAGCGGATGACCGAGCTCAAGTACTCCAACGACATGGTCAAGGACGTCTCGAAGCTGGTGGAGCTGCATCTGCGCTTCCACGGATACGGCGACGGCGAATGGACCGACTCCGCGGTGCGCCGGTACGTACGGGACGCGGGTCCGCTGCTGGACCGGCTGCACAAGCTGACGCGCTCGGACTGCACGACGCGGAACAAGCGCAAGGCGAACGCCCTGTCGCGCACCTATGACGGTCTTGAGGAGCGCATCGCGCAGTTGCAGGAGCAGGAGGAGCTGGACGCGATCCGGCCGGACCTGGACGGCAACGAGATCATGCAGATCCTCGGCGTCGGTCCAGGGCCCCTGATCGGAAAGGCCTACTCCTTCCTGCTGGAGCAGCGCCTGGAGAACGGGCCCATGGACCGAGATGCGGCGGTCGCCGCCCTCAAGGAGTGGTGGGCCGCGCAGGGCTGAGGGTGCTGCGGCCGTCATGTTTCACGTGAAACATGACGGGCCGAGCCGTGAGGAACGGTGAGGGTGAGGGGTGGTGTTTCACGTGAAACACCACCCCTCACTCATTCCCTGCCAGCGGCGCGCTGGAGTGCCCTGCCTGCCCGCCGCCTGCGAAGCATCGCCACCGAGATGAGCGTGTAGAGCGCGGCCACGACGAGGACGACGAGCGCGGAGCGCCCGTCGGGGGGCAGTGCCAGGGCGGACATCGCTGCGGCCGCGACGAAGGCGACGTTGAACAGCACGTCGTAGAGCGAGAACACCCGGCCGCGGTAGGCGTCGTCCACGGAGGTCTGCACCTCGGTGTCGGTCGCGATCTTCGCGCCCTGAGTGACGAGCCCGAGCACGAAGGCCGCCGCGAGCATCGGTGCGGGGGCGAAGGGCAGCCCCAGTGCCGGTACCAGGACGGCGGCCGATCCGGCACAGCACGCCATCCAGCCGTAGCGCCCGAAGCGTCCCACGGCCCAGGGAGTGATCAAGGCGGCCACGAAGAACCCGGCGGCGGAGGTGCCGAGCGCCAGGCCGAGCAGGGCCAGGCCGCCGGACTCGCCGTCCGACCAGGCGTAGCGGCACAGCATCAGCAGCATGACGGTGAGTGCTCCGTAGCAGAAGCGGAACACCGTCATGGCGGCCAGCGCGTGCGCCGCGTCCCGCCTCTCGGCCAGATGGCGCAACCCCGCGACCAGTCCTCGCGCGGTGGTGGTGAGTGCCTCACGCAGGCGCACATGGTGCTCGTCCTCGTCGGGCCCCAGGAGACTGCGCGTCAGGGTCAGGGAGGCGAGTGCCGAGAGAAGGTAGAGGGCGGCCCCCAGCAGGACCACGGCGGCGTCGGACCCGTCGGTCAGCAGCCGGATGCCGAGGGCCAGCCCGCCGCCCGCGGTGGCCGCCAGCGTTCCCGCCGTCGGTGAGATGGAGTTGGCGAGGACGAGTCGTTCGGTGTCGACGACCCGTGGAAGGGCAGCCGACAGCCCGGCCAGCACGAAGCGGTTGACGGCGGTGACGCAGAGGGCGGAGGCGTAGAAGAGCCAGTCCGGGACGGAGCTCAGGAGCAGCAGGGCCGTGCAGCAGGCCAGGGCCGCCCGCAGGAGGTTTCCGTACAGGAAGACCTGGCGGCGCTGCCAGCGGTCGAGGAGGACTCCGGCGAACGGGCCGATCAGCGAGTACGGGAGCAGCAGCACGGCCATGGCGGAGGCGATGGCCCCCGGCGTCGTCTGGTTCTCCGGGGAGAAGACGACATAGGTGGCGAGCGCGACCTGGTAGACCCCGTCGGCCGACTGGGAGAGAAGTCGTACGGCGAGCAGGCGACGGAAGTTCCGAAGGCGCAGGAGTACGCCCAGATCACGCACGACAGGCATGTGGGCAAGGGTCACACATGTGGGGGGTCCCGCGGCGCATTGCCCCGGGACCCCCCAGATGAAGAAGCGGTGAGCGGCTGGATCAGCGCTCGACGTCGCCGGCGATGAACTTCTCGACGTTCTCGCGGGCCTCGTCGTCGAAGTACTGGACCGGCGGGGACTTCATGAAGTAGTAAGTCCCTGCTCACGCAGTCCACTTGGAAAGGTGCAGGTCAGGTGCTGTTCCCATGGTTCTGATCGCCTGAGAGATGACCCGCTGGGGAGAATTCTGGGAGATGATCTCTGCCGAGTGCTCCTGCAGCAGGCGGTCCAGGACCGCGACGGGAGACCTGGGAGACATCGCCGCCCGGGCCGCGAGGGACTCCAGCCACAGCTGGGACAGCCCGGCCAGCATACGATCCCGCATGCCCTGGGTGGTGTGCTTGTAGCGCGCTGACACGGACCCGTCGAGATGGCCCATGCGCTCATCGATGAGGATCGACGGAGTGCCGAGGTCCTCGAGCCAGGTGGCGTGGCAGTGCCTCAGCCCATGGTTGGTGAGCCCTGCTGCCACCGGTGTCCAGCAGGCGTCCGCCTGGGTGGCTGACCATCGGCCACGCACTACGGTGCCGGGCCACTGGTCGCCGGCCACCACGCGCACCGGCCGGGCAGGTTCAGCCGCACCGTGCCTCGGGTACCAGCCCGACGCGGCCGGCTCGGTCACCTGGGACCGGTGGTCGTCCCGCGTCCAGTGCGGCAGCATGTGCTCGGGCTGAGTCTCCTCGAGCACACCCAGTTCAGCCATGGCCGCGAGCACCCGCTCGGTGGCCGCCTGGCTGACAGCATCCGGACGAGTCCGGACCCGGGACACTGTGGCCACACCCACACCAGCGAGTTCCGCGATCCGAGCCCGTGGCACCCGCAGCTCCTGGCGGACGGTGGCCGAGCGGAACATGGTCTGCATGCCGTGACACTGGCACGGCGCTGGTGGGCAGCGCCGTTTCTGCTCGGCCAGGAGCAAGGCCAGGAAATGCGGGGTGTCGATGTCCCGCATGCTGTCGTCCTTGGGCGGGCACCGCTCGAGCTTGCCGCTGGTGAGCTCGTACAGCTGCCACTCGACCCGGATACTCCGAGGCCGGACGTACTTGCGGCCAAGGCCTACGACCTCACCCCACCGCATCCCGGTGTATGCCGTCGTAATGGTCTCAATGAACTCGTCGCACCGCCCGGTCAGGATGGCTGCCCGCTCGGCGATCAGCAGGGCACCCAGTGGCGTCGTGACGACCTTCTCCGGCCCTCGGCTCTGAGACCGGCGGCCGGCCCGCTTCCCCCGCCCGCGCCGTCGCGAGGCGGGGTTGACCAGCATGGCAGGCACATCGTCGACCGCGTCCTGCAGGATCAGGTGCAGCACGCTGCGGTACGTCGTCACACTGGACGCCGCGTACAGCGCGCGCTGCCCCTTCTCCCACGCAGCAATGTCGGCCCGGGTGATGGCCGTGATGAGCTTGTCGCCGAAGTACGGCAGCAGATGACCTTGGATGTGGCTCGGGTAGTTCTGCATCGTGGACGCGGCAAGGTCCTGCGTCGGCCACCACGTCTGGTTGACGTACTCGGCGAACGTGGGGACGGCAGTTGGGTCCACGTGCATGCCGGCCCTGACCGTCACCTCAGCCGCGTCCGCCGCCTGCTTCGCGTCGCGTTTCGTCCGGTACCGGATCGTCTGCCCGTGGCCGTCCTTGACCGTGCCGTACGTTCCGTCAGCGAGTTTGTACCGTCCCCGGTAGTACGCGCCGCGGTTCTCTGCGTACCCCACGATGCCCTCCTTGGCGCCCCCGCAGCGCCAGGTGGGCTCAGCGGTGGTGAACGTGATGCAGTGGTGACGGCTCTTCCATGAGCTCTCCGAGCTCTACGATCTCGCCGTTCCACATCTGGAAATGCGGCACGGCGGACAGAGCCTCCCGTGTCGCAGCGTTCAGGGCAGCTGCCTGCTCAGGCAGGAATATGCCCCGGTTGAGTACGAAGGTCATGCCCCCCCGGTAGACCTTGGTGTAGGCCGGTCCCGGGAGGTCGCTCTCTGCAAGCCGGAAGGTGATCACGTGCCGCCCCGTCCTCCGTAGATGCATATGCCAAACGCATGTCTGTTCGGTCACGATACATATACTGGGCGTGATCATGAATAGGGTTGGACGAGGTCATTCCTGTTGGCGAGCTCGCTCGTCCGCCTCGATCATGGCCCGCCATCGCCGAGCGTCTTCCTCGGTCATGTCCGCCAAGTGGGACACGATGATTCGCACATCGTCAGAGAAGCTCGTCAGCTCTCGCCCCTCGTAGCCGAGGAACTGGCGGGCCGCCGCTCGCTTCACGGCCTGCACGTGGACACCCAGGCCCGCTGCGATTCCCGGCAGCTGCCGGCGGTCCGGCGCCTTGGACACGGCATTGGTCCCCAGCTTCTGGAAGTACGGCTTGCTGACCTGCCAGCCAGCTACTGCCGCCCGGTCCGCCATGTCCTGGTACGAGACCCCGCTGTCGTTCACCCGGCGCACGAGCTGGCTGAGGTCGTCAGTGTCCATCTCTTGCGCTAGCCGAGAGGGGATGTCGGTGTCGTGATCTCGTCGCCGTGTCGGCTCGGCTCCCATGACTGCCTCTCCGCGCCTCCCGGCGCCGTGTAACTCCAGCCGCTCTGTCTCGGTGTGACCATCAGTCCCTCTTCAAAGATGCTGGTCAGCGCGTACAACCTTGTCGGATCTGTAGACGAACAGTCTACACCTCACGGTACCGCCGACTGTGCTTTCACAAAAACGCCACATCCGGCCGTTCGGATTCGTAGAATAACCGGATACGTTGTGCTTAAGTGTTCCCGAACGTAGTCGTCACGTTCGAATCTGGAGCCGCCGTGAGAGTCCGCTACACCCTCCGTGATCGAGGCATCCTCGCCTGGGTCATGGAACACCCGGGCCGGGGCGCCCCGTACAGCATCCGTGCACTTGCAGACGCTGTCGGGCTACCGCATGCGACGGTCGGGCATCTGGTCAGCGGGCGTAGGGCGACGTGCGATCCGGAGTCGGCTCACGCAATCGCGGAGGCCCTGGGGGTAGCCCTGTTGGTGCTCTTCGCGCCTCCGTCGTCTCCGAACTGGAACGAAGCGACTCTGTCACCGCACCAAGAATCCACTGACACCCGAAAGGATGAGCCGTGCGAACACGCCCGTGCCCCCCACCCGGTTTGATCTATATCGCAGACACCGCGTCCGGTCCCGGAATCGCATCCCGCCTGGGCATCACCCCCGGGACGCTCCGCAAGTGGCGCATGAAGGGGCACGGTCCGGCCACCTTCAAGATCGGTGGTCGCGTCGTCGCACACGAGCACGCGGTGGCTGAATACATCGCCATGCTGGAGCGCGCCTGATGGCCCTGCCCTCGCTTCACACCCCCAAGGACGTGGCCGACGCTCTGAAGGTCTCGGCGTGGTGGGTGCGGGAGCAGGCCAAAGCAGGCCATGTCCCCGCCGTGAAGATCGCGGGCACCTGGCGCTTCACCGACCACCAGGTCCAGCTGCTGGTGGACCTGCACACCACCACCCCGGAGACCGCCCCCGCCGTCGAGGTGACCCCTCGCCGCCGCGCCGACTCTCCGGCCCCCGCACTCGCGCTCGTCCCCAGGATCCCGCGCCGAGCAGCTGGCCAGTAACGGCCGCGGGGCCACCCGGACCGGGCCTGGTCCGTGGCAGCCCCCTACCGGCACACCTCACCCGACTAGAGACGAGGTCACCGTGACCGCTGAGACTACCGACTCCACCCTGACCCTGAGCACCTCCCGTCGCCCCGACCAGATGGACGCGTTGATGCACGCGCTGGCCGTCGCCGAGGAGGCCGTGAGCGTCCTGCAGATCGAGATGCCCGCGACCGTCAGCCTGACGGAGAACGGCCAGGCGTACGAGGTCAACCTGTTCTTCCCACAGCAGCCCGAGCGCGTCGGCGAGTTCGCCGCCGCCTGGAACAGCGCCGTCGACCACGTCCCCCACCAGACCCGTGAGCGCCACGAGTTCACCGAGGCCACCGTCACCATCCGCGGCGTACAGGTCCGCGCCTGGACGATCAACGCGACCGCGACCGCAGACGACTCTGCCGGCGGTGTGGCATGACGATCCTCTTCACCATCCCCGAGGATTCCGGAATCGGGACCGGGGTGACCATCGATCTGGACCGCGCCCAGGCTGACGTCTTCGGCTGGCACTGGAAGTGGACCGGCGCCGTGGACGGGACCGGCATGCCGCTGATGCACACCGAGCACGACGCTGCCGACCTGCGTCTCTGCTTCCTGTACGAACTGTTCGGGCCGCTGGTGCCCGCGCCCGGCCCGGTGACCGCCGAGGAGCGCCACGCCGTCCTGGCCGCCCCGGTCTGCACCGGCCCGGTGTCCCAGAGCGTGAAGACCGTCCCCACGCCGCGCACGTTCGCCGGCCTTCTCGGACGGCTGCGGGGGCGGTCGGCATGACGCACCCGCTGCAGACCGCGATCCGCACCCAGCTCTTGGCGGTCGCCGAGGAACGGGACTTGGCCATCACGACGACGGACGTTGCCGCGCTGGCCGAGGCCGCACTGACTGCCGTTCTCTCCACGCCGCGCCCGGCCTCCCCGGTGCAGCTGACCAACCAGCAGCTCGGCGTACTGATCGGTCTCGCCCGCGGTGACGCCGAGCGAGACACCGCCCGCCGCATGTGCATCAGCCCCTTCACTGTGAAGTCGCACCGCCAGTCCCTCTACAAGGCGCTCGGCGTGACGTCGGCCGGGGCGGCTGTCGCCACGGCCATGTCGTACGGGCTGCTCCGCCCGGGCTTGCACGCCGCTCCACTCTCGCTGCCTGGCCAACGGGAGGCCGGGGCATGAGCCAGGACCAGCGCACGACGGCACCGGAGAAGGGCACCCCGGCCGACGCCGGGGCGGAGCTCACTCCGGTCACCACGGTCCTGGCCGCACTGGCCCGGGCGCTGCGCGAGCAACCCACGGGTCGACAGATCCTCGACGGCCTGGACGAGCTCGGCGAGCTGTCCGTGTGCGACGAGGACCCCCGCGAGATCGCCGCGACGGTTGCCGCGCTCTGCTACCTCGCCCGTATCCCCGCCCCTGCACCTGCCGGGCCGTTCAGGTACTACAGGGCCGATCACGAGGGGATCGTGGCCGACCGCTACACCACGGCGGCTGAGGCGCAGCGGCACTGCGAGGCCCTCATCTCCCGCGAGCACCCGCCCGCCGCGTCGGTGATCTTCCTCTGGCTGACCGACGAGGACCAGGACCCCACCGGCGAGCCGGACGACCCCATGGCCGTCGCCGAACTGGTCGTCATGGTCAACGGCGGCCCCGAGGTGCACACCGGCTACACCGTCACCCCGGTCGAGGTCGCCGCCGCGTACGACCCGGACGCCGACGAGTGACCGCCGAGGAGGCCTTACTCCTCGCCGTTCTGGCGCTCGGCCTGGCCGATCTCCTCTGGATTGCCACCGGCTGGCTCGCCGACCGGCACCTCACCCACACCGCACGTCACCGTAAGGAACAGGCCTGATGCCTCGCATCACCTACGTAGAGAAGAAGTTCAGCACCGCGAGCCTGGACCTCATCCAGACGGCAGACTCCATCTGCGCGGACTACGCACGCCAGGGCTTCGACCTCACGCTGCGCCAGCTGTACTACCAGTTCGTCGCACGCGGGTTCATCGCGAACAAGCAGACCGAGTACAAGCGTCTCGGCTCGATCGTGAACGATGCCCGCCTGGCTGGCCTCCTGGACTGGGGATACATCGTGGACCGCACGCGCAACCTGCGCGGCCTGTCCCACTGGGAGAACCCCGGCTCGGTCATCCAGTCCGCCGCATACGGGTACCGCACCGAGCGCTGGGCCGACCAGCCACACCGCGTGGAGGTCTGGATCGAGAAGGACGCCCTGGTCGGCGTGATCAGCGGAGTCTGCCAGCGCAACGACGTGGACTACTTCAGCTGCCGTGGCTACACCTCCCAGTCGGAACTGTGGGGTGCAGCACGTCGGCTGAGGAAGTACGAGCAGCAGGGGCAGAAGCCGATCGTCATTCACCTCGGCGACCATGACCCGTCCGGTGTGGACATGACCCGAGACATCGCCGACCGGCTGGAGCTCTTCGGCGCCCAGGCCGAGGTCCGGCGTATCGCCCTGAATATGGATCAGGTCGAGGCTCATCAGCCGCCGCCCAACCCGGCCAAGCTGACCGACTCCCGCGCCCGCGGCTACATCGCCGAGCACGGGGACAGCAGCTGGGAGTTGGACGCCCTCGAGCCGTCCATGCTCGACCGCCTGATCGAAGACGAGATCTGGGCGTACCGGGATGCCGGCCTCTGGACTTCGGCCACGGAATCGATGGAACGCGAACGCTCGCTCCTCGAGGCCGTGTCAAGCCGCTGGGCCGAGGTGGCAGCCCTCATCGCTCGCACCACGAACGAGGGCTGACATGCCTACATGGGTCATCACCGTACTGATCTCCGTCACCCTGACTGGCGTCGTCTTCTGGGTCGTCATCGGCGCGCTGGCCATCATCGCCGGGTGCCGGGCCCTGGCCCGGCTGTTCGGCACGGCCCCTGACGCACCGGTGCTGGGCCTGGACCCGCGTACAGGGCTCATCTGGGCGCTGTGCGAGTCCGGTACGTGCCGGGGCCTGCCGACCGAGCACGACCACACCGCGACCGGCGAGGTGCAGTGCACGCGGTGCGGCCGCACCCCTGCCCTGTGAGCGGCTCCACCCAAGCCTGCGAGACCCCGCCACCGTGCGGTCTCCGCTACGCCCGCCTCTACCCGTGCGGCTGGCGCTGCAACATCCACACCCCGTCCGCCCTGCAGGGCCGCCCCGAGCCCGAGCCGGGCCCGGGGTGGCCCGCCGGGTCCTATCTCAAACTCGCCCAGCTCGAGGCCGTCCAGCACAACGAACAGGAGCAGCCGTGACCACTGCTGCAGAGCACCGTCCGTCGCCCGCCGATCTGGCGCTCCGGTCCCCCGCCCGTCGGCGAGCCGAGCACCGCCTGACCGAGATGCTCGCCCCGGCCGTGCTCGCCCCCGGCGAACGGTTCCGCCCGCTCTACGACATCGCGGTGCGGACGTCCGGGATGACCGCGCAGACCAGGCTGACCGCGCTCACCCTCGCCACCTTCGCGAACGGGCGGACCGGCCGCATGGCCCGCCAGCCCGGCCTGCACGGCCTGGCCATCGCCACGGGCCTGTCCGCCGGCCAGGTCGTCGTGGCGCTGCGGGCCCTCGAGCAGCGCGGGTGGGTCAAGCGGACCGGGCCCATGCCGTACGAGACCGCGAACCTGCAGCCCGTCATCCCCACCCACTCCATGGGCCGCGCCCGCGAGGGCTACCACCAGCCCGCCGCGCAGCCCGCCGTCTGACCCACCCCGGAGATCCCGTTGACCACCGCCGTCGCGTACGCAGCAGCAGCCCCGGCTGCTGCTGCGCCGTGCCCGCCGCAACCCGCGGCCCCGGCACGGCCGCGCACCGGCGGTGGTCTCCGCGTTCGTGTGCCCCTGCGCATCGTTGTAGGCGCTCAGTACCGTGATTCGGCCCTGAGCGTCTACATCAAGGTCGCAGCGCTCGCCATGCGCACCGACGGCTGCACCGCCAAGGTCGCCGTCATCGCCGAGTACCTCGGCCTGAGCAAGTCCGAAGTGGAGCGCGCGCTCAAGCAGCTCGCCCGCCCCGACGACGTCGACGGCCTGGTCGAGGTCCTCACGACCCGGCGGACCCTGCCCGGTGGCCGTGGCCAGTCCGCGCACCGCACGGTCCGTACGGCCGACCCGGCCGAGCACTTCGTATGGATCCCCGTACGGGCCGCTGACGCCCTCTCGCCGCGCCTGCTGCGCCTCTACGCCCTGATCGCCTACGCCGCCGTGCGCACCCAGCCGCTGGCCGTGGGGGACCTCGGCGCGATGCTCTACCACCACACCGGGCAGAAGGCCGGGCAGCACCTCGGCGAGCGCCAGGCCGCCCGGCTCCTCGAAGAGCTCGACGCCACCGGTTGGGCCACCGTCCACCACCGTGAGGGACTGCAGGGCCGGCACGCCTACGAGGCCCACCGCTCCCCGCTGCATGCCGTCCAGCTCGAGGACGTCGCACCTGACATCCATGACGGATCGGGTGCCGACGATCACGACGGATCCCTCACGTCTAGGGAAGACCTCAGGACTGACCGACCGGTGACGAAGACGGGGGTTGGTGGTGGGATCCGCCGTAGGCGACCTACAGGTAGTAAGCCCACACCCCTTGTGGATAACTTGGCACCGACCGCGTTCCGCGCTGCGGGTCACGGCGAAAAGCGCAGCAACACCAGCGGCCCGGAATCCGGCAAGCCTGGTGGGCACCTGACCCGCCGGTCCTGGCAGGTCCTCGCCCCCGTGCACCACCTGCTGCCCGGCCTCTCCGCTTGGGTCCTGCGCCGGATCGATGCGGAGATCGGCCGCCAACTCGCCCACGGCACCGGCACCGAGCGCCTCACCGCCCGGCTCACCGCCCGCTACGCCTCCACCGAGACACCCCGGGACCCGGGCCGGTGGATCCTCGGTCCGGGCCTGCTCCGCCGCGGCTGCCACCACCCGGGCTGCGAGTCCGGCGCCATGTGGCACACCGGCCAGCCCTGCCAGGTCTGCCTTGAGAACCAGGCCCCGGCCGAGGACCGCGGGGCGCAGCAGCAGCGGCCGGTGCCAGAGGCGCGGCCCGTACGGCCGGTGGTGACGGACTGGGTGCCCCGCCCGGCCCCGGCCGCCGAGCCCCCGCCGACGTCGGACCTGACCGGTGAGCAGCTGCGGGAGCTCCGGGCAGCCGCCACCCCCGACGCCATCCGCCAGGCCGTTGCCGAGCTCGGGCGCACCCGAGCGCTCTACCTCTACGGCCACCGCCTGGTCCTGCCCCATCTCACCGAGCCCGACCCCGAAGGGAACCCAGCATGAAGCCCGCCAGCCACCACCTGACTCGCTGCCGCCGGTGCGGCGCCTCGATCTGCTGGGCGCTCACCAGCGCCAACGGTCGGCGACAGCCCGTGGACGCCGAACCGACCGAGGCCGGGAACCTGGCCGTGATGCAGGCCGCGGACGGGGCGCTGTACGTCCGGGCGGTTACTGCGGCCCGGCCGGAGATCCGCCCGGGCGAGTGGCGGGCCATGCCGCACCACGCCACGTGCAAGGCCCCGCCGCCCAGGCGCAGCGGCGGGCAGCGTGCCCGGTCCGGGGTGCGGCCGGTCCCGTGGCAGGCCCGGCCGTGACCACCGACGCCGAGGCCCTCGAGCGGGTCACCGCTGCCGGCGAGGAGTGGCCCGACGGCACGTACGGCCGAGCCCGACCGCTGCGCCCCCCGTACGTACCGGGCCAGCCGGACCCGGCAGGCGCCCTGCACGCCCAGGAGCTCGCCGAGGCCCTCGAGGACTGGCACGTCGGCCCTCGTGCCGAGCTCGCCGCCCGGGCCGAGCAGCTGCACACCGAGAAGTCGTGACGATCGCCGCCCTGCGCTTGCTCCTGGACCAGGAGCAGCCCGAAGTACCGCGCCACCCGGCGCCCTGGATCCCTCACACCACCGCCAGAAAGAGGAAGCACATGGAGCAGCGACCGATCCCCGGCCCCCGCAGTCCGCAGCAGGCCCCGTCCGCCGGTCTGACCGTGGCGACCACGGGGGCACTCATCGCCTGGGCCGTCCAGCACACGGACCGTTCGATCGTCCGCCTCGGCGAGCAGGCCCGCACCGCCCTCGAGGAGCTCCGCACCCGCAAGGCCGCCGAGGATGAAATGGCCGAGGTCGATGCCGAGGAGCAGGAGCTGCAGCGGAAGTTGGAGGCGGTGCGCGCCCGGCGGGCGCAGCTGCGCCCCCGGCGGAAGAGTCCGGCGCCGCGTGACTACGACCCGGCTGCGGTCCGTACGTGGGCCCGGGCGCACGGTCACACGGTGCCCGACCGCGGACAGGTGCCCCGCGACGTCGTGGCCGCCTGGCGCCAGGCGCAGCAGCCGGGCGGCGCCCGGTGATATCCGCCCGCCTGCGGTATGCCGCCCTCGGCCTGACCGCCATCACGCTCGGCGCCCTGGCCCTGCTGTACGCCAAGGCCGGCGCACCGGCGCCTGCCGCGGTCTGTCTGCTCCTGACCGGTGCGTGCGCCGAGGCCTGCTCCTGGGTCCGGCGTGCCGCCGAGCAGCTGCAGACCGCCCACCACCAGGCCCGCCAGCAGGCCCTGGCCGACCAGCGCACCGGCATCGAGCCCTGGGCCAGCTGGTGCTGCGAGCGCGGCTGGGTCACCCACGGCGACCTCCACAACCCCGATCACTGCACCAAGGAGACACCGAACCGATGATGACCGCCGATCAGACCAGCCCGGCCCGGGCCGCCGCCGAGCAGCTCCTGCAGCAGGGCGAGCACGTCCACTACGCCAGCGACGGACAGGTCCTGTGCCTGTCCGGTGTCTGCGTCACGGTGGTGGGTCCGTGACCGCCACCTACGCGCGAGGGTTCCGCCTCCACCTCGCTCACGGCCAGGTCCTGGACGGCGCGGCGTTCCCCAACGGGCGGGTGATCGTCATGGACGACCCGGAGTGGGGCCTCTGCAGCGGTGCCAGCTCCGTCGACCTCCTGACGGCCTGCTACCCGGACTCCCGCATCGAGTGGCCCGACCAGGGCGCAGCCCCGTCCCAGCGCTGCGCCCGGCACCCGCAGGCCCCGGTCATCGGCGGCCTGTGCGGCGGCTGCACCCAGTACGGCGAGACGCTCCCCGGCACGTCCACCGTCGCGGACTGGACCGGGGAGCAGCAGGACCCGCTCGTGTCCGGGGGCGACGTCACCCCCGGGGCCAGCCTGCCCCCGGCGCAGCCGTGCACCGACCCCCGCCACACCGGGGCCATCCGCGAGCAGCTCGGATGCACCGGCCCCGACCCCGCCACCACCTGACCCACCGCACGGGAGTACGACATGGACAACACCTGCACCATCTGCGGCCACGGCACCGCCGAGGACCGGTATCTGTGCGAGGGGTGCGAGTACCAGGCCCGTACCTGGCTGCGCAGTATGCCCGGGCAGGCCGCTCTGCTGCAGGTCTCTCTGCAGCCCGCCGCCGGCCCCGCGCAGCGCGGCGGCACCGGCCGTGCGCACTCCCCGCTCCCTGTCGACCTGCGCGCCCTGGACCTGCTCGGCCCGGGCCACCCGGTGCCCATCGCCGACCCGCACGGCGACCAGACCGGCGGCATCCCGATCACCGCGCTCCTCGCCGGGTGGGCGCACTTCATCGCCGCTGACATCCCGGCCGTCTACCGCGACGCGCACGGCACGGCCCGGGTCCAGCGCCTCGGCTGCGGCACGGCGCACCCGCGGACCGGCACGGGTATCGCCGCCTGGTCGACGTGGCTGATCGGCTACCTCCCGTACGCCGTGACCCGCCCGTACGCCGAGCAGATCTACACCCAGCTCGAGGACCTCATGGGGCGGATCCAGCGGATCACGCACACCGAGGAGCGCCGCACCGTCAAGGACGCTCCGTGCCCGGCCTGCGACGGGTGGGCCCTGGTCGAGCGGGAGGACAGCCTGCACATCACGTGCGAGGCGTGCGGGCACCGGCTCACCCCCGAGCAGTACGACGTATACCGCGCCATGGTGATGCCCGCGCTCGCCCGCACCGCGATCCTCATCCAGGCCGCCCGCGAGCAGGCCCGCACAGCCGCCGCCTGACCGTAGGCTGCAGACACGGCTGCGCCCCTCCCATCACTCCTGGGAGGGGCGCAGCCGTGTCGGTCTACTCAGCGGCTGGAGGCTTCGCCGGGCCCCGGCCGGGGCGCTTGCTCCGGGTCTGGATGTACTCCACCACCCGCTCGTACGGGACAGTGCGGGCGCCGGCCACCGTGCCGTAGTCGTCCTCGGTGAGCAGCCATTCAGGGTCCGTCCGGGCCAGTTTGCGCAACCCCTCGGGCCCCATGCTCCGCACGTGCCCGTCATCTACGAGTCGTGCCGCAGCCTGCGCGAACGTAAGCATCGTGCGCTGCTCCTCCTTCCTGCGCTCGCTTTTGGGCATGCGCCATCCTCCCTGAATAGTTGCGTCCGACGCAACTATTCCGTACGGTCGTACTCGCCAACACAACGGCCCCGACCAGAGATGCGAACTCCGGTCGGGGCCAGCCATCCGCCTGCAACACCAGGAGTGATGACCGTGACCGATCGTATCCGCGGGGCCGGTATCCCGGCAGCCCGCACCGAGCTGGACGCCCGCGTGCACGAGCTCACCTCGATGCCGAGCCTCGCCGCGCAGCTGCTGCTCCACGCCGCCGACCAGCTCACCGAACGCCACCCCGAGCAGGACCTCACCATCACCGGCTGGGGCCGCACGCTCGCCCGCGCCGACCAGCGCATCCTGTCCGGCTACCCGCAGGCCATCGCCCACCACGCCGCCTGCCGCGCAATGTCCGCCCTGTCCGCCGACCTCTGGGCCAGCGCCCGGACGCGCGGCGAGTGGGCCATCTGCCTGCGCTCCGCCGCGAGGACCGTCTGATGGCCCGCCAGCAGGCGCAGCCCGTCACGCCCGAGCGCAGCCCGAGCAGCGTCATCTCCGAGCCCGCCACGATCGAGGCCTGCCGCCGCGACTACGCCGCAGGCGCCGCTGCCCGCGAGGCCATGGCCAAGCAGGCCGCCCGCGCCCGCCGCAGCTGACACTCCACCCCCACGGCCGGGCCCGGCACCGCACGGGCCCGGCCTCTTCGCTCCTGGAGGAGCAGCGTGACCACCGAACAGACCCCCGTCGAGCAGCAGCTGCTCCCCGGCGTCGAATACCGCACCGAGACCCGGCAGCGCCTCGTCCCGCACACCGTGAACGGCAAGACCAAGATGGTCGAGGAGGACTACGAGGCGATGGTGCCCGTGCCTCCCCGCGACTGGGACCAGGTCGTCACCACCGCGGTGACCATCGCAGCCGTCGTCCTGGTTGCCGTCGCCGTCGTCTGGTCGGTCGCGAGCATCGGAGACCTCCTCGCCCGGGCAGTCGTTGCACCCATCGCCTACCTGGCCGCCGGCGCATTCGCCATCGCCTGGGTGGCCTGCATGGCGCTGGAATGGCTCGCCCGCTATGACGCCGACCGCGCAGCCGGGCCCCGAAAGGCCGGCACCTGGGCCCTGCTCCTGGACATGGCCGTCGTCGCCACCCACGGCTACGTCGAAGAGGCCCTGTACGTCGGCCTTGCCGGTGCCGCGGTCTCCGCCGTCGCGAAGAAGATGTGGACCGTTGTGATGCGGCACCAGTCCCGGCCGCTGCCCGCGCGCACCAGGGCGTGGCTGATCCAGGAAGAGGCCGAGATCACCGCGCGCCTCGCGCTCGCCTCACGGACCCGCCACCTCGCCAGGATCGAGGGACAGGCCGCCGTGTACGCCCCTGCGCAGGCGCTGGAGGCCGCGCCGCAAGACAGCGCCCGGGACACGCCGGGACAGCTGTCCCCCACTGTTCTGTCCGCTGTCCGGGCGATCAGGACAACCGTCCCGGGCCTGTCCCACGATGACGTCCTGGACCACCTCGACACCCTCGGCCTGGACTACGACCCGGACATTGTCCTGGCTGTCCTGGACAACCAGGACAACGGGCAGGACACGCGAGACACCAGGTCAGACGGCACGCTGCCCTCCATCGCCCCGCCCGGGCAGAGCGTCACGGACAGCGTCAGGACAGCCCTGTCCTCCGGTGTCCAGGACAAGGACAGGGTCGTGTCCTACGTCCACAAGATCCACGGGACAGGTGTCCCACGCTCCACCATCGTCCGCACGCTCAACCGCGAGCTGGAGCGCTCCGCATGAGCGACGACGAGAAGACCTTGCGCGCCCGGCTGCGCCGCATCATCGACGGCCCCCCGCCCGACCAGGAGCAGCCGCCGGCCCCACTCGTACAGGTCCACGTCATCCCCGAACCCACGGCGCCCGCCGCCGAGGACGACGAGGACCAGGACGAGGAAGACGACCAGGAGGAGCAGCCCGAGGCCGCACGCCCCTGGTGGCACGTAGTCCCGCGTCCGTTCGGCAGCCCGGCCACCCAGACGCCCGAGCCAACGCCACAGGAGCAACTCGCCGCTACGCCCGGCATCCACGTCACGGTGAACCAGCCCGCCCCGGTCGCACCTCCGTGGCTCGCCCCGGATCCGGCGGCCGAGCGCGCGGCCGAGCGCCTTCGCCGCCTCCGCCTCTGGTTCGCCTACCACCTCTCCGCAGGAGCCGCCGGGTGGGCGTTCGGCCTCGTCGGTGCCATGCGCAGCGTCCTGGACGACGCCGGACAGCAGGGGGCCGCCGTAGGTATCGCCATGGGCTTCGTCGGCTGGATCGTCGCCTCCTACCTGCCCGGCCTGCCCTACATGCCCCCGGCGCTGCGCCCCGCCCTCGTCTGGGCCGCCCGCATCCCCGTCAGCTCCGTCGCCCTCGCCCTGGCCCTCTACGCGCCCGGCACCGTCTAGGAGACCCCCGTCATGTACCTCGCAGCAGCCGCCAGCGGCGGCACGTTCGACTACGTCGGCGCCGGAGGCCTCGCCCTGATCGCCACCGCCATCCTCGTCTTCGGCGTCATCGGCAAGGGCTCCCGCAAGCTCAACACCCTCTGGTCGGGCATCACCGCATTCGTCGCCGGATCCGCCTACATTGCCGCCGGGAAAATCTGGGCTTCCCCGCAGCAGGTCGTCGAGCAGGGCTGGACAGGCCTCGGCGTCGGCGGAGCGGCCGGGCCCCTCGGAGAGGTTGGGATCGGTGCAGCCTGCGGCCTCCTGGTCGTCCTCATGGTCTTCGCCCCGCTCAACCCGGCCCGGGCGGCTGTGCTTTCCCTGGTCGCCGCGTTCACCTGGCCCATGGCCGGGATCGGGTCGATCTGGGCCGTGCCTGGCCAGTTCTTCGCCGCCCTGTCGATGATGGTCGGGGCGTGACGTGGAGTACTGGATCGGCTTCTGGACCGCCGTATGGGTCGGCTGGGCTCGTCTCACCCACCTCACCGTCAACTGGCTGTGCAACTCCAAGCCCAAGCCCGCCGCTGCGCCCGAGAAGCCCGCGAAGAAGGCGCCCGAGGCCCCGCAGGAGCTCGCGGGGGAGAGCGAGGGGAAGCCCGCCACCGAGGCAGCGGGGGAGCAGTCCAAGCCCGCGCCGAAGACGGCTGAGGCCCCGGCGGGGGAGGACGACGGGGGCTCGGCCCTGCTCCGCTGGGTCGGTCTCCTGATCGCCGTGGCCGTCGCGAAGGGCCTGCCCTGGACCACGAACATCGCCCTCGGCCTCATCGCCGCCTGGGCGCTCACCTCGATCGCCCTCGGCTACATCGCCGCCTACGCCGAGAGGCCGGCCGCCGAGCAGAAGGAGAGGACGGAGAAGGCTGGTCCGGACCCTGCCGAGACCCTCACCCGAGACGACGTCGCGTGCCTGCTGCGCGGCCTCCTGCAGGACACCGGCGGCGTTCACCTCAAGGCCCTCGCCGAGGTGCTCCCCGCGCGCGCCAAGAAGGCCCCGTGGGCCACCCGCGACGTGCGCGCCCTCCTGGCCCGCGTGGGTATCCGCGTACGGCCCGGCGTGAGGGTCCCCGGGGTGAGCGGCCGAGAGGGCGTCCACCGGGACGACGTCCCACCCCTCCCCTCCCCCACGCCTGGACCGCCCCTTGTTGGCGTTGTTGTCCCAGGTCAGAGCAACAACAACAACGCGAGCAACACCCCCACGTACGTGATCACCGACGACCCCGACAACCCCGTACGGCACACCGTGCTCCACACCGAGAGGACCTGACCCATGGCACTCCAGAAGCAGATCAGCATCGGCGACCTCGCCCGGAAGAACGAGGAGACCAAGAAGGCCCAGGCCGCTGGCAAGGGCACCGCGAAGCCCAAGTAGCGTCCCGACTGTCAGCGCTGCGCCGTACCGTCTGACACGTCCAGGCACCGCTTGCTCTTGGACCCGAGCGCCCCCGCCCCGGCCCCCCGTCGGGACGGGGCGCACCGCGTCCCGCTGGACAAGATCGGCAATCAGCGTCACACTGCTGCCAGCGCCACACGTGTGCCCACACCGAGCCCCTGACCAACCGTCGGGGGCTTTCGCATGCCCGGACGGAGGCCCATGGACCCCATCCTGCTCACCGCCGCGCAGGCCGCCGCCCACGCAGACAGGGCCCGCCAGGCGCTCAGCGCCGGCGCTGCGCACATCAAGTCCTGCACCATCCGGCAATGGCGCAGCCGCGGCCACCTCGCCCCCACCGGCCTCGCCGAAGACGGCCGCACCCGCCTCTACGCCCTCGCCGACGTCGCCCGAGCCGAACGCGCCACCCGCAGCCGAGCCCTGCGCATGGTCGGCATGACCGAGACCCGCTGACCCCAGGACACCAGCGCCCGCGCTGCGCCACGATGGCCCCTCACCGTTCAGTCCCAGGGGGGACCATGCGCACTAGACACACCCTCGCCGCCCTCGCGGCCACCCTCACACTCAGCCTCACCGGCTGCGGCACGACCGGCGACCGCGCGGCAGCCCCGGCCGGAAAGTACACGCAGACGTGGCCCACGCCGTACAGCAGCACCACCTGCGGCGACTACCTCACCACCATGGACCACCACCAGCGTTGGGCCCTCGCCGCCGACATGCTCGTCGGCGCCCGCAAGAACGACGGGCTGACCACACTGCCCGCCGATACCGACGTCGACCGGTTCGAGCAGGACATGGCCACCGCGTGCCAGCCCATCGCCACCGCGAAGACCACCGAGATCGGCGCATCCGTCTACCTCGTGGACGCCAGCTACAGCCACTGACCACAGCGCGGGGGTGACGCCATGGCCAAGCCCCAGCGCTGGCGCGTTTGCTCCACCCCCGGGTGCCCCGAGTACACCGACCAAGGCGGTCGCTGTGCCGAGCACAGGCGGGAAGCCGAACAGCGGCGCGGCAGCGCACGGCAGCGCGGATACGGCAGGCGACACGAGACCCGGTTTCGGCCGGCAGTCCTCGCCCGCGACCCGCGGTGCGTGTGCATCGAGCAGGGGCACGGACACGACGGACCATGCGGTCAGCCGTCCGTGCACGCAGACCACTGGCCACTCAGCCGGCGCGAGCTTGCGAGCCAGGGCCTCGAGCCCGACGACCCGAAGCACGGGCGCGGCCTCTGCCCTCCATGCCACAGCAGCGAGACAGCACGGCACCAGCCGGGAGGGTGGCACCAGTGACCGGATGGGACGAGAACGCGGGCACGCCAACACGCCCGATCGGTGACCTTCATCGACGCCCTCGGCATCGAAGCGACCGTCGGCCCCGACGACCTCGTGGCCGGCGCCCTGGTGCTGCTGAAGGTCCTGGACGCAGACGGCGGTACCAGGCTCAGCCTCGCCCACTCCGACGGCCTCGGCTGGATCGAGCGCGCCGGCATGCTCCGGATCGCCGAGACCCTGGAGACCGACTCGGTCCGGCAGCCCGACGACGACGGGTGATCGTCACACACGGTGATCCCGACCCATGATCACCCCCGGGGAGGGGCCCCAACCAAGATCATCCCAAGGACCGCCGGGGAGGTGGCTGGCAGGTTTGCCAGGTTCAGAGCCTTCGTGATCATGGTCCGAGGGGTGTCGATCATACTCCGCTGTCACGCAATGTGATGGCGCTTTCGCCGTGCAACGCGGCTCAGTTGGAGTGATCAACATGGCAAAGGGTGGTGCACGCGCACGCTCCGGACCGGCCCCCGACCCCGACGCCCTGCGCCGGGAACGCGACGCCGGCGAATGGTCGATCCTGCCCGCCGAGGGCCGCCAGGGCGCAACGCCCACCTGGCCCCTGACGGATCAGACGGCCCGCGAGGATGCGCTCTGGGAACGCCTGTGGCTGATGCCGCAGGCCCTGATGTGGGAACGGTACGGGCAGGACATCGAGGTGGCCCTGTACGTCCGGCGCCTGGCTGAGGCCGAGTCTCCGGACGCCCCGGTCACGGTCGGCACCCTGGTCCGGCAGATGTCCGACAGTCTCGGGCTGACGACGCCGGGGATGCGGGCGAACCGGTGGCGGATCGACCGGGCCGAGGAGATCGAGGAGCGGCCGGCCGGGCCGGTACAGCCTGCCCCGAACTCGGCGCGGGCCAGGCTGAGGGCGGTGCCTGGTGGTAGCGGCTGACGACGGGACGTGGCCGCTGGACTTCCCCACCCTGTTCGTCGTCCCGGACTGGATCGCTGCGCACTGCCAACTCCAGTCGGTGGGCGGACTGGTCACCGAGCCGCAGCCGTTCGAGATGTACGACTGGCAACTCCGGGCCACGGCGAGCTTCTACCGGGTCCGACCGACTGCCACGGTGGGCCAGCTGTCCACCGCGTTCCACTACCGGCGCGCGCAGGTCGTCGCCCCGCAGAAGTCCGGCAAGGGCCCGTGGACGGCTGGGATCGTGGCGGCCGAAGCTGTCGGCCCGGTCCTCTTCGGGGGCTGGGCAGAGGGTGGCGAGCGGTACGACTGCCGCAAGCACGGCTGCGGCTGCGGCTGGGTGTACGAGTACGAGCCCGGCGAACCTCTGGGGCGCCCGTGGACGACTCCGCTGCTCCAGATCACGGCGACGTCCGAGGACCAGACGGACAACGTGTACCGGCCGCTGCAGGCGATGATCCGCAACGGTCCGCTGTCCGAGCTGATGAAGGTCGGCGAGCAGTTCATCCGGCTGCCGAACGACGGGCGGATCGACGTCGTCACCAGCAGCGCGCAGAGCCGCCTGGGCAACCCGGTCACCTTCGTCGTGCAGGACGAGACCGGGATCTGGACCGAGACGAACAAGATGACGAAGGTCGCGACCACCCAGCGCCGCGGCCTGGCCGGCATGTCCGGCCGTTCGATGGAAACGACGAACGGGTGGGACCCCAGCGAGAACAGCGTGGCGCAGAAGACCGCGGAGTCCAGCTCGGTGGACATCTACCGCTACCACCGGTTGCCGCCGAAGGGCCTCTCGTACACGAACAAGGCTGAGCGGCGCCGTATCCACGCACACGTCTACGAGGGCAGCCACCACATCGACCTCGACGCTATCGAGGGCGAGGCGGCCGAGCTGCTGGAGAAGGAGCCGGCCGAGGCCGAGCGCTTCTACGGCAACCGGATCGTCGCCGGTATGGGTGCCTGGATCCAGCAGGACCGCTGGGACGCCCGCAAGGACATCCAGACCATCCCGGACGGTACCCGGGTCGTCCTCGGGTTCGACGGGTCCGACGTGGACGACTGGACCGGTATCCGGGCGGAGACGCTGGAGGGCTACCAGTTCACCCCGGTGTACGGGCCTGACCGGCTGCCGACAGTGTGGAATCCGGCGGACTGGGAGGGCCAGGTCCCCCGGCTGGAGGTCGATGTGGCCTTCCGGGAGATGTTTGCCCGGTTCGACGTGGTGCGCGCGTACTGCGACCCGCCGTACTGGACGTCGGAGGTAGCCGCCTGGCAGGCCGATTTCGGAGAGAAGCGGGTGACGGAGTGGCACACGACGCGGGTGGTGCAGATGCACGCGGCGTGCGAGTCGCTCCTCACAGACGTACTGAAAGCCGAGACCACCTTCCGGCACGACGGGTGCGAGACAACGTCCACGCACATCCGGAACGCCCGCAAAGCCGCGCGGCCGTCGAACCGGTACGTGCTCCGCAAGGCGTCCGTGCTGCAGAAGATCGACCTGACCGTGTGCTCGGTGCTCGCCCACGAGGCGGCGTCGGACGCCATCGCGGCAGGACAGGCCAAGCCCAAGAAGTCCGGGCGAATGATCGTGATGGGGCGGAGGTGACGAGGTGAAGGCATCGGACCGCACCCCCGATGAGTGGGTGGCCCACCTGGCCCGGGTCCACGAGGCACAGAAGCCCGGCCTGGAGGAACTGAACCGCTACTACGAGGGCCAGCAGCCTCTCGCGTACCTGCACCCGGAGCTTCTGGAGGAGCTCGGCGAGCAGCTGCGCCAGGTCGTCATCAACTGGCCGCGGCTGGTCGTCGACGCGCTGGAGGAACGCCTGGACGTCGAAGGGTTCCGGTACGCCGACGACGAGAGCGCGGCGGAGGACCTGTGGCAAATCTGGCAGGCCAACGGGATGGACGAGGCCAGCCAGCAGGCGCACGTCGATTCGCTGGTGATGCGCCGCTCGTTCCTGGTGGTCGGCACGAACGAGAAGGACCCATCCACGCCGCTGGTGACAGTGGAGTCGCCGTTGCAGATGCAGGTCGACTGGGACCCGCAGACCCGTGCGGTCCGGGCCGCGCTGAAACGCTGGCACGAGCAGGACCCGATCACCGACGCGATCACCGACCGGTACGCGGCCCTGTACGTCCCCGGGGTGACCCACTGGTACGAGCAGACCACCGCGAACGGGTGGCGCGAGGTCGACCGCGACGAGCACGGCCTGGAGGTACCGCCCGTTGTCGCGCTGGTGAACCGGCCGCGGCTGATGCGTCCCGGCGGCATCAGCGAACTGACCGACGTGATCCCGCTGTCCGACGCGGCGTGCAAGGAAGCCACGGACATGATGGTCAGCTCGGAGTACCACGCCATGCCCCGCCGGGTGGCGTTTGGGTTCGACGAGGACGACTTCCGGGACGCGGACGGCAACCCCGTCTCCGCCTGGTCGCGTCTGGCCGGCCGCATCTGGGCCACGGTGAAGAACCGCAAGACCGGTGAGGGCGGCGACGGCGCCGACGTCATCCAGTTCCCCGAAGCCCAGCTGTCGAACTTCCACCAGACGATCGAGCTCCTGGCCCGCCTGGTGGCGTCTCTGGCCGGTCTGCCGCCGAACTACATGGGCCTGGACACGAACAACCCGCCGTCGGCGGACGCGATCCGGTCGGCTGAGACGCGGCTCATCAAGCGTGCCGAGCGGCGGCACCGGCCGCTCGGTGGCTCCTACGAGCAGATGAACCGGCTGGTCCTGCGTATCCGGGACGGGCGCTGGGACCCGCGCGCACGGTCG
Organism: Streptomyces sp. NPDC002125; assembly: GCF_053593715.1. Taxonomy (NCBI): domain Bacteria; kingdom Bacillati; phylum Actinomycetota; class Actinomycetes; order Kitasatosporales; family Streptomycetaceae; genus Streptomyces; species Streptomyces sp. NPDC002125. Next base: position 236,985 of record NZ_JBSFDD010000003.1, on the reverse strand, counting down.
CTGGAGACCTTGTGGCGGGACCCGGCGACGCCGACCTACGCGCAGAAGGCTGACGCGGTCACGAAGCTGGTGGCGTCGGGCATTCTGCCGGTTGAGCAGGCCCGTGAGGACCTCGGGTACACCGCGGTGCAGCGGCAGCGGATGCGGCAGATGGACCAGGCTGCCCTCGACCGGGCCATGGGTGACGACCTGGCGGCCGGCTTCGGCCCCAAGCCGGAGCCCGAGCCCGCCGAGATCCCGGCTCTGGAGTAGGCGATGGTCTCCCAGGACGTGCGGGCCGTCGCCACCGCCCAGTACCGGGCGCAGCAGCGGATCGTGCGGCGTGCCACAAACCAGGTGCAGGCCCTGTGGCGGCAGCTCGACCGGGGTGACCTGACCGGCTCCTGGGCGGCCCTGGCCCCCGCGCTGGAGCAGGCCCTGACGGCGCAGCAGGTCGCGGCGGCGGCGCTGGCCGATGCCTACCTCGACGCCGTGCAGGCCGCCGAGGGCGCCGAAGCCGCGGCGGCCGGTGCGGTGCGGGCGTCGGCGTTCGGCGGGATCGCGTCGGACGGGCGACCGCTGCTGTCTCTGCTGTACCAGCCGATCATCGACTGGAAAGTGCGGTTGCTGGCTGGGCAGTCAATGCAGGATGCGGCCCGCGGGTCGCTGGCGTCAGCGTTGCGGATCACGAGCACGCAGGTCGCGGATGCCGGCCGTGGCGCGGTTGCCTCCGGTATGGCCGGGCGGCGCACGATCCAGGGCTACGTCCGGGTGGTCCAGCCTCCGGCCTGCTCCCGGTGCGTGATTCTGGCCGGTAAAGAGTTCGGGTGGAACACCGGTTTCCAGCGGCACCCGAAGTGCGACTGCATTCACCTGCCGACCACCCTGATCGCCCGGAACCAGCACCGTGGCCGTGCGGGCGCGGACCAGGGCTCAGGCTTCCTCGACCCGCGGGCGTACTTCAACAGCCTTTCGGCTGCCGAGCAGCGCCGCATCTTCGGTGACGCCGGGGCCCGTGCCATTCGCGAGGGCGCGGACATGGGCCAGGTCGTCAACGCGAGGCGTGGCATGAATGCCGCGGGCACCGCGACGCGCATGGGCACCCGGCGCGGCAGCCGGTACTGGCATGTGGAGCGGCGCCGCGCGCTGGACGCCGGGGAAATCACGGCGGACGTCGACCGGGCCTTCCGGCTCCGGTCCGCACGGCTGATGCCCGAAGAGATCTTCCGTATCGCCACGAGCCGTGAGGACGCGGTGCGCATGCTGCGGCGCTACGGCTACCTGACCTGACCCCGGCGCAATGCCGACGGTCGCAACCTCCTGCAACGGGAGCACTGATGAGCACACCCACACCGACCGAACCGATCACGGACCCGGGCGCGGGCAACCCGCCGCCGGCCGAACCGAACCCGGCTCCCCCCGCCAACCCTCCGGCCTCGGCCGGGGAACCGCCCGCGGACGTCCCCCTGGGCCCCGCCGGTGAGAAGGCGCTGGCCGAGTGGAAGGCCCGCGCGAAGACGGCGGAGAAAGAGCGCGCCGAGCAGGCCACCCGGCTGCGGGAGTACGAGGACCGGGACAAGACCGAGGCCGAGCGGCAGGCGGACGCGCTGAAGGCGGCGGAGACGCGTGCTGAGCAGGCCACGAGGCTGGCCGTGTCCGCGTCGGTTCAGGCACTCGCGGCCGGCCGGTTCCAGGACCCGCAGGACGCCGTGGACGCTCTCGCCAGCGGCTCGTTCCTCACTGAGGGCGGGGCTGTTGACAGCGACGCGATCACAGCGGCTCTGGACGGGCTGCTGGAGCGCAAGCCGCACTGGGCGGCCGGGCCCGCAGCTCCGCGCGTTCCCGCCCCGGACCCGGCCCAGGGCGCCCGCCCCGGCGGGACTCCGACCCTCGACGGACAGATCGCCGAGGCGGAGAAGGCCGGGAACACAAAGCTCGTGATGGCGCTCAAGACGCAGCAGCTGCGCGAGATCACGAAGACCAAGTAGGGCAGGCCACCAGGCCGGGCCCTCACCCTTTTGAGAGGACAACCCCATGGGTGCAGTTTCCGGGCAGGGCACGACCTTCAACCTGCCGAACTACCACGGTCAGCTCTACACGGTCACGCCGACCGAGACGCCGTTCCTGGCCGCGATCGGCGGCCTGTCCGGCGGGAAGCGGACCAAGTCGGTCGAGTTCGAGTGGCAGACCGTGGACCGCCGCACGTCGACCGCCGGTAACGCGGTCGTCGAAGGGGCCAACGCCCCGACGGCGGTCGCCCGGTCCCGGTCGAACGTCTCCAACGTGGTGGAGATCCACCACTCCGCGATCGAGGTGTCCTACACCCGGCAGGCCGCCACCGGCATGTACTCCGGGGTCAACATCGGGGCGGACGACAACCCGGTCAACGACGAGCTGACCATGCAGATCACCACCGAGCTGGAGTCGATGGCGGTCGACGTGGAGATGTCGTTCCTGACCGGCACCTACGCGAAGCCCGCGAACAACGCGACCGCCCGCAAGACCCGTGGCCTGCTGACCGCGATCACGACGAACGTCAACGCGAACGGCGGCACCCCGCGCGCCATCTCGAAGGCGATCGTTGACGCGCAGCTGGCCGCGATGTTCGCCGCCGGCGCGAAGCTGCCGCAGGAGTCGACCGTGTTCATGGTCGGGCCGGCGCAGAAGGTTGCCCTGTCCAACCTCTACGGCACCGGTTCGCTCAACCAGCCGACCATGACCCGCAACATCGGTGGCGTCGCCGTCGACACGCTCGTCACGGACTTCGGGACGTTCGGCGTAATGCTCGACCGGTGGATGCCGACCGGGCAGGTCGCTGTCGTCGACCTCTCCGTCTGCGCCCCGGTGTGGCTGGAGATCCCCGGCAAGGGCCTGCTGTTCGCCGAGCAGCTCGCCAAGACCGGTGCGGCCGAGAAGTGGCAGCTGTACGGCGAGGTCGGCCTGGAGTACGGCCCCGAGACCTACCACGGCGTCATCAAGGACCTCAGCTAAGGAGACCGCCACCATGGCGACATTCACCAGCAGCACCTATCCGGCACTCACCCTCCAGGACGACGACGGGGTGTGGGCACGCTTCGAGGACGGACGGTTCGAGACGTCGGATGCGGCCGTGGCCAAGCGGCTGCGGTCCCTGCCCGAATCCGAGGGCATCACCGAGACCGGGGGCGGCGAGCCTGCCGGCGACAGGGCCCCGTCGAAGCGGGCATCGAAGGACGACTGGGTGGCCTGGGCGGTCAAGGTCGGGGCCACCGAGGAAGAGGCGTCCGCACTGACCCGCGACCAGCTGGCGGAGCAGTACGCGGACGCCGACCCGAAGGAGTGACCGATGGCGGCCCTGGCCACCTTGGAGGACCTGGCGGACCGGCTCGGCCGTGACCTGACGGCCGTCGAGGAGCGCCAGGCCCCCGTCTTCCTCGACGACGCCACCGCCGTCATCCTCGACCGGTTCCCGCGGTACGCCACCACGCCGACAGCGATCTCCAAGAAGGTCTGCTGCGCCATGGTGCTGCGCAAGCTCGACAACCCGTCTGGCAAGCGGCAGGAGTCGATCGACGACTACTCGTACACGATCGACTCCTCCCGCTCGACAGGGGAGATCTACCTCACCCAGGCCGAGGTAGAGGAGCTCCGGCCCGCGCCCGGGGGCGGCGCCGCGTTCTCCATCGTCCCCGGGGCGCCGGCGGTGACGCCGTGAGCATCGCGGAAGCCCTCGCCCGGGGTCGGGCCGCGTCGGAGGCCCGCATGCTCGACACGGTGCGGCTTTACACCCAGGGCGAGGACGTCTTCGACCGGGAGTCGGGCACCACCGTGCCGGGCCCGGTGACGGTTCTCTACGAGGGGCGGGCCCGGGTGAAACCGGTGTCCCAGTCCACCGGCGAGGACACGCAGGCCGGTGAGCGGGAGGTCGTCCTCCGGGAGTTCGAGGTCATCCTGCCGTGGGCGACTGGGCTGCCCTCGGGTACCCGCCTGCTGGCCGGCGCGCGGGTGGAAGTCCTGGCCTCCGAGGACCAGCGGATGACGGGCCTGGTCCTGTGGGTGGCGTCGTCGCAGTTCTCCGGGCAGGCCACCGGGTGGCGGATCAGCACCGAGGACCGCTCGTGACCAGCGGGCGGAACCCGTTCGACATGCGCGATGTCCAGCGGCTGCGCACCCATCTGGCTCGGGTAGTGCCGGAGGCGCGCCGCGACACCCGGGCCGTCATGATGCGCGGCGCGCTGAACATCAAGAACGAGTGGCGGGCGAATGCTCGCGCGTCCGCCCCGAAGCATGCTCCGTACTACCCGCGGACCATCGGGTTCGACCTGCTCGCCTTCGGCCCTGACCAGCTGCTGGCCATCATCGGCCCGGACAAGGGCGGCCCCCAGGGCGCCCTTGGCAACATCCTGGAGTACGGGTCGGTGAAGAACCCGCCGCACAACGACGGCGGCCGGGCCCTGATCAACGAACTGCTGGCGTTCGAGGCTCAGATGGCGCTGATCCAGCAGAGGGGGCTGACCTGGTGGTGACACCGACCGTCCTTCCCCACGTCGATGCTGTGAAGCAGGCCCTCGAGGACCGAGGGCTGACCGTCTACATCGGCGGCACACCCGGCGGCATCTGGACCCCGCCGGACAAGTTCGCAGTCCTCTACCCCGACCCCGGGGTGGCCGGCCGCGCGTCCCTCGGCGGGGAGCGCACGGATTTCCGCCACCTGTGCCAGATCACGTGCGTGGGCGGGGACCCTGAGCGCGCCATGTGGGTCGCGGACCAGACCCGCAAGGCCCTGGACCGCCCGCTGACCGTGGCGGGCCGCCTGGCATGGCAGCCGGAGGACCAGGGCGGCCCCCCGCTGCAGCGCGACGACGACATGGCCCCGCCCCTGTGGTACGTGCCGGTGCTCTACCTCATCCAGTCCATCCCCTCCTGATCGGAGACCCTCATGGCGACCCTCGCCACCCAGACCGTGGCCCTCGGCGGCCTCGCCCCTACCTACACCGCGGCGGCCGGCGGCGGAGACAAAGTCGAGTGCGGTGACCGCAACTTCATTCACGTGAAGAACGGCGCGGCCAGCCCCATCACGGTGACCTTGACGTCCACCGCCACCGTGCGTGGCCAGGCCGCCGCGAACGTCACCGTCAGTGTCCCGGCGTCCGGTGAGCGCATGGTCGGCCCGCTCCCCGCCGATCTGCTCCAGAACGCGAGTGATGGCCTGTGCGCCGTCGGGTACTCCTCGGCGACCACGGTGACGGTCGCCTCGCTGCGCATCTGACCCCCACCCGCCCCGTACGCCCCGCGCCGCCGGCCGGGGCTTCTCTTATGCCCTGGAGGGCCCAATGGCTGACCTGATCTCTGACGGAAAGACCCGCGTGGTGTGGATGGCCACCTGCGCGAACATCAACGCCCCGACCGTGGCCGAGCTGAACGCGGGCGCGGACTACACGAAGCGGATCACCCCGGACGGGCTCAAGCTGGACCCGACCACGGCCGACGTCGACACGTCCTCGCTGGCCAGCAAGTTCGACACCAAGACCGTCGGCAGGGTCGGCTTCGACGTGGAGCTCACGTTCAAGCGGGGCGACAACCCTACGGACGACGCGCCCTACACCACCCTGAAGTACGGCGTCGGCGGGTTCCTCGCGGTGCGCCGTGGCGTCGACTTCGCCACGGCGTGGGCGGTCGGCCAGAAGGCCGAGGTGTACCCGATCACCTGCGGGGAGCCCGCGAACAACTCCCCGGCCGCCAACGAGGTCATGAAGTTCACCAGCCCGATGCGGGTGACGGACGTTCCGGCGACCGCCGCGACGGTGGCCTGATGCCCGACATCAAGGCCCTGCTCGCCAAGGCCAAGCCGCGCGAGGGCAGCACGACGGTCCTCCTCGACGGTCAGACCGCCGGGGAGATCGAGCGCCTGGAGGCCGAGCTGCTCCAGGTGTCGGAGGACTGGCAGCCGACCGACCTGACCGAGCAGCACCCGGGTCGGAAGATCAGCGAGCAGATCGCGAAGCTCCGGCAGAAGGCGAAGACCTCCGAGGCGGTGTTCCGCTTTCGATACATCGGCGACGAGGCGTACTCCAGCCTGCTGGCCGCCCACCCGTCGAAGGATCCCAACGAGGGCTTCGACTCGGTGACGTTCCCACGGGCCCTGATCGCCGCCTCGGCGATCGACCCGGAGATGGCTGAGGACGACGTGAAGGCGCTGTTCGAGGTCATCAGCCAGGGCGACATCAAGCGGCTGTTCGACACCGCGTGGGACGTCCACAACAGCTCGGGTCTCGCCCCTTTCTCGTTGGCCGCCTCCGCTCTCCTGGCGGCGGCCGTTGGCGGCGAGAAGTAGAAACCGCGCGCGACTGGGGCGTGCCGCGCTCGGTGTTCCTCGGGCGGGTGGTGGCTCCTGGAGAGCCGCTGTTCACCGAGGAGGACCGGGCGTGGGCCCTGGCCCTGAAGGAGATCGAGGCGGACACGTGTCCGGACTGCGGACAGGCATGGTCAGAGGCCACCGACCCGGCGAACGAATTCGAGTACACGGCCGAGTTGATCATGTGCCACTCCTGTGCGACCTCGGCGAAGACCGTCCGCGCTCACCAGGATCAGAAGGGCTCGGCTGACGGGCTCCACGTCCATCTGGAGCACCGCAAGAACAAGAAGGGGAGGTGAACCGTGGCCGTCCGTACTGTCACCGTCCGGCTCCGCGCCGACATCAGCAACTACACCCGCGGCATGCGGCAGGCCTCTGACACCACCTCTCGACTGGCCAACGCGGGCGCTGCGGCCGGCGCCACGATGCTCGCCGGTTTCGCGGTGGCCGCAGCGGCTGCAGCCCGATTCGACAAGGCACTGTCCAACGTTCGGGCGGTCACCGGGGCCAACGCGACCGAGATGGGCAAGCTCCGCGCGGCGGCGCTCGAGGCCGGCAAGACCACCAGCTTCACGGCCACCGAGGCGGCGAACGCCGAGGCCGAGCTGGCGCGCGCGGGCATCTCCACCGCCAACATCATCGGCGGCGCGCTCAAGGGCGCGCTGGCCCTCGCCGCGTCCGGCCAGGTCGACCTCACCGAGGCCGCAGTCGTCAGCGCCCAGGCGATGAACACCTTCGGGTTGGCGGGCCGGGACGTCAGCCACATCGCGGACCTCCTCGCCGCAGGCGCGAACAAGAGCGCAGCCGACGTCCACGGGCTCGGCATGTCCCTGCGCATGGGCGGGCTCCTCGCCCACCAGACGGGCCTGTCCATCGAGGACACCGTCGGAACTCTGGCGGCTTTCGCCGACCACGCCCTCATCGGCTCGGACGCCGGTACGTCCCTCAAGGTGATGTTGCAGCGCCTGGTGCCGCAGTCCAAAGAGGCCGAGCTCGCCATGGAGGCGATCGGTTTCACGGCCTACGACTCCCGCGGGAAATTTGTCGGCCTGTCCGAGATGGCCGGCCGCATGAAGACCAGCTTCAGCAAGCTCACCCCCGAGGCCCGGAACTCGGCGATGGCCACCATTTTCGGTGCGGACGCTGTCCGGTCGGCGACGATCCTGTACGAGCTCGGGTCCGAGGGCATCAACCGGTACGTCACCAGCGTGGACGACGCTGGCGCCGCCCAGCGCATGGCCGCTGTCCAGACGGACAACCTGATTGGTGACCTGGAGCGCCTCAAGGGCGCCCTGGAGGTCGCGCTCATCGAGGGCGGATCCGCAGCGAACGGGACCCTGCGCGAGATGACGCAGTGGATCACCGCGCTGGTCAACGCCTACAACAGCCTCCCACCGGGCCTGCAGCACACGGTGACCGGGTTCATGGGAGTCGGCGGCGCCGTGGCGCTCGTGGGCGGCGCCTTCCTGCTGCTCCTGCCGAGGATCGCCGCGACCCGGGCGGCCCTGACCGCGATGGGTGTCACGGCAACCACCGTGCGGTCCGCCATGATGATGCTCGGCCGCATGACGCTCGTCGTGGCCGGGCTCGCGGCGGTCAGCTACGGCGTCGAGACGATGATGAAGCAGTTCGACGAGGCGCCGCCGAACGTCACCAAGCTCACCAACTCGCTGGTCGACCTGGCGCTCAAGGGCAAGGCGGGCGGCGAGCTCACCAAGGCGTTCGGCGAGGACCTCGACAAATTCGGGATCTCCGTGTCCCGCATCGCGCATGCCGGGACCCTGGACCGCATCGGCGACTCGCTGTACAACATCACCCATCTCGGCTCTGACAGCTACGAGCTGACCAAGGCGCGGGAGAACGTCAAGAGTCTGGATGAGGCTCTGGCTGGTCTCGTCAGCGCCGGAAGTGCGGATGTCGCCGCAAAGGCATTCGGGCAGATGGCCGCCGAGGCCGAGGCGCAGGGCACCAGCACGGAGAAGCTGCGCACGCTGCTGCCGCAGTACGCCGAGGCGCTGTCCGGGGCGGACACCCAGCAGAAGCTCGCGGCGCAGAGTCAGGCCGGCCTGGGCGACGCGGCCGAGATGACCGCGGACCAGATGAAGGACCAGCGCACCGAGGCGGAGAAGCTCGCCGACGCGCTGAAGACCCTGAACGGCGTTGCCATCTCGACCGCTGAGCAGGAGATCGGATTCCGGAAGTCGCTGGCTGACCTCAGCGAGGCCGTGAAGGAAAACGGCACCAGCCTTGACGTGACCACGGAGAAGGGGCGCGCGGTCAAGGGCGCGTTCCTGGACGCGGCCAAGGGCGCCATGGAGTACGCCCAGTCGGTGGCCGAGCAGACCGGGAGCCAGGAGCAGGGGCAGGCGGTCCTGGAGAAGAACGTGGGCCTCCTGCGCAAGCAGATGGACGCCGCGGGCTTCTCGAAGGACGCCATCGACAAGCTCACGTCGGCGTACCTGCAGCTGCCGGACGCGGCCACAACGAAGGTGTCCGCCGACACCGCGGCGGCCGTGAAGGACCTGCAGGCGGTGCAGGCGAAGATCCGGGGCACCAAGGGCAAGTCCTTCACGATGAAGGCGCTGACTAGCGGCGCCGAGAAGCAGCTCAAGACGCTCGGGTTCAAGGTCACGCACATGAAGGACGGCTCGGTGTCGGTGACCGTGCCGACGGGGACGCCGATCTCTCAGGTCGGTGCGATTCAGCGGGCCATCAACGGGATCCAGGGCAAGCCCGTGGGTATCGGGGTGTACCTCAAGGCCACCGCCTCCGACTCGGACGCCAACGGCGTGCCGGACATGATCCAGTCGCACGCCCGGGGCGCCGTCGTCGACTACTACGCGAACGGGGGTGTTCGGGAGAACCACGTCGCCCAGATCGCCCCTGCCGGCGCGATGCGTGTATGGGCGGAGCGTGAGACCGGCGGCGAGGCATACATCCCGCTCGCCCAGTCGAAGCGTCCCCGCTCGCGCGCGATCGCTGCGGAGACTGTCAGCCGCCTCGGGGGCCGGGTCGAGTGGTACGCCTCCGGCGGCCTGAACGGGTTCACCTACTCGCCCACCAGCACCCCGGCGCTCGGCGGCCAGGGTGACGGCATGGAGCGGTACACCGACCTGGTCGGCAAGCTCAAGGACGCGTGGGCGGAGTACAAGGACGCGGTCAAGGAGCTCACCAAGGTCCTGAAGGACAAGAAGTCGACGAAGAAGGAGCGCGACGCGGCGCGCCGCAAGGTCGCCGAGGAGTACGCCGACGTGAAGGTGTACGACAAGGCGCTCGGCCTGAAGGCCGGCGCACAGGCCCCGAAGACGTTCAACCTGTCCGCGTACCAGCTGCAGCTCACCAAGTCCCTGGCTGCGACCACGAAGTGGCGCAACAACCTGGCCCAGATCGCCCGGCGGGGTGGGCAGGACGTTGCGGACATGCTTGCGGGCATGGGCGAGGAGGGCTACGCGCTGGTCAACTCCCTGGCTGGGGCGAACACCAAGCAGTTCAACGACATCATCAAGAAGCTTCAGGCCACCGGGGAGATCGCGAAGGCGACCCTGGCCGATTTCACGAAGCAGCTCGGGGCGTCCACCAAGGAGTCCAATCAGTTCGCGAAGGACCTGCAGAGCCTCGCGGCGCGCGGGTTCGGGGACCTGGCGCAGGCCCTGGCCGCACAGGGCGACTCCTCGGCCATGGCTCTGGCCCGGCAAGCCGCCTCCGGCTCGGCCAAGGACGTGTCCGCAGCCTCCGCCGCAGTCAAGGCGCAGCAGGCGGCCCTGACAGGGGACGACCTGGTGAACTCCCTCGTCCTGCTGTCCACCCTGCGGGGGAAGTCGGGCGCCGGGTACGCCGAGCTGATCGCGGCCGGGCTGGACACGGCCACGGTCAAGGCGCTGGTGCCCCGGATGATGGCGCAGATCAACAGCCTGCCCGGCCCGTACAAGGACGAATTTCTACGGCAGTGGGCGGGGCAGGGCGGGACTGTGGCCATGGCGGCCGGCGGGATTCTCCGCTCGCCAACGGTCATCGCTGGTGAGGCGAAGATCCCCGAGGCGTACATCCCGATCAACGGATCCGCGCGGTCGCGGGCGCTGCTCGCGACGACGGCCCGAATGCTCGGGTACGACGCACGCCCCGCCGGTCGGTGGGGCGGCCCGGCACGGTCGGTGCCGGGCACGCAGCAGATCACCACCCACAACGAGGTCCACCTGTACGGCGCGAAGCAGTCCAGCGCCGAGCAGGCCATGGACGTGGCCCGTCACATGCAGCTGATCGGCTGAGAAGGGGGCGGGACGGATGTACACACCGGGCCAGGACCTGGGCGGCCTGCGGGCAGACCTTGGCGAGCTCCCACTGGGCGGGGTCGACGGCAAGGGAGTGGCCTGGCGCCTCCAGAAGTTGGAGGGCTGGGATTCCTCCGACGCCCGGTCGGAGGTGCAGCGCAGGGAGGGGGACCACGGGGCGTGGTTCACCCCGGTGTACCTGGCCGAGCGGCCGATGACGCTGGAGGGGCTGATCATCGCACCGGACCGCACCGCGCTGGAGGAGGCGATGGAGCGGGCCCGGGCGGCGGCCGCACTCACCGACACCGTGCTGGTCGTCCAGGAAGCGGTGTGGAAAAGGGCGGTAGTACGCCGGTCGGGGCGGCCGATCATCCAGTACGTGACCGACACAATCGCGTCGTACAGCCTGCTGGTGACGGCCGCGGACCCGCGCCGCTACGGAGTCGACGAGCACGCGGAGACAGCCGGGCTGCCGATGTCCACCGGGGGCATCACTCCGCCGGTCACCCTGCCGGTGACGCTGGATGCCACCACCGCGTCCGGGCAGATCACCGCGGTCAACGCCGGGACGGCCGC